>NZ_CP043727.1:3454112-3768123 GCF_009831415.1 Yersinia canariae | reverse complement strand
AAACGCCAGGTCACCCTGAATATGGTTATACCGCTGGCGTAGAAACCACCACCGGCCCATTGGGTCAGGGCATTGCCAATGCCGTGGGTTTTGCAATTGCAGAACGCACTCTGGGCGCGCAATTTAACCGCCCTGGCCATGATGTTGTTGATCATCACACCTATGCCTTTATGGGCGATGGTTGCATGATGGAAGGCATCTCTCATGAAGTTTGCTCCCTGGCTGGTACCATGAAGCTGGGTAAACTGACTGCATTCTATGATGACAACGGTATCTCCATCGACGGCCACGTTGAAGGCTGGTTCACTGATGATACTGCAGCCCGTTTTGAAGCTTACGGCTGGCATGTGGTTCGTGGTGTTGATGGTCATAACGCTGATTCCATCAAAGCGGCCATCGAAGAAGCCCACAAAGTGACCGACAAACCATCACTGCTGATATGTAAAACCATTATCGGTTTTGGTTCACCGAAGAAAGCCGGCACCCATGATTCACACGGCGCACCATTAGGTGCAGATGAAGTTGCCGCGACCCGTGAAGCATTGGGCTGGAAATACCCGGCATTCGAAATTCCACAGGATATCTATGCCGCGTGGGATGCTAAAGAAGCGGGTAAGGCGAAAGAAGCTGCCTGGAATGAGAAGTTCGCCGCTTATGCTAAAGCGCATCCAGAACTGGCTGCTGAATTCAAACGCCGCGTCAGCGGTGAACTGCCCGCTAATTGGGCGGCTGAATCTAAGAAATTCATCGAAGAATTACAAGCAAACCCTGCCAAAATTGCTAGCCGTAAAGCATCACAAAATGCGCTGGAAGCTTTCGGTAAAGTGTTGCCTGAATTCCTCGGCGGCTCTGCCGACCTGGCACCAAGCAACCTGACTATCTGGTCTGGCTCTAAATCTCTGAGCGAAGACTTGGCGGGTAACTACATTCACTACGGTGTGCGTGAGTTTGGTATGTCCGCAATCATGAATGGTATTGCTCTGCACGGTGGTTTTATCCCTTACGGCGCAACCTTCCTGATGTTTGTGGAATATGCTCGTAACGCGGTGCGCATGGCTGCACTGATGAAAATCCGTAGCATCTTCGTTTATACCCATGACTCTATCGGTCTGGGTGAGGATGGCCCAACCCATCAGCCAGTTGAGCAGATGGCAAGCTTGCGTGTGACACCAAACATGAGCACTTGGCGTCCATGTGATCAGGTTGAGTCTGCGGTAGCATGGCAGTATGCATTGGAACGTAAAGATGGCCCAAGCGCGCTTATCTTCTCTCGTCAGAACCTGGCACAACAGCCACGTACTGCTGAGCAGCTAGCCAATATCTCTAAAGGCGCTTACGTGCTGAAAGATTGCGCGGGTCAGCCAGAGTTGATCTTTATTGCCACGGGTTCTGAAGTTGAACTGGCGGTTGCAGCAGCCGATCAATTGACAGCCGCAGGCCGCAAAGTGCGCGTTGTGTCTATGCCATCAACTGATGCATTCGACAAACAAGATGCGGCTTACCGTGAGTCTGTATTGCCATCTGCTGTTAGCGCGCGAGTTGCAGTAGAAGCCGGCATTGCAGATTATTGGTACAAATATGTTGGCCTGAATGGCGCAGTGGTGGGGATGCACAGCTTTGGTGAATCTGCTCCAGCTGAATTGCTGTTCAAAGAGTTTGGTTTCACCGTAGAAAACGTGGTGGCAAAAGCTCAGGCGCTGTTGAAATAATTTTTGTTAAAACAGTATGACGTTGCCAATGCTATGAATCACTGTAAACGGTGATGATAGTCCCAGTGACTGACCTGTTAAAAGACCGCTTCGGCGGTCTTTTTTTTCGCCAATTGATGGATGAATTGTGCCCTTTATCAGGCAGATATTCCTTTTATGATTGGTTTGGTTTATTCTGGCTGAAGCGTTTCAGTCATGATTTGTTTTCCTTTTCAGTTTATTTCGCTGAGGAAAAAACCGGGAGTATTCTGGCTGAATTGTGATAAGACGATTAACATCTTAGGGTGCGCTGAAGTACGCTATGGGGTTGCATGATAATAACCAGAAACAGGGAGTAACATGACAATCCGCATAGCGATAAATGGTTTTGGCCGTATTGGCCGTAGCGTTTTACGCGCATTGTATGAATCAGGTCGTCGGGCAGAGATTTCAGTCGTTGCGATTAATGAGTTGGCTAATGCAGAAGGGATGGCCCATCTGTTGAAGTATGACTCCAGCCATGGGCGGTTTGCCTGGGATGTTCGTCAGGAATGTGACAAATTATACGTCGGGGACGATATTATCCGGCTGATACATCAGCCAGAGATTGGGCAGTTACCTTGGGGTGAGTTAGGAATTGATATTGTTCTGGATTGCAGCGGTGTGTATGGCAGCCGTGCAGATGGCGAGGCGCATTTAACCTCCGGTGCCAAAAAGGTGCTGTTTGCCCATCCCGGTGGACATGATTTGGATGCTACGGTGGTTTATGGTGTCAACCATCAAGATTTACAGGCAGAGCACCGAATTGTTTCCAACGCGTCCTGTACCACGAACTGTATTATTCCTATTATTCAGTTGCTGGATGTGGCTTATGGTATCGAATCCGGCACTGTCACCACCATTCATTCATCAATGAATGATCAGCCTGTTATTGATGCTTATCATCAGGATTTACGCCGTACCCGAGCAGCAAGTCAGTCAATTATTCCCGTTGATACTAAATTGGCGGCAGGGATTACCCGTATTTTTCCGAAGTTTTGTGACAGGTTTGAGGCCATCTCGGTACGGGTGCCAACTATCAACGTAACGGCTATTGATCTAAGCGTCAGCGTGACAAGCCCGGTTGGCGTGACTGAGGTTAACCAGCTTTTGCAAAAGGCAGCAAGAGGTTCATTTCGTGGTATAGTTGACTATACGGAATTACCATTGGTGTCGACGGATTTTAACCATGATCCGCACAGTGCGATTGTTGATTGCACTCAGACGCGAGTCAGTGGGCAGCACCTGATTAAGACGTTGGTATGGTGCGATAACGAATGGGGTTTCGCCAATAGAATGTTGGATACGACATTGGCGATGGCCAAAAGTGGTTTCTAGTATGGCATGATAACGTATTGATTTTCCGCCATTTATTGCGGTTATATCAGCGTTAATGTGCAGCTTATGCAACTTTAAAGAGAATCAACAAGAGGATTCACCATGTCTGTAATTAAGATGACCGATCTGGATCTGGCTGGTAAGCGTGTGCTGATCCGTGCGGACCTCAATGTTCCGGTAAAAGATGGCAAAGTGACTTCTGATGCGCGTATCCGTGCATCTCTGCCGACAATTGAAGCGGCACTGAAGCAAGGCGCTAAAGTAATGGTTACCTCTCACCTGGGTCGCCCGACCGAAGGCGAGTACAACGAAGAGTTCTCCTTGCTGCCAGTAGTTAACTACCTGAAAGACAAACTGTCTGCTCCGGTACGTCTGGCGAAAGATTATCTGGACGGCGTTGAAATTGCAGCTGGCGAGTTGGTTGTTTTGGAAAACGTTCGCTTTAACAAAGGCGAAAAGAAAGACGACGAAACTCTGTCCAAAAAATATGCCGCACTGTGTGATGTGTATGTGATGGATGCTTTTGGTACTGCTCACCGCGCGCAAGCTTCTACTCACGGCGTGGGTAAATTTGCACCTATCGCGTGTGCCGGCCCGCTGTTGTCAGCAGAACTGGAAGCCTTGGGCAAAGCACTGGGTAACCCAGCGCGTCCAATGGTTGCTATCGTCGGCGGTTCTAAAGTTTCAACCAAACTAACTGTACTGGGTGCGTTGTCTAAAATTGCAGACCAGCTGATTGTTGGTGGCGGTATTGCGAACACCTTCGTTGCCGCTCAAGGCCACAATGTTGGCAAATCGCTGTACGAAGCAGACCTGATTCCAGAAGCAAAACGCTTGCTGGAAACTTGCGATATCCCTGTTCCTACAGATGTGCGTGTTGCAACTGAGTTCTCTGAAACTGCCGCTGCAACATTGAAACCTGCTGATCAAATCAAAGATGATGAGCAAATTCTGGACTTGGGCGACGAATCTGCGGAGCGTCTGGCTGAGATCCTGAAAAACGCCAAAACCATTCTGTGGAATGGCCCGGTTGGTGTGTTCGAGTTCCCTAACTTCCGTAAAGGGACCGAGATTGTCGCTCGCGCCATTGCAGAGAGTGAAGCATTCTCTATCGCAGGCGGTGGTGACACTCTGGCAGCAATCGACTTGTTCGGTATTGCTGACAAAATCTCCTATATCTCCACTGGCGGCGGTGCTTTCCTTGAGTTCGTAGAAGGGAAAAAACTGCCAGCGGTTGTGATGCTGGAAGAGCGCGCTAAGCAGTAATTTAGATAACGGGGGGCGAGAGCCGCCCGTTTCGCTTTAACCGATTTACATTTAGGGCCTATCCTCTCGGGTAGCTGCTATCTTCAGTCGACGAAACAGGACAACTTACATGTCTAAAATTTTTGATTTCGTAAAACCAGGTGTCATCACAGGTGATGACGTGCAGAAAGTGTTCGCAGTAGCAAAAGAAAACAACTTTGCTCTGCCAGCAGTTAACTGTGTCGGCACCGACTCTATCAACGCAGTGCTGGAAACAGCAGCCAAAGTGCGTGCGCCAGTCATCGTTCAGTTCTCTAACGGTGGTGCAGCATTTATCGCAGGTAAAGGCGTGAAAGCAGAAGGTCAAGGCGCTGCTATTCTGGGTGCTATTTCTGGTGCCCACCATGTGCATCAAATGGCTGAGCACTATGGTGTTCCAGTTATTCTGCATACCGACCATTGCGCCAAGAAATTGCTGCCATGGTTAGACGGCTTGTTGGATGCTGGTGAGAAACACTTTGCTGCAACTGGCAAACCCCTGTTCTCTTCTCACATGATTGACTTGTCTGAAGAGTCTCTGGAAGAAAACATCGAAATTTGCAGCAAATACCTGACTCGCATGGCGAAACTGGGTATGACACTGGAAATCGAACTGGGTTGCACCGGTGGTGAAGAAGATGGCGTAGACAATAGCCACATGGACGCATCTTCTCTGTACACTCAGCCGCAAGATGTTGATTATGCTTACGAAAAACTGAACGCAATCAGCCCGCGTTTCACTATCGCGGCTTCTTTCGGTAACGTACACGGTGTTTACAAACCAGGTAACGTGAAACTGACCCCAACTATTCTGCGTGACTCTCAGGAATATGTTTCTAAGAAACACAACCTGCCGCACAACAGTCTGAACTTCGTGTTCCATGGTGGTTCAGGTTCTACTGCTGCTGAAATCAAAGAAGCGGTCAGCTACGGCGTAGTGAAAATGAATATCGACACTGACACCCAATGGGCGACGTGGGAAGGTATTCTGAACTACTACAAAAAGAATGAAGGCTATCTGCAAGGCCAACTGGGTAACCCAGAAGGCGCGGACAAACCTAACAAGAAATTCTACGATCCACGTGCATGGCTGCGTGCTGCACAGGTGACTATGATTGCTCGTTTGGAAAAAGCATTTGAAGAATTGAACGCGAAAGACGTTCTGTAATTCGATACTGCTTCACACGATATGAAAGGCCCTGCGGGGCCTTTTTTCGTCATCGGCTCTGTCTTGCATACATAAATGTCATTATCGACAAATGGATAATTATTTACCTTCGCTCGTCTTTAGCCCATAACGGCTTGCCAACCATGTCAGCTAAATCAATTAATGCCTTCATTTGATCTTCCGTCTGCACCATATCCGGCCCTCCTTGTTCACGCAGAGTTTTAATTATTGATTCCAGGCTTTGTGATGATTTTGGGTTGGTCAATTCCATCGCGGCGATAAGTTGCCCGGTACGCCCAACACCAGCACTACAATGAATCACTGGAAGTGCTTTGCACTCAGCATCAACGGCTTGACTGCCCTGTTTTTTGAAGTTATTAAGTGCCAGTTGGTGTAGTTGTGTCACCATTTCAGCTAATGTCCGTATCGCGTCTTTGTCGAACGAAGTATGATCTTGCCAGTTTTTGATATGAACGATATTTATTGGTATTGTTTTATTGTTGGCATCTTTCAATTTCATCTCATAGGCGTCAATATCAATATTATCTGTTTGCTTTGGTATCCAGGATATCAAGTCTTTCTCAATTTCCCCCTGTCTGAAATAAGTCGGATGCGGTGATTGATATGTTCCGAATGGATTATCCAACATATTGTTATCAGCAATAACGACGACTAAGGTCACGCGTTTTTCTGCCAGCATCGCTTTAAAATCATCGACGCCAGAAGCCGTAGGATACTGGCTACGTATCACCCCTTTATCTGTTCCTAGCCGTATATGGTTAGCGGGTAGAGCAATATTATTGGGTGCTATGATGGCGGTTTCCTTCGGTGTGATGATGTCTGTATATCTTTGATATTCCTGTTTTATTATTGTTTGACTGCTATCTTGCCATATTAAATCTTTCTGATGGTTTTTCAGTGACTCGAGTAGGTTTTCGGTGTCTGTTTTGGGCCGGCTATCTTTAATAGGATTCAGATTCAGATTCAGATTCAGATTCAGATTGAGGTTGAGGGTCAGGTTGGGTTGTCTAATTCTCGGCATGAATTTTTCTCTTAATGAGTGAACGGGATGGCCTAACCTCCTCATGCTAAATTTCTCCAGACAATGTTTATTCTATAAATAATCTGTTTTTTCTATGAGTTGAAAACTTACTGATAAAGCTTCAAGCAAGAGTCTTGATATTTATTTATTACTATCAAAATTGGCAACACATCCTATTGTTCGTTACCCTAAGCAGGTATGACTGCCATATTAGTCATCAATTGGTGGTGATTTTTGCGCAATCTCCCCTGTGGGGAGTTTTTTGTAGGATGGTTAAAATGGAAGAACTAAACGTAGTTGATAGCATCAATGAAGCCAGTACCTGGTTTGTTGATAATCAAGATTTACTGATTCAATATGCCGTCAATCTTGTTGCGGCGTTGTTGATCCTGATTGTCGGCTCGATCATTGCCAAGGTCGTTTCGGGCATGCTTGGCCGAGTCATGAAATTACGTGGTATTGATATCACGGTTGCTGATTTTCTGGCGGCCATGGCGCGCTACAGTATTCTGGCCTTTACCATTGTGGCAGTGCTTGGCCGTCTTGGGGTACAAACCGCGTCGGTGATTGCGGTCATTGGTGCTGCCGGTTTGGCTGTGGGTTTGGCGCTACAAGGCTCACTGTCCAACTTTGCTGCGGGTGTATTGCTAGTGGCCTTCCGTCCGTTTAAAGCGGGTGAGTATGTTGATCTGGGCGGTGTCGCCGGGACTGTGGTACAGGTGCAGATTTTCTCAACCACTCTCCGTACTGTTGACGACAAAATTATTGTGGTGCCGAATGGCAAAATTATTGCTAACAACATAATCAATACAAGCCGTGAACCTAATCGCCGTACTGATATGGTCATCGGCGTTGCCTATGATGCTGATATTGATGTAGTGAAGAAAGTGCTGGGTGACATCATTGCAGCTGATACTCGCATCATGCATGACAAGGGGGTTACCGTGCGCCTGAATGAGATGGCGGCTTCGTCATTAAACTTCACTGTGCGTGTCTGGACCACCAATGGCGATGCAATGGATGTGTATTGGGATCTGATGGAGAACTTCAAACGCGCGCTGGATGCCAATAAAATCGGTATTCCTTACCCGCAGATGGATGTGCATTTGCATCAGGTCGCAACTGCAGAATCTAATACGCCAGCATAAAAATAAATGATGTCGATACGGGCTGTTATTAGGCCCGTTTCTCTCATTTTTTTCCCTCACACCCGCCTCTATTCGCTGATTATTAGTTTTACTTATAGTTGATAAGAAATATCAATTTCCTCTGATGATTATCTCCCCGTAATATGCAGCTAATCGCTTTCCTATTTCCTCGGTCAATACTGAGGATTATTTAAAGGTAACAGTATGTTAGCTGTCTATTTGCAAGGTTTTGCCCTCAGCGCCGCCATGATTTTACCCCTTGGGCCACAAAATGCTTTTGTGATGAATCAGGGCATTAAGCGGCAACACCACCTAATGAGCGCCGGACTTTGTGCTCTCAGTGACATCATCTTGATTTGCGCCGGTATTTTTGGCGGCAGCGCTTTATTGAGCCGCTCACCATTGTTGTTGGCACTGGTCACTTGGGGTGGAGTGGCATTTTTGTTGTGGTATGGCTGGGGAGCACTGGTAGCCGCCTGGCGGGGAGGGAATTCCTCATCCTCTGCTGGCGCGGGTGCTCAGGGGCGCTGGCCCATCATCGTCACACTATTAGCAGTAACCTGGCTTAACCCGCATGTCTATCTGGATACCTTTGTGGTGCTGGGGAGCTTGGGAGGGCAGTTATTACCGGATGTTCGGCCTTGGTTTGCTTTGGGGGCGGTGAGTGCATCAGTTACCTGGTTTTTTGCTCTGGCACTCCTCGCGGCGTGGTTATCACCATGGCTGAATCGCCCAAGCTCACAGCGAGTGATCAATTTGCTGGTGGGCGGCGTGATGTGGTTTATTGCTTTTCAGTTGGCACAACAGGGATTAAACCTGTGAATTTTTATCACTAATCTGAATCTCATGCTTCGTAAGATATGCTACGGTTGATGTGTTAATAGGATTACCGACGGCGAATGAATCACCTTGTCAATGAGATGCCAACGAGTGTAATTAACTGCAAATATATTTGTGACTAATTGAATTCACTGGTTATCTAATGGCAACAGATTTATTTGTCATGCATATTTTAGGAGGCTCCGTGAAGTTGAAGACATTGGCTTTGGCCGCAATGATGGGATTAGGGACGTTACCTTTGGCGCTACAAGTTCAAGCCGCCGAAGTGCCAGAAGGGCCGCATGTTGTCACCTCCGGCACCGCCAGTGTTGATGCGACTCCAGATATCGCCACTATTGCTATTGAAGTCAGCGTATCTGCCAAAGATGCGGCTGATGCTAAAAAGCAGGCGGATACCCGTGTAGCGCAATATTTTGATTTCCTACGTAAAAGTGGCATTGATAAAAAAGATATCAATGCTGCCAATATCCGTACCCAACCTGAATACGATTACCAGAAAACCGGTGAGGCGGTATTGAAAGGCTACCGTGCGGTGCGTCAGGTTCAGGTGACACTGCGCCAGCTTGATAAATTGAATGAGTTACTGGATGGGGCGCTAAAATCGGGCCTAAATGAGATTCGTGCTGTGGAACTGGGTGTGGCTAATCCGGAGACTTACCGTGAGCAAGCACGTAAAAAAGCTATCGAGAATGCCATTAGCCAGGCGGGGTCTCTGGCCGAAGGATTTAAGGTTAAACTGGGGCCGGTTTACAGCATTCGCTATCATGTCGCTAACTACCAGCCAATGCCGGTAGCGCGCATGTTCAAGAGTGCTGAAGCCGCACCAGCTAATGATGCTGCTCAAACTTACGAACAGCAGACCATCCATTTTGATGATCAAGTTGATGTCGTGTTTGAACTGAAAACCAGTGCTAACACGCCGACAACTGCTGCTAAATAAGCTAGTCTTGCCGTAATACCTGACGCCCGTAAGATAACAGGGCGTCAGTAACCTTCCTCATCGTCCGGCTTTCTGGCGCAAATCGATGCCAGAACAACATTCGCCGCTGCAATAACCCCGGCGTCAGATTAATTAGCTCACCGGATGCCAGCTCTTTTTCGATTTGCAGATGCGGGATCATACAGCAGGTGGTGCCTTGCCTTGCCAACTGCACAAATGCTTCTGACGAATTAACGATATGGCAGGGCACACTCCCCGGCGATAAATCGAAATTTTGCTGCAAAAACGCCTGATGCATATCATCCAAATGGTCAAAAGCCACCGCTGGCGCTTTCAGCAATGCTGAGCGGGTCACGCCATTGGGGAAGTAACGTTCGGCAAAGGGTTTGGATGCGACAAACAGATAATCCAGTGCGCCGAGTTGATCGACTAAGCAGCTGGGAAGCGGTTGAGGTTGGATACTGACCGCGCCCACAACCTCACCACGGCGCAGCCGTTCTTGAGTTCGGGTTTCATCTTCGACTTGTAAATTCAGCCGAATAGGGGAGTCTACCAATACCGATTTTAACGCCGGTAATAGCCAAGTTGCCAGGCTGTCGGCGTTGACCGCCAATGACAGCAATAGCGGAGTATCCCCGCCGTTATCATTGCCGAGCCACTCTTCTTCCAGCAATTCAACCTGATGCAGCAAGGCGAGCAATTTCTGCCCTTGTTCCGTTGGTCGGGGGGGCACAGTGCGCACCAACAGCGGCTGACCAAACAGGTTTTCCAACTGCTTAATGCGCTGAGATACCGCCGATTGGGTGATACAGAGCTTTTGTGCAGCGCGTTCAAAACCGCGCTCACGGATCACCGCGTCCAGCGCTTGTAGCGTACGGTAGTCTGGGCGTTTCATCGGAGTCATCTCTCCAAATATTTAAGTTAATACCGCACTATGCCACATTTTGAGCATTTTTCTATGTTGGAATGCCGCAAGGCTCGCCACAAATAAACCGACATAACTGTGATCTAGCTAAAATTAACCACCTTGCAGGCGGGCTTTATTGCGATGTTTTATCACGTATATGCTCTATAATGACGTCAGGTTTTCTTTCACATCAAGGCGTGAACATACCATGACTCAGGATGAACTTAAAAAAGCAGTGGGCTGGGCAGCATTAGATTATGTTAAACCCGGCACTATCGTGGGGGTCGGCACTGGCTCTACTGCGGCACATTTTATTGATGCCCTTGGCTCTATCAAAAATCAAATTGAAGGGGCAGTTTCCAGCTCAGACGCCTCTACCGCCAAGCTAAAAAGTTATGGCATTCAGGTATTTGATTGCAACGAAGTCGATGTGTTGGATATCTATGTCGATGGCGCTGATGAAATTAATGATCAAATGCAGATGATAAAAGGCGGCGGTGCAGCACTGACTCGCGAGAAAATCATTGCGGCTATTGCTCGTAAGTTTATCTGTATTGCCGATGCCTCTAAGCAGGTCGGTGTGTTGGGTAAGTTCCCGCTGCCGGTCGAAGTTATCCCAATGGCGCGTTCTTATGTCGCCCGCGAGCTGGTCAAATTGGGTGGGCTACCTGAATATCGTCAGAATGTCGTGACTGATAATGGCAACATTATTTTAGATGTTCATAATCTGACTATTTTGGATGCCATTGCGTTAGAAAATAAAATTAATGGTATCGCCGGGGTTGTCACTGTTGGGCTATTTGCCAATCGTGGTGCTGATGTGGCATTGATTGGTACTGCCGACGGTGTTAAGACTGTCGTCCTGAAATGATCGACTAAACCTTGCTCAGGGTGTGGTTTATTGACTTCACCCTGATAATTTTTGTCTTTAAATATCTTTTCTTAAAATGGTTAAATTTGGTGATATATATCACATTTTCTCATTTCATTTTCTTAACCTGCCATTAACTCTCTCTCCGCCAGTTTTTTATTCCATAAATTAACACTTGCGCTATTTGTTCTGCTGATAGGCAAGCAATCGTTTGTATTGCTGCCCGCGTAATATTTGTTATGTTGACAGGGTGCTGACCGGATTCATTCGATATCGGCAGCCACATCTGAAGTCTGAAAATAGGGTCGGGGACATGGCAAAAGTATCACTGGAGAAAGACAGAATTAAGTTTCTGTTAGTGGAAGGGGTTCACCAGAGCACGGTCGATAATCTGCGTGCAGCCGGTTATAGCAATATTGAATATCATAAAGGTGCCTTAGACACCGAATCACTGAAAGAATCTATTCGTGATGCTCACTTCATCGGGATCCGATCGCGCACGCATCTGTCCGAGGAAGTTTTTGCTGCAGCAGAAAAATTAGTTGCAGTAGGCTGTTTCTGTATCGGTACTAATCAGGTTGATTTAAACGCGGCGACCAAACGTGGTGTGCCAGTATTCAATGCGCCTTTCTCCAATACCCGTTCGGTAGCCGAAATGGTACTGGGCGAGTTGCTGCTGATGTTCCGGGGCATTCCGTCTGCTAATGCCAAAGCACACCGTGGCGAGTGGAATAAGCTGGCGGTAGGCTCCTATGAAGCCCGTGGCAAGAAACTGGGTATCATTGGTTATGGTCATATTGGTATTCAGCTGGGTATTCTGGCGGAAAGTGTTGGTATGAAAGTATTCTTCTACGATATTGAAAATAAACTGTCGTTGGGGAACGCGCAGCAGGTTCGTCACCTGTCTGATTTGCTGAATATGAGTGATGTGATTAGCCTGCATGTGCCGGAAAATCACTCCACCAAGAATATGATTGGCCCTGAGCAATTGGCACTGATGAAGCCGGGCGCGATGCTGATTAATGCTTCACGCGGGACGGTCGTTGATATTCCTGCGTTGTGTGATGCATTGGCCAGTAATCATTTGGCGGGCGCGGCAATTGATGTTTTCCCTGAAGAGCCGGCGACCAACAAAGACCCGTTCAATTCACCATTGTGCGAGTTTGATAATGTGTTATTGACCCCGCATATCGGTGGTTCCACTCAGGAAGCACAGGAAAATATCGGTGATGAAGTGGCTGGCAAGCTGGCGAAGTATTCCGACAACGGCTCAACGCTGTCTGCGGTTAACTTCCCGGAAGTTTCTTTGCCCGCTCATGGTGACAATACTCGCCGTTTGTTGCACATCCACGAGAACCGTCCAGGTATCCTGACCAGCATCAACAAAATCTTTGCTGAGCAGAACGTCAATATTGCCGCGCAGTATTTGCAAACCAGCGCTGACATCGGTTATGTCGTTATCGATGTTGAAACTGATGATGCAGAGAATGCGGAAAAAGCATTGCAGGCGATGAAGGCAATTCCAGGGACTATTCGCGCGCGTTTGCTCTATTGATAAGCGCTGTATTGAATGACTGAGCACCCGCTATCTATCTGGTCGCGGGTGTTTTTTTATATTAAAGGGCTATTTCTCACCATCGCCAGATTTTTTCCGGCGTAACAATCTCTGGCAACGGCACATCCCAATGTTCACTTGGTAAGTGCTCAACCCGCTGGCAATCATGCGCCAGACCAAGAGGATAGGGGCCACCTTGCTGCCAGTTTTGCAGTGTACGGTCATAGAAGCCCCCTCCCATCCCTAAACGCTGCCCTAGGCTATCAAATGCCACTAGCGGGGTTATCACCACATCTAATTGATTTAAGGGCAGCACATCGCGCACGTCTAATTGAGGTTCTAGAATTTTCAAGCGATTGCGAATGAGTTGGCTATCAGGACGATAGTGGAGAAACAACAGATTACCGGGGCTGAAAGGGTGGAGAACAGGGAGATAAACCCGTTTTTTCTGCTGCCACAATAATTCAATCACCGGAGTGGTATTCAATTCTCCATCAAAAGACAGAAATACTGCAACAGTATTGGCCTGCTGAATTTTATTGTGGGAAGCGATGTGTTTAGCCGCGGAATTAGCAGAGTGCTGTTGTTGCTCGGGAGTCAAAAGACGCCGACGCTCACGAATGTCACTGCGAATTTTCTGCCGCTCAAGGGCATATTGCGGATTCAAAGGCATGTTATTGACTTAAAAAAGTAGAAAACTGCCTGTATCAACACAAACGTGATAACTGAAAAAACAAGTTACACGATTAGAAAGGGATCTCCGAGATGCCGTCGCAGGCTGTAACCCTTGAACCCATGGTTCAAGGTGAACGCAGCGTCGCAACCTTAAGGCTTCTCGGCGGACCGAGCATGCGCACCAGTTACGGAGTCGCTACATTCTGTTGGTATTAAATATCGGCTCAGGGGACTGGCCCGCTGACAAACATCTCAGAGAAATTCTTTACTCACTGTCGAATCTATCATTCAACAGAGATTTATTCAAACTGTGCATCCTGACGTTCAGAGATGCGACCCTGTTCAAGCAATGCCTGTTCAATGGTCTGTTGTAACATCCGAATACGTTGCTCCATATTGGATGCATAGTCACGGGTTTTCAATCTTTCCTGAGCTAATTCGTGACATACGTTCAATGCCGCGATGAAAACTAACTGCTCAGTATTGGTGACTCTAGTGCGAACTTTCAGATCTTGCAATCGTTGGTTAAGATCTTCTGCGGCCATGTTCAACGCATCTTGTTGTTCTGGCGGACAATTAACTCTTAACGAGCGACCAAAAATTTGTATATCTACTGGTTGTGCAGACATGCGACCTTCCTGACTAATTTCGCGCCAGCTCTGAAAACCAGAGGCAAATTGCTCGTAGCTGCAAAGCGGGCGTCACTATATATACCTCGATACCAAGATTCAAGCCCTAATCCCTGACATCTTTCCAGCTGCGGATATATACCCGCGGTTGCTTACTGCCTTCCTGCATCTTGAAATCTATAGGGTATAGCGCGTTGCGTTTTCTGGTATAGCGACCTTTCTTGGTGGTAGCATAACACGAACTTATCCTGCCAACGATGACCAATAAGCATGTCTATAGAGAATACATTACCAACTTACCAATCAATTGCCCTGGCATTGAGCCAGCAAGCCGTGGCATTAACCCCTGCTGAAATGCATGGCTTGATCAGCGGTATACTTTGCGGAGGCAGTAAAGACGATGGTTGGCGCACTCTGGTGCATGACCTCACCAACGAGGGCGTCGCCTTTTCGCAAGCCCTTGGTTTGCCGTTACAACAGTTACATGAAGCAACACAAGAAGCACTGGAAAACGAAGGTTTTATGTTCCAGTTGCTGATTCCTGAAGGGGAAGAGGTGACTGTTTTTGACCGAGCTGATGCGTTATCAGGCTGGGTGAACCATTTTCTGCTTGGGCTTGGAATGCTGCAACCGAAGTTGGCGCAAGTGAAAGACGAAGTGGGTGAGGCCATTGATGATTTGCGTAATATTGCTCAGTTAGGATATGACGAAGATGAGGATCAGGAAGAACTGGCTCAATCATTGGAAGAGGTGATTGAGTATGTCCGTGTTGCGGCTATCTTGTGCCATATCGAATTTACTCAAGAGAAACCAACGGCCCCGGAAGTCCGTAAGCCGACCTTACACTAAACACGCAGTATCGCGCGCAGAATGATGAAAATCGGATATTTCAGGAGGGTGTAATGACTCAGCAAGAATACCAAAATCGCCGTCAGGCACTGTTGGCGAAGATGGCTCCGGGCAGTGCCGCAATTATTTTTGCCGCGCCAGAGGCCACGCGCAGTGCGGATTCTGAATATCCTTATCGGCAGAATAGCGATTTTAGTTATCTGACTGGCTTCAATGAGCCGCAGGCGGTGCTGATTCTGGTGAAAAGCGACGAGACTCATAACCACAGCGTGCTGTTTAACCGGGTGCGTGATTTAACCGCTGAAATCTGGTTTGGCCGCCGCTTAGGGCAAGAGGCCGCCCCCGCTAAGTTGGGGGTCGATCGTGCACTACCTTTTGACGAAATCGACGAACAACTCTATTTGCTGCTTAATCGCCTTGATGTGATTTATCACGCGCAGGGCCAGTATGATTATGCTGATAAAATTGTGTTCGCCGCACTGGAAAGATTACGTAACGGTTTTCGTAAAAATCTACGCGCGCCAGCAACCTTAACTGACTGGCGACCATGGTTACATGAGATGCGCCTGTTTAAGTCAGAGGAAGAAATTGCTGTGATGCGTCGCGCCGGTGAAATCAGCGCATTGGCACATACCCGCGCGATGGAAAAGTGTCGGCCGGGGATGTTCGAGTACCAACTGGAGGGGGAAATTCTGCATGAGTTTACTCGCCATGGTGCGCGTTATCCGGCGTATAACACTATCGTGGGCGGCGGCGAAAATGGCTGCATTTTGCATTACACCGAAAATGAGTGTGAATTGCGCGATGGCGATTTGGTGCTGATTGATGCGGGTTGTGAATATCAGGGCTATGCCGGTGATATCACACGTACTTTCCCGGTTAATGGCCAATTCACCCCGGCCCAACGCGAGATTTATGACATCGTATTAGCTTCCATCAACAAAGCACTGGAATTATTCCGACCAGGAACCAGCATCCGTGAAGTCACCGAGCAGGTAGTGCGGATTATGATTACCGGCTTGGTTGATTTGGGCATCCTGAAAGGCAATGTCGAACAGTTAATTGCTGAGCAGGCGCACCGGCCATTCTTTATGCACGGTTTGAGTCACTGGCTGGGGCTGGATGTACATGATGTCGGCGATTATACCAACAGTGATCGCGGCCGCATTCTTGAGCCGGGCATGGTGCTGACTATCGAGCCGGGCTTGTATATTGCTCCGGACGCAGATGTCCCATCGCAATATCGCGGGATTGGGATTCGCATTGAAGATGACATTGTGATTACTGCTGATGGTAACGAAAATCTGACCGCCAGTGTGGTTAAAGATCCCGATGAGATTGAAGCCCTTATGGCGGCGGCGAGATAACTGATGAGTGTGATAATTGTCGGTGGCGGTATGGCCGGTGCAACACTGGCGCTCGCGATTTCATCCCTGACGCAAGGGAAGATGCCGGTGGCATTGGTCGAAGCACAACTTCCTGACAGTCATCAGCACCCTGGGTTTGATGCCAGAGCTATTGCACTGGCGCAGGGTACTTGTCAGCAATTGGATAGCATCGGCCTTTGGTCGGCATTGGCAGATTGCGCTACCGCCATCGAGCATGTTCACGTCAGTGATAGCGGCCATTCCGGTTTTGTGAACCTTCGGGCACAAGATTATCGCGTTCCGGCATTGGGCCAAGTTATTGAACTGTTTGATGCCGGTAAGCGGCTATTTTCCTTGTTACAAAAAGCACCGGGCGTGACCTTATATTGCCCCGCCAAAGTGGTTGATGTGGTTCGCACGGCTGAATCTGCCACCGTGACATTGGATAATGGGCAACAGCTCAGTGCCCAATTATTGGTGGCGGCAGATGGTTCTCATTCGGCATTAGCTCATGCTTGTCATATTCAGTGGCAGCGGCAGGATTATCAGCAAATTGCGGTAATTGCCAATGTCACCACTGCCGAATTGCCCCGTGGGCGGGCTTTTGAGCGCTTTACCCGTCATGGGCCGCTGGCTTTACTCCCGATGTCTCAAGGGCGCAGTTCGTTGGTTTGGTGTCATGCCAAAGAAGACAAACAGCGGGTTGATAACTGGGATGATGCTCGTTTTCTGGCAGAGTTACAGCAAGCTTTCGGTTGGCGTCTGGGGAAAATCCTTCATGCGGGCAAACGCCACAGTTACCCACTGCAATTGCTCACTGCTTCGCGCCATGTCAGCCATCGTCTGGCATTAGTTGGTAATGCCGCCCAAACATTACATCCGATTGCAGGTCAGGGTTTTAATCTCGGTCTGCGCGATGTGATGTCACTGGCTGAAACTATTGCACAAGCGGGCGGTGATCCCGGCGATTATAAAGTACTCAGCCAATACCAACAGCGGCGGCAGCAGGACCAACAGGCCACTATTGGCGTGACAGATGGGTTAATCCGCCTGTTTGCCAACCGCTATGGGCCGCTGGTGGTGGCGCGTAATCTTGCTCTGATGTCGATGGAGCATATGCCCACCATACGTGATACTTTCGCGCGACGGACGTTAGGATGGGTTAAGCGCTAACTTTGTCTACTCTTCATATTTCTTGTTGCAGATGTGTTGGCTGCTCTCGACCACCTGAATAACTTACTGATGTAAGCTCATCGGGATAATCTCGTTTGCCGCCTTCCTGCCCCCCTGAAATCTATTGGGTATACAACGTTAGTATTTATTATAGGAACGTATCTGAATGCAATCATATGACGTGGTAATCGCTGGTGGCGGAATGGTCGGTTTGGCACTGGCTTGCGGCTTACAAGGCAGCGGCCTGCGCATAGCTGTTTTGGAGCACCAACCCGTACCCGAGCCGCTAGCAGCTCCAGTGACTGGCGAGCGGGCACTTCGGGTCTCGGCAATCAATGCAGCCAGTGAGCGCTTACTGCAAAAACTTGGCGTATGGGAGAGTATCTTAGCGCTGCGCGCCAGCCCTTATAGCGGAATGGCGGTGTGGGACCAAGACAGTTTTGGCAAAATTGCTTTCCATGCAGATGAGTATGGTTTCAGCCACCTCGGGCATGTTATTGAAAACCAAGTGATTCAGCAGGCATTATGGCAACGAGCCAGCCAATTGCTGGATGTCACCTTACTGGCCCCCGCCAGTCTCAAACAGGTGGCTTGGGGTGAAAGCGAAGCATTTATCACTCTGACAGATGACCGGATGCTCAGTGCTAAATTGGTGGTTGGGGCTGATGGTGCTCATTCTTGGTTGCGCCAACATGCTGATATTCCACTAACATTTTGGGATTATGCTCATCATGCACTGGTGGCAACCATCCGCACTGAAGAAACCCATCAGGCCACGGCGCGTCAAGTATTTCATGGCGATGGTATTCTGGCATTCCTGCCATTTAGTGACCCCCACCTTAGTTCGATTGTGTGGTCAGTGCCTCCTGAACGTGCTGTTGAGTTGGCGGCGTTGCCCGCAGAACAATTTAATCGTGAGTTGGGTATGGCGTTTGATATGCGTTTGGGGCAATGCCAGCTTGAAAGCGAGCGCCAGACCTTCCCACTGACCGGGCGTTATGCGCGCAGTTTTGCAGCACACCGGCTGGCTCTGGTGGGCGATGCCGCTCATACCGTGCATCCGTTGGCCGGGCAGGGGGTGAATCTGGGCTTTATGGATGCTGCCGAGTTGGTTTCTGAGCTGCGGCGCTTGCAGCGTCAGGGGAAAGATATCGGACAGCATCTTTACCTGCGTCGCTATGAGCGCCGCCGTAAGCACAGTGCGGCAGTCATGCTTGCCAGTATGCAGGGTTTCCGCTCACTGTTTGCGGGCAGTCATCCGGCCAAAAAGTTGTTGCGTGATATCGGGCTGACACTGGCGGACAGTTTGCCTGGCATAAAACCGCAATTAGTTCGACAGGCCATGGGGTTAAATGATTTACCTGATTGGCTGGATGAATAATCCAGCGCGCCGCTAAATTTGCCCTCAGTTGAAATAATCTAATTTCAGCATGCTTTTCGCATTAGTTTTTTTCACTCATAACCAAAACCTGATAAGTTGAATCTGATAGGGTTTTGGTTATTTAGTTATATAACATCGCCATTTTTACTGATTAATTGTTAATTCTGTGCCTCTGTGCGCAGTTTTTCAGTATAAAACTCTGCACAATACCCCTGTCTTTTGTCGTCTTAATACCTGCCATTGCCTATTTTAGCTTATGGTTACCTGATGAATTCGGTGATAACGTGGGCAAAAGGTATCGTTTGCGTAGACCCGTCATACTTCACGTTGCATGGGCGTTGGCTGTCTTCGTTCATCCCGGTCACTTACTGAGTAAGCCTCTGGGGATTCACTTAGTTGCCGCCTTCCTGCAACCCGAATTATCTAGGGTAAATGCCCGTTTATGGTGAGTTAGAGTATCAGACACTCATTACATGAAACTATTTGAGGGAGAGAGATGGCTAAGCAGACCCCGCTGTATGACCAACACGTGGCGTGCGGTGCGCGCATGGTAGATTTTCATGGCTGGATGATGCCATTGCATTATGGTTCCCAAATCGACGAGCACCATATTGTGCGCCAGGACGCCGGCATGTTTGATGTCTCGCACATGACCATTGTCGACTTGCACGGCGCTCGTACCCGCGAATTCCTGCGTTATTTATTAGCCAATGACGTAGCCAAATTGACCCAATCGGGCAAAGCCCTTTACACCGGGATGCTGAATGCCTCCGGCGGTGTTATCGATGATTTAATTGTCTACTTCCTGCGCGAAGACTATTTCCGTCTGGTGGTTAACTCCGCCACCCGAGATAAAGATCTGGAATGGATAACTCAGCATGCTAAGCCGTATCTGGTTGAAGTCACTGTGCGTGACGACTTGGCTTTGGTGGCAGTGCAAGGCCCAACAGCACAACAGAAAGTCGCGAGTTTACTGACCCCTGAGCAGCAGAAAGCAATTGCAGGAATGAAACCATTCTTTGGTATTCAGGTTGATGATTTGTTTGTTGCGACCACGGGTTATACCGGTGAAGCAGGTTATGAAATTGCGCTGCCGAAAGAGCGCGTTGTGGAATTCTGGCAACAACTGCTGGCTGCGGGTGTGAAACCTGCCGGTCTTGGCGCGCGTGACACGTTGCGTCTGGAAGCTGGTATGAATCTCTACGGCCAGGAAATGGACGAAGGCATTTCGCCGCTCGCTGCCAATATGGGCTGGACAGTGGCATGGCTGCCAGAAGATCGCCAGTTTATCGGCCGTGAAGCACTGGAACAGCAACGCAATAATGGCACTGAGCAGTTAGTCGGCTTGATCATGACTGAGAAAGGCGTATTGCGTAATGAGTTGCCGGTGCATTTTTCTGATGCTTCAGGTCACCAGCATGTTGGTGTGATAACCAGTGGTTCATTCTCACCAACACTGGGCTTTAGTATTGCTCTGGCCCGTGTTCCTGCGGGGATTGGTGACAGTGCTGTGGTGCAAATCCGTAACCGTGAAATGCCGGTGCGGGTCACAAAACCGGGTTTTGTGCGAGCGGGTAAACCGGTCGCGCTGTAAATTTAGCGGTATTATTCCGAATTCTATGAACCACACAATTGGGTTCTACGCTTTTTAAGGAGCAGCAATGAGCAATGTACCAGCAGATTTGAAATATGCATCATCTCATGAGTGGGTTCGTGCCGATGGTGATGGCGTTTATAGCGTCGGGATCACTGAGCATGCGCAAGAGCTTCTGGGCGACATGGTGTTTGTTGATTTGCCAGAAGTGGGCAGTGAAGTGTCTGCGGGCAGTGATTGTGCGGTTGCAGAGTCAGTTAAAGCCGCTTCCGACATCTATGCCCCAATCAGCGGTGAAATCATTGCAGTGAATACCGAGCTGGAAAGTTCCCCAGAACTGGTGAACAGCGCCCCTTACACGGATGGCTGGCTGTTTAGTATCAAAGCTTCAGATGAAGCTGAATTGGCGAGTTTGTTAGATGCCGAGGCTTATCAGGCGACTATCGACGAGTAAATGAACGTGGCCCCATTTTTCGGGGCCAAACTGCTGACAAACCCCGATGACTTGATCTTTGGCGGTGAGGGCTGGCAGATGAGTAAAGCGTCCATGCCAGCAATGGCGCGGCTCGCGCCTCCAGGAATGGAGTAACCGCGTCTTTACTCGCTGCTTGTTCTCTTCGTAGCTCGCACTTTGTCAACAACCCCGTCCCATGCCCTATTCAGGAATTTGTAGCAAATGACTCAGAATCTCAGCCAGCTTGAACATAACGATGCTTTTATTCAGCGCCATATCGGCTCCTCCGCTGAGCAACAGCAACAGATGTTGGCCGCCGTTGGCGCCAGCTCGTTAAGGACATTGATTCAGCAGATTGTTCCGGCAGATATCCAATTGCCCAGCCCGCCGCCGGTGGGTGATGCTGCGACTGAACATCAGGCGCTGGCAGAACTTAAAGGGATTGCCAGCCAGAATCAGCGCTATAAATCTTATATTGGCATGGGCTATAGCCCCGTTCTGACACCGCCAGTTATCCTGCGTAATATGCTGGAAAACCCGGGTTGGTACACCGCTTACACCCCTTATCAGCCAGAAGTTTCACAAGGGCGTCTTGAAGCATTGCTGAATTTCCAGCAACTAACCCAAGACTTGACCGGTCTGGATCTGGCCTCCGCTTCTTTGCTGGATGAAGCTACTGCGGCAGCTGAATCCATGGCGTTGGCGAAACGTGCCAGTAAGCTCAAAGACGCTAATCGATTTTTCGTCGCCGATGATGTACATCCACAAACATTGGATGTGGTACGCACGCGCGCTGAAACCTTTGGCTTTGAAGTGATTGTTGACCGCGCAGAAAAAGTGTTGGAGCTGGAAGGTATTTTTGGTGTGCTGTTGCAACAAGTTGGTACCACTGGCGAATTACATGACTATTCAGCGCTGCTGTCTGAGCTGAAAAAACGCAAAGTTATTACCAGCGTTGCCGCCGATATTATGGCATTAGTGCTGCTGACAGCGCCGGGTAAACAGGGCGCTGACGTGGTATTTGGCTCGGCTCAGCGTTTTGGCGTGCCAATGGGCTACGGTGGCCCACATGCTGCTTTCTTTGCCTGTCGTGATGAATTTAAGCGCTCGATGCCAGGCCGCATTATTGGCGTCTCGCGCGATGCGGCTGGCAATACCGCGCTGCGTATGGCGATGCAAACTCGTGAGCAACATATTCGCCGCGAGAAAGCCAACTCTAATATCTGTACCTCTCAGGTGTTACTGGCCAATATTGCCAGTTTGTACGCGGTTTATCATGGCCCGCAAGGGTTACAGCGTATTGCTGGTCGTATTCACCGAATGACTGATATTCTGGCTGCGGGCTTGCAACAAGCCGGTCTAACTCTGCGTTTCCAGCATTGGTTCGATACATTAACTGTCGAAGTTAAAGACAAAGCCGCCGTATTGGCCCATGCATTGAGTTTCGGTATTAATTTACGCACTGATATTCATGGTGCAGTTGGTATCACGCTGGACGAAACCACTTCTCGCGACGATATTCAGACTCTTTTCACCCTGTTGGCCGGTGATAATCATGGTTTGGATATTGATGAACTTGATGCCAAAGTCAGCCAAAATAGCCAGTCGATTCCAGCAGCAATGTTGCGACAAGATCCGATTCTGACTCACCCAGTCTTTAACCGTTACCACAGTGAAACCGAAATGATGCGTTATATGCATCGTTTAGAGCGCAAAGATTTGGCGCTGAATCAGGCGATGATCCCGCTAGGCTCTTGCACCATGAAGTTGAATGCCGCGGCTGAAATGATCCCGATCACTTGGCCTGAATTTGCCGAATTGCACCCATTCTGCCCGCCGGAGCAAGCGGCGGGTTACCAGCAAATGATTGGTCAGTTGTCACAATGGTTGGTGCAATTGACCGGTTATGACGCGGTTTGTATGCAACCAAACTCTGGCGCGCAAGGCGAATATGCAGGTTTGCTGGCTATCCGCCGCTATCATGAAAGCCGCAATCAGGCGAGCCGTCATATCTGTTTGATCCCAAGCTCTGCTCACGGCACTAACCCGGCATCTGCACAAATGGCCGGTATGTCAGTGGTCGTGGTCGCTTGCGATAAGCAAGGTAATATTGATTTGCACGACTTGCGCCAAAAAGCCGGCGAAGCCGGTGATGAGCTCTCTTGCATTATGGTGACTTACCCGTCAACTCACGGCGTGTATGAAGAAACTATCCGTGAAGTTTGTCAGATAGTTCATCAGTTTGGTGGGCAGGTTTATCTCGATGGCGCGAATATGAATGCGCAAGTGGGGATTACCACTCCGGGCTATATCGGCGCTGATGTATCACACCTCAACTTGCACAAAACTTTCTGCATCCCACATGGTGGTGGCGGTCCGGGTATGGGGCCAATTGGTGTCAAAGCCCATTTGGCGCCTTTTGTTCCGGGCCATAGCGTGGTGCAAATTGATGGCATGACGACCCAACAAGGCGCAGTTTCAGCGGCGCCATTTGGTAGCGCATCCATTTTACCTATCAGTTGGATGTATATCCGCATGATGGGAGCCGATGGCCTGAAACAAGCCAGTCAGGTTGCTATTTTGAATGCGAACTACATTGCGACGCGCCTGAAAGAAGCATATCCGGTGCTGTATACCGGCCATGATGGCCGTGTGGCACATGAATGTATTCTGGATATTCGCCCGCTGAAAGAAGCAACAGGGATCAGCGAGATGGATATCGCCAAGCGCTTGATTGACTTCGGTTTCCATGCGCCAACGATGTCCTTCCCGGTCGCGGGCACACTGATGGTGGAGCCGACAGAATCTGAAAGTAAAGTCGAGTTGGACCGCTTTATCGATGCCATGCTGGCTATCCGTGCGGAAATCGAGAAAGTTGCCCGTGGTGAATGGCCACTGGAAGATAACCCGTTAGTGAATGCGCCGCATACTCAGGCTGAGCTGGTTGGTGATTGGCAGCACCCTTACAGCCGAGAGTTGGCGGTGTTCCCGATTGCGGGTGTGATGGAGAATAAATACTGGCCGACCGTGAAACGTCTGGATGATGTGTACGGCGACCGTAATCTGTTCTGCTCATGTGTACCAATCAGTGACTACGAATAAATACATGTGTTAAATAACAAAGGGGTCGCGTAAGCGGCCCTTTTGCTTTGTGGATGACAATCAATGGTATTTGCCATATCTCACTATCAATGACTACGCTTATTTTTCGTTATACAAATAGTGAGCATGAATATTATGGTAAGCCATCAGTTTATCGGCAGTTGGTCACTGATTTCACAGCACTTTACTTTGCCGGACGGCAGTATTCATTATCCGATGGGGCAGCAAATGTCTGGTCGAATTAATTATGAAAAACAAGGTACTATGGCTGCTCAGTTATACTGCGGTGGTAGACTGAACTTTGCTTCTGAAGACTGGCTGCAAGGCAGTGATGATGAGATAAAAAATGCCTTTATCAGCGCGCTAACTTATTTTGGTCGATACAAAATCGATGAACAACAAGCCACCGTTACACATTTTATTGAAGGCAGTTTATTTCCCAACTGGGTAGGTAGCCAGCAACTTCGCTATTATCAATTCGAAGAAAATCGCTTAACACTTCGCACACCACCGCTGCAAATGAACAATTCTGCGCTGGTTGGGGTACTCATTTGGGAAAAAATTCACCGTTAAGTATGGAGCAGGGATATGCATAAGAAAGTCGCATTAGTGACCGGGGGGAGCCGGGGGATTGGTCGTGCCACAGCATTGCTATTAGCCAAACACGGCTATCGTGTCGCGGTTAATTATATCAATGATGAGCAAGCTGCCCGGCAGGTCGTCGCAGAAATTGCCGCCGCGGGCGGGTTGGCGGTGGCAATACAGGCCGATATTGCCGATGAATATCAAGTCATTGCACTATTTGAAAAGCTTGAAGCACAGCTCGGGCCGATCACTGCGCTGGTCAATAATGCCGGTATTTTGTTCCCGCAAACCACCATCGAGGGGCTGACGGCTGAGCGCATTAATCGGGTGCTGAGCACTAATGTGACGGGATACTTTTTATGCAGTCGCGAAGCAGTCAAACGCATGGCATTTCGTCATGGTGGCAATGGTGGTGCGATTGTTAATGTCTCTTCTGCCGCGGCCCGCCTTGGCGCACCGGGCGAGTATTTAGATTATGCCGCCTCCAAGGGCGCAATCGATACATTGACCACCGGCCTGTCACTAGAGGTGGCGGCTGAGGGGATTAGGGTTAATGGAGTACGGCCAGGCCTTATCTACACTGATATTCATGCCAGTGGGGGGGAGCCGGGGCGGGTTGACCGAATCCAAAGTTTGTTACCCATGAAACGTGGCGGTCAGCCACATGAAGTGGCAGAAGCAATTATCTGGTTGTTGTCAGACAATGCTTCTTATGTCACTGGCAGTGTGTTGGATTTAGCGGGTGGGAAATAAGTTACTTCAGCCAACCCTTTTGCTGCGCTGCTTGCAACTGTGGCAGTAAATGCTGCCAAATCTCAGGATAGTATTCGGCAACCAGTTGGTTGCGTTCCAGAACTTGCTGCAACCGAATACCATTTTCTATCCAACTTTGCCCCTCAGTATGCAGGTTAATGAGCATGGGCAAAATACGGTCTAACACGGTAGCAAAACGCGCATTAGCAGTCTCTTCCGCTTCATACTCGTCCCATAGCTCGGTAAATTGTGCGCCTAATGCTGGAGGTAATATGCCAAATAAGCGTTTGGCGGCAGCCACTTCTTGTTCATGAATTGCGGCTCTGGCCACCAGGTCATAGACGATAACATCACCTGCATCTATCTCGACAATATCGTGCAATAGCGCCATTTTGATTACGCGATTGATATCAACATCCGGCCCTGCATAGGGGGCCAGACTCATGGCCGCCACAGCAAAATGCCAGCTGTGTTCGGCCGAGTTCTCCTGACGTAAGCTGGCGATGACTTTAGTCCGCCGCTGGATATCTTTCAGCTTATCGATTTCCATCAGAAACTGAATGGTTTCTGTCAGTGGGCCAAAATTCAAAGTTGCTAATGACATAATAAACCTCAGTTTTAGATAACTAGCAGACCAGCCAAAAGTTAACTGATTATCAGCAATTGCCCTAGTTTTTTCGATGATTTATCCAATAGACATGATGGTTTACATGTACTGACAGAATATTTAAGCGTACACGTGTACACTGGAATCATTCTCAGTTAACCTATGTGTACTA
The DNA here is from genome assembly GCF_009831415.1 of Yersinia canariae. NCBI lineage: Bacteria > Pseudomonadati > Pseudomonadota > Gammaproteobacteria > Enterobacterales > Yersiniaceae > Yersinia > Yersinia canariae. Next base: position 3,741,962 of record NZ_CP043727.1, on the reverse strand, counting down.
TTTTTGTCCAGTTACAGTGCTCACCGGATGAAATAACGATATTAATCATACTTCAAGTCGCCTGTGCGTTGGCCGCTTTGTTCACTTACCGCCTTCCAGTAACTTGAATTATTTGGAGTATATTCACTTTTAGGATAATCAGTATTGAAGAATAAATCAGCTCTGCCGACGTCGACGACCTCGGTCACGTCCACGGACGTAACAACACCGTCTTATCCATGGGCAGAAGAAATCGCCAATAGCATCAGTCATGGTATTGGGGTGATATTCGGAATTATCGGTTTGGTTTTACTTTTGGGGCAGGCGATAGATAGCGGAGCCGATACTAAGGCGATGACCAGCTATAGCCTGTATGGCGGCAGTATTATTTTGCTGTTTTTGGCCTCAACGTTGTATCACGCGGTCCCACATCGCAAGGCGAAACTCTGGCTACAGAAGTTCGACCATTGCGCCATTTACATATTAATCGCCGGGACATATACACCATTTCTATTGGTGGGGTTAGATTCCCCCTTGGCCAGAGGTTTAATGGCGGTGATTTGGGGATTGGCTTTGTTCGGCGTGATATTCAAGCTAGCTTTTGCTCACCGATTTGAAGTGCTGTCGCTGGTGACTTACCTGACAATGGGGTGGCTATCACTGATTGTGATTTACCAACTGGCGATAAAACTTGAGATTGGCGGGCTGGCATTACTGACCATTGGCGGCTTGCTGTATACCTTGGGCGTAGTTTTCTATGCTTCTAAACGTATTCGCTTTGGGCATGCTATTTGGCACGGCTTTGTGTTGGGCGGCAGTGTCTGCCACTTTATGGCGATTTACCTGTACGTTTAATGCTTGATTTGCGGAGGCCGGATGACCAGCCTCCCGCTATTATGTACTCAAAAATAGATATCCAAAGAATTTGGTATTGCTGCTAAATCACAATAATTTCAAGTGATTAGAAATATTATTTTTCTTCGGCTAATGAGTATGGCAATGGCTGAATAGTAAGCACGCTATCCACATCATCACGGACACGCAGCACACTGTCTGCTGCCAAATCATTGTTCAGCACCGCCTGAACCCAAACCGAGCCGTCACTGAGTGCAACAGCAGCCAAAACGCTACCGGTACGCCGCCAGTTTTCACCCAATTGCCATTCTAAATCTTCACCCACTGCCGGAACACGGCCGGCGCGACCGGCTAACCAGTAGAGCGCGCGCTTGTTGGCGCCACGGTATTTTGCTCTGGCGACCATTTCTTGCCCGGTATAACACCCTTTGCTGAAACTGATGCCATTCAACGCCTGAATGTTTGTCGCTTGTGGAATAAACTGGGCGCTACTCTCGGTATCAATGATAGGGAAGCCCGCTTCGATATCCAGAGCCAACCACTGCTGACTGTTATTGAGCTGCGCGCGGCCAGACAATTTTTCCACCACTTGCTGTGCCTGTCCGGCATCGGTCACCAGCAGGAAACGCTCAGCGGGCAATGAAAAATGCAACAGTGTGGTATGACCTTGCTGCACGACCGGATGCTCGATATTAGGCAATTCAGCAAATACTTCCGCCAGTGCAGTTTTTGCCTCAGCACCCGCGATACCTAACAAAATGGCATCAGGTGGCGCAGCAATATCCACTTTGGAGAACACGGCATATTTCTTCAGTTCACTTAACTGTTTATCAAGCACGTTACGGCGTTCGATAAAAGCCAGACCTTCGCCGCGATAAAATAACCGCAGATTGCTCCACATCTTGCCTTTGGCATCACAGTGGGCGCAAAGCACATGTTGGTCAGTGGGCAATGCATCAATATCCGCCGTGACTTGCCCTTGCAGATACTTTACACGGTCCGCGCCAGTTAATGTCACCAGCGCCCAGTCATCAAGTGAAATCAATGTTAACGGCAGCTCGGAAGAGGCAACCGGTGGTTGTGCAGTAAATGGAGTGTTGTAAGCCATAATTTACCTGAAAATAAATATACCCGTCATACTTCGAGCTGTCTGCGCGTTGGCTGCGCTAAATAACCCGAATCACTTACTCATGTAAGCTCATTGGGACGTTGTGTTCGCCGCCTTCCTGCACTCGAATTATTTTGGATATAGTACCTGCGGATAAGTAACATCTGTCAGCGAGATACAGTGAACCGATGCTCAATGGTAAAATAGCCGGGTAGCATTGCAAGCAGTTATTCGACAGATTGAGCATTATTATTCAATATCTGAATTCGGCGATATCTGAGGTACAATAACCGCAGATTTTGTGGCAGAGTGCTGAATATGATTGAAAAACAGCACTATAACGCCTTTAGCCTATCAGCATCCTTCTTTGAGGAGTCAATCAGGACATGGAAATCGATAATAAAGCCCGTATTCACTGGGCGTGCCGTCGGGGTATGCGTGAGCTGGATATCTCTATCATGCCGTTTTTTGAACATGAATATGATGGCTTGAGTGACAACGAGAAACAGGTTTTTATCCGTTTGCTTGAATGCGATGATCCAGACTTATTTAACTGGCTGATGAATCACGGGGAGCCGCAGGACAGCGAGCTGCGTCACATGGTCAAACTGATTCAAACACGAAATAAAGCCCGTGGCCCAGTGGCGATGTGACCTGCGGATATCCTGGCACACTCAACTCTTCTCTTTATTAGCTCATGGCGTCTTGGTAATACTCACGCTTGTGGCGCCGTGGCCTCAGGGCTACACGGCACTCTGGCTAGTATTACTGACGTTAGTGGTGTTTGAGTGTATCCGCAGCCAGAAAAACATTACGTCTTGTCAGGGTGAAATCAGGCTGAAACCCGGCAATGTGGTGCTATGGAAAAGGCATGAATGGATTGTCATTAAACAGCCTTGGATGACCCCTTATGGCGTGTTATTGAGTTTACAACAGACCAGCAGCCGCTCAACTCGTAAGCGTTTATGGCTAGCTGCTGACAGTATGTCTGAAGAAGAATGGCGGCAATTATGCTTGTTACTGCGTCATTCATTTGGACCTGATGAAGGTATCAATTAATGAAGCCTGTAATCTGGCTGGTGGAAGACGAGCCGAGCATCGCCGACACTTTAATTTATACCTTGGAAAGTGAAGGTTTTACCCTCCGGTGGTTTGACCGGGGGGAACCTGCACTTGCGGCTCTTGCCAGTGGGCCACCCGCGCTGGCGATAGTCGATGTGGGTTTACCTGATATCAATGGTTTTGATTTGTGCCGCCGCATATTGGCCTTGGTGCCGGAGCTGCCAGTGGTCTTTTTAACTGCCCGTAGCGAAGAGCTAGACCGGATTATCGGCCTGGAAATTGGTGCCGATGACTATATTGCCAAACCTTTTTCACCGCGCGAAGTGAGCGCCAGAGTTCGCACTGTGCTGCGGCGTCTACAAAAGTCACAAACACGGGCTATCTCTACCACACTCCATCAATTCGGCCATTTCACACTGGATGAGGCGGGGGCTAGAGTCACTTATCACCAACAAGTTTTATCGCTGACTCGTTATGAATATCTGCTACTAAAAACCTTATTGCTGGCACCTGAGCGCGTATTTTCACGCCAACAACTGATGGATATTGTCTGGGCTCAGGCGGAAGAGAGCCAAGACCGCACCGTCGATACTCACATCAAAACTCTGCGCTCAAAACTGCGCATGACCCACGATAATGAATCGCCAATCCGTACTCATCGCGGATTGGGTTATAGCCTGACATATCGAACATGAGCCATCCCCTATGAAGATAGGCGTGCGTTTATTACTGGGTTATTTTTTGATAGTCGCCATCGCCGGTTACTTTGTCATTCGTATTTTTGTGCAGGAAGTGAAGCCCGGCGTGCGGCGTGCTACTGAAGGGACATTGGTTGATACCGCCACCTTGCTGGCGCAATTTGCCCGTCAGGATATGTTGCAAGATAAAGCCGCCGGGGGGCAGTTGGCACAAGCATTCGCGTCATTAAATTTACGGCCAATCGGTGCAAATATTGAAGGCATCCGCAAGGATCGCAATGAATACCGAGTTTATCTGACCAATGCTGACGGGCGGGTGATTTTTGATTCATCCGGTAAAGCTGTTGGGCAAGACTATTCGCGCTGGAATGATGTGTGGCTGACATTGCATGGCGAATATGGTGCGCGCAGTAGCCGCACTGATCCTAATGATGAACAATCATCAGTGATGTATGTGGCAGCGCCAGTTATCGTAGATAATAAAATTATTGGCGTGCTCAGTGTGGGCAAACCCAATATTTCTATGGCACCGGTAATAAAACGCAGTGAACGTAAAATCTTGTTAGCTGGCGGTGTATTGCTGGGTATTGCGCTACTGATTGGCTTGGGTTTTGTCTGGTGGATCAATCGGGCTATCGGCAAGCTGGTGGATTATGCCGAGCGGGTTTCCGAGGGGCAGGTTGCCACACTGCCAGCAATGGGCAGCAGTGAACTGAATGATTTGGCTCATGCGCTGGAAAGTATGCGCCTTAAATTAGATGGCAAAGCTTATATTGAGCAATATGTTCATACCTTGACCCATGAGTTGAAAAGCCCGCTGGCGGCAATTACTGGTGCGGCAGAACTCTTACGTGAATCTCCTCCACCCGCCACTGCTCAGCGTTTTCTGATTAATATTGAGCAGCAAAGTGCCCGTATCCAGCAATTGGTGGACAAAATGCTGATACAGGCACGGCTGGAAAGTCGGGTTGATTTGCAACTGTTTCCATTAGAAATAAGTCATATTGTCAAACAAGCCATTAGTGCCAAAGAGGCGCAGGCTGCCAGCCGGGGAATTAGCTTGCGGCTAATCCGTGTCGATAGCGCGATATTAACGGGTGATGGTTTGTTACTCAGTCAGGCACTGACCAATCTAATTGATAATGCACTGGATTTTACCTCAATTGGCGGAGAGGTGACATTAAGTGGCGAGCAGCAAACGAATGAATATCTGATTACGCTTGAGGACTCGGGCAGTGGTATTCCCGATTATGCCCAAGAGAAGATTTTTGACCGCTTTTATTCATTACCGAGGGCCAATAGCCCGAAAAGTACGGGATTGGGGCTAAATTTTGTGCGTGAGGTCGCCGCTATTCATCGCGGGAGCATTTCCCTTGAAAACCATTTACCGCACGGGGTTTGCGCCCGTTTAACTCTGCCGTTAGATATGACTTAAATCGCGGACTTCACTTTCACTTCACATAACCTCATTTTCCTTTCACTTCACTTAGTTAAGCTGCTCTCCTGACCTTAAAAGGAGTGCAAATTATGTTCAAATCCGTCCTGTTTTGGAAAATTGCCGCGTTGTTGGGCTTAATTCTGTTAATGATGATCCCGAAAGAAATGTTACTGAATGTCATCTCGGAGCGCAGTAGTTATCGGCAAAGTGTGATTGATAAAGTCAGTGACAGCACCAGTCGCGCGCAAAAAATCCTTGGCCCGCTGATTGTGGTGCCTTACAGCGAATGGATTGAAACCGAAGTTGATGGCAAGACACAGGGGCAGCGAGTTAGCCGTCATCGCTACTTATTGCCAGAAGTGATGACTGTTACGGGCGCGCCAGATGTTGAAGTGCGCCAATTGGGTATTTATAAAGCTCAAGTCTACCAAGGGGAACTCAACTTTTATGGGCAGTTTGACCCCTCTTCATTAGAAGATTTGGACCGTGAAGGTGTCACTATCGGCACACCGTCTCTGGTGCTGGCACTGAGTGACTCTCGGGGTATTCAGCATATTTCACCGTTGAGCCTGGGCAATACAAAGATTAATTTCGAACCAGGCGCATTCTTGGGGCGGACGGCGCAAGGGGTGCATGCGCCACTGACCGTTGAGCAGTTTCGGCAGGGCAAGTTCGATGTTAACTTTAAGCTGACACTTGCGGGTACCAACAGCTTGGCGGTAGTGCCTGTCGGGCGCAGCAGTGAACTGACTTTACAAAGTAATTGGCCCCATCCTAATTTTGTCGGTGAGTTTTTACCCTTGCAACGCAAAGTAGATGAAAACGGTTTTCGTGCCAATTGGAGCAGTAACTGGCTGGCTAACAGCATGAATATCAACTTTGCTGGTGACAGTGTGCGCTTTGATTTCAATGAGTTACCTGCCTTTACCACCAGCTTGATTGAACCGGTTGACCACTACCAACTGACAGAGCGCGCCATTAAATATGCCATTTTATTTATTGGCTTAACATTCTTCAGCTTCTTCCTATTTGAGAGTCTGACCTCGCTGCGTGTACACCCCATTCAGTATCTGCTGGTGGGCGCGGCATTGGTTTTATTCTACCTGATGCTACTGGCATTCTCTGAGCACCTTGGTTTTACTTTGGCTTATATTATTGCCAGCTTAAGTTGTAGCTTGTTGATTGCTATATATTTAAGTGCGGTGCTTGGCGGGTGGTTGCGTGGCGCATTATTTGCCGGCGGATTATTACTGCTGTACGGCGTTTTGTTTGGCTTACTGCAATCAGAAGACAATGCACTGCTATTGGGCACTGGTTTACTGTTTATTATTCTGGCTGCGGTTATGGTGCTGACCCGAAGATTGGATTGGTATCAGGTGGCTTCCCCGCAACGCTTTACGGGGCAGAAAAATCCTGAATCAACCGCCAGCGAAATCAAAGACGAAGAAATTTCGAGCGCGATTGTCGCGGCCGAAAGCGGCTCCCAAGATACATTTCGTTTGTGGAAGTAAACTAGCTAAGTCATACGGGGATAGCAAACGGGCACAGCAGATGCCCGTTTATCGCATTAAAGCAAGGCATCCATCTCAAGCAGAATTTGATCACACCACTGTTCGATGCGCTCTTCACTCAAATCGTATTGATTAACCTCATCCAATGCCAGGCCAACAAAGTGTTTGCCATCAGCACTGAGCGGTTTCGGGCTGGTAAACTCAAATCCATCTGTCGGCCAAAAGCCGATAAACTTTACGCCTAGCGGCGCAATATGGTCGTGCAGCATGCCAAGGGCATCCAGAAACCATTCGCTATAACCGAATTGATCGCCCATGCCATACATGGCGACAATCTTTCCCTTGAGATTAAGCTGAGTTAATTGAGGCCAGATGGCTTCCCAATCTTCCTGTAGCTCACCAAAATCCCAGGTAGGGATACCCAGAATCAAGATGGAATATTCTTCCATACGGCCGGGGCTGACATCTTTTAAGTTATGTAAATCAACCAGATCCTCACCCAGGATATCGCGAATTTTTTCTGCCACCATTTCGGTATAACAGGTGCTGGATCCGTAAAAGAGACCAATCTTCATGATGTGTAGCCATAGCATTACTAATAAGGAATAGCATCGAGTGTACCAGATTTGGTTCGTCATCAGGCATAATGGCTACTTATCCAATCAAAGAGAGAAACAGTCATGCAACAGCAAAATAACCCGCTGATTGAACAGTTTCTTGATGTCCTATGGCTGGAGCGGAATCTGGCGGGGAATACACTGGCCTCATACCGTTTGGATTTACATGCGCTGAGCGGATGGTTAGAACATCACGACAGTGATTTATTGCGCGCCGGTTCGCAAGACTTGCAGTCCTTTCTTGCTGAGCGCATAGAGGGCGGCTATAAAGCCACCAGCTCTGCTCGCTTACTCAGTGCGATGCGCCGCTTATTCCAATATTTATACCGCGAAAAATTACGCGAAGATGATCCGACAGCGCTACTTTCATCACCGAAATTACCACAGCGCTTACCGAAAGATTTAAGCGAGGCGCAGGTGGATGCGTTACTCAACTCCCCCAATGTCGATATTCCGCTAGAGTTGCGTGATAAGGCCATGCTGGAAGTGCTTTATGCCACAGGCCTGCGGGTGTCGGAGTTAGTGGGGCTGACCATCAGCGATGTCAGTTTGCGCCAAGGGGTTGTACGGGTTATCGGTAAAGGGAATAAAGAGCGGCTGGTGCCCTTGGGCGAAGAAGCGGTGTACTGGATAGAGAATTACATGGAACATGGTCGGCCGTGGCTTATTAACGGTCAATCGCTGGATGTATTATTCCCGAGTAACCGCAGCCAGCAAATGACGAGGCAGACTTTCTGGCATCGAATCAAACACTATGCGATCCTTGCTGGTATTGATAGTGAACGGCTTTCGCCTCACGTATTGCGGCATGCTTTTGCCACGCACCTGTTGAATCATGGTGCGGACCTACGTGTGGTACAAATGTTACTGGGCCACAGTGATCTGTCGACAACCCAGATTTATACCCATGTAGCGACTGAACGTTTGAAGTTGCTACATCAACAGCATCATCCGCGCGCATAGTTGTTTTTATGAAAACCCTACCGTGTGGAAAAAGATAGGATTTATAAATGAAAAAAAGTTTATTGCTGCTGCCGATGATTATCGCCGCACTTACTGGCCTGGCTCATGCTGATGATGCCGCTATCCAACAAACTCTGAAGAAATTGGATATTCAGAAAGCAGACATCCAACCATCACCTATCCCAGGTTTGAGTACCGTGATGACTGACAGTGGTGTGCTTTATATTTCTGCTGATGGCAAACATCTGTTGCAGGGGCCGCTGTATGACGTGAGTGGCAGCCAGCCCGTGAATGTGACCAACCAGACACTGGTGAAAAAGTTGGAAGCATTGAGCGGCGAAATGATTGTGTATAAAGCACCACAGGAAAAGCACGTGATTACGGTGTTTACCGATATCACCTGTGGCTACTGCCATAAGTTGCACGAGCAGATGAGTGACTATAACGCGTTGGGAATTACTGTGCGTTATCTGGCCTTCCCGCGTCAGGGGCTGAGCTCTCAAGCAGAAAAAGATATGCGTTCTATCTGGTGTATGGCAGATCGTAATAAAGCCTTCGATGAGGCAATGAAAGGTGTCGATATATCACCTGCGACCTGCAAAACCGATATTTCTGAGCACTATAAGCTAGGTGTGCAGTTTGGTATTCAGGGCACTCCGGCCATTGTGTTGCAAAACGGCACTGTCGTTCCGGGATATCTGGAGCCAAAAGAAATGTTACAGATGCTGAATAAGCATCAGGCTTCCTTAAAAGCAGCGGGTTAATCACCCGTGACATTGAAAACTCAACTTCGTCGTCGTGAGGCGGTGGATGATAGCCATTTGCCTGCGCTGGTGCCCCCCTTGTTGCGCCGCCTCTATGCCAGCCGTGGGGTAACAAGTGCGGAAGAACTGGAGCGCGGTGTAAAAGGCCTGCTTGCATGGCAGCAGCTCGACGGTATTGATGCCGGCGTCACTTTGTTGCAGCAAGCATTGGCCTCACGGCAGCGTATCGTTATTGTCGGTGATTTTGATGCCGATGGTGCAACCAGCACCGCACTGGCAGTTCTCGCTTTGCGTAGCATGGGCGGTAGCAATGTTGATTATCTGGTTCCCAATCGCTTTGAAGATGGCTATGGGCTGAGCCCCGAGGTTGTCGAACAAGTGGCTGCGCGTGGTGCAGAACTGATTGTCACGGTCGATAACGGCATTTCCTCTCATGCGGGGGTGGATTTAGCCCACGCCATGGGTATCCAGGTGTTGGTGACTGACCACCATCTACCCGGGGAAACCTTGCCTGCAGCAGAGGCTATCATCAACCCGAATTTGGTCGGATGCAATTTTCTCTCCAAATCACTGGCCGGAGTGGGCGTCACCTTTTACCTGATGCTGGCGCTGCGCGCTCGTCTTAGAGACAACGGCTGGTTTGAACAACGTGCTTTAGCGGTGCCAAATTTGGCTGAATTGCTGGATCTGGTGGCGCTCGGGACCGTAGCTGATGTGGTGCCATTGGATGCAAATAACCGCATTTTAGTGCATCAGGGCTTAAGTCGTATTCGTGCGGGAAAATGCCGACCAGGTATTCGTGCATTATTGGAAGTTGCCAATCGTGATGCTCGCCAATTAGCGGCAAACGATCTGGGTTTCTCTCTCGGCCCACGGCTTAATGCGGCAGGGCGTTTGGATGATATGTCTATTGGGGTGGCATTGCTGCTCAGTGATGATATTGCGCAGGCGAGGGCGCTAGCAATCGATCTCGATACGCTAAACCAGACGCGCCGCGAGATAGAACAAGGCATGCAGGTAGAGGCTTTGCAACTGTGTGACCAATTAGAGCGGACCAGCACTGAGTTACCTTACGGTATCGCGATGTACCACCCAGAGTGGCATCAGGGAGTGGTTGGGATTCTGGCTTCCCGTATTAAAGAGCGTTTTCATCGGCCAGTGATTGCCTTTGCTCCTGCGGGTGATGGTTTGCTGAAGGGTTCCGGGCGTAGTGTCGCGGGCCTGCATATGCGTGATGCTTTGGAGCGACTAGATACCCTAAACCCAGGACTGATGCTGAAATTTGGTGGACATGCCATGGCGGCAGGGTTATCGCTGGAGCAGGATAAATTCGATGAGTTTCGTCAGCGATTTGCCGATTTAGTCGGTGAATGGATGGATGCTTCGCAGTTAGAAGGCGTTATTTGGTCAGACGGCGAGCTGAAAGGCAACGAGTTATCACTGGAAACAGCTGAGTTGCTGCGGGATGGCGGCCCATGGGGGCAATCTTTCCCTGAGCCTACATTTGATGGAAAATTCCGTATTTTGCAGCAGCGGTTGGTGGGGGAACGCCATCTGAAGCTGATGATTGAGCCATTGAATGGCGGGCCTTTGCTCGATGGCATAGCTTTTAATATCGATACCACCTTATGGCCGGACAGCAGCGTACGTGAAGTAAAACTGGCTTATAAACTCGATATTAATGAGTATCGCGGTAATCGCAGTGTCCAGTTGTTGATTCAACACTTGTGGCCTTATTAATCGATAGATTGATATCAGGTTAAATACGGCTTATAGCGCTATTCGTCGAGATAGCGCTATAAATACAGTCAACTTGCTATAAACCGTCGTACAGATCCGTTAGAATTATCTGTTCTAATGACATTCCGTCATCTACGACTTAACGTAAGACTTTAAACCATGTTTGAAATAAACCCGGTAAAAAACCGAATTCAGGACCTGTCTGATCGGACAGCCGTTCTCAGGGGGTATCTTTGACTATGATGCCAAGAAAGAGCGGCTGGAAGAAGTAAACGCCGAGCTGGAACAGCCCGACGTCTGGAATGAACCTGAGCGCGCTCAAGCTCTGGGTAAAGAACGTTCCGCGCTGGAAGAAATTGTCACCACTATTGATCAGCTGGATCAAGGTATGGAAGACGTAACTGGTTTGCTGGAGTTGGCTATTGAAGCTGACGACGAAGAGACATTTAACGAAGCTATTGCTGAGTTAGATATCCTTGATGGCAAGCTGGGCCAACTTGAATTCCGCCGGATGTTCTCTGGTGAATATGATAGCGCCAACTGTTATCTGGACCTGCAAGCGGGTTCTGGTGGTACAGAAGCTCAGGACTGGGCCAGTATGTTGCTGCGCATGTACCTGCGTTGGGCTGAGGCTAAAGGTTTCAAAACTGAAATCATTGAAGAATCTGATGGTGATGTAGCGGGCTTGAAGTCAGCCACTATCAAGATTATCGGTGATTATGCGTTTGGCTGGTTGCGTACTGAAACTGGCGTGCATCGCCTGGTACGTAAAAGCCCGTTTGACTCTGGTGGTCGTCGTCATACTTCATTCAGTTCTGCCTTTGTCTATCCTGAAGTTGACGACGATATTGACATCGACATCAACCCGGCCGACTTGCGTATTGACGTTTACCGCGCATCCGGTGCTGGTGGTCAGCACGTCAACAAAACGGAATCTGCAGTACGTATTACCCATATTCCGACCAATATCGTCACTCAGTGCCAGAACGACCGTTCTCAGCATAAGAACAAAGATCAAGCCATGAAACAGTTGAAAGCGAAGCTGTATGAGTTTGAGATGCAAAAGAAAAATGCTGATAAACAGGTTCTGGAAGACAATAAATCTGACATTGGTTGGGGTAGCCAGATCCGTTCTTATGTACTGGATGACTCTCGTATCAAAGATTTGCGTACCGGTGTGGAAACACGCAACACGCAAGCGGTACTGGACGGTGATCTGGACAAATTCATTGAAGCAAGTTTGAAAGCCGGGCTATGAGGAACAGAGATGTCAGAGCAAAAACCACAAGTCGCTGAGCAAGCGCAAGAACTCAATAGTGAGTTACAAGCTCGTCGGGAAAAATTAGCTGTGCTGCGGGAGAAGGGGATTGCTTTCCCTAATGATTTCCGCCGTGAGCATCTCTCTGACCAGCTGCATGCTGAGTACGGCAGCAAAGAGAATGAAGAATTAGAAGCGCTGGATATTGAAGTGACCGTTGCTGGCCGTATGATGACTCGTCGTATCATGGGCAAAGCATCTTTTGTGACGCTGCAAGATGTTGGTGGCCGTATTCAGTTGTACGTTTCCCGTGATGACCTACCGGAAGGCGTTTATAACGAAGAATTTAAAAAATGGGATCTGGGCGATATCCTGGGTGCGCGCGGTAAGTTGTTCAAAACCAAAACCGGCGAGCTGTCTATCCACTGTAGCGAATTGCGTTTGCTGACCAAAGCATTGCGTCCGTTGCCGGATAAATTCCACGGTTTGGCTGATCAGGAAACTCGTTATCGCCAACGTTATTTGGATCTGATTGCTAACGACGAATCTCGCAATACGTTTAAAGTTCGTTCGCAAGTGATGTCAGGTATTCGCAGCTTCATGGTGGAAAAAGGCTTCATGGAAGTCGAAACGCCTATGATGCAAGTGATCCCTGGTGGTGCTTCAGCGCGTCCATTTGTGACCCATCATAATGCGCTGGATATCGATATGTATTTGCGTATCGCGCCAGAATTGTATCTGAAACGCCTGGTTGTTGGTGGCTTTGAACGCGTGTTCGAAATCAACCGTAACTTCCGTAATGAAGGGGTTTCACCACGCCATAACCCAGAGTTCACTATGATGGAACTCTATATGGCTTATGCAGATTACAAAGACCTAATTGCATTGACTGAAGAGTTATTCCGTACTCTGACTGAGAAAGTCTTGGGCAGCAGTGTGGTGCAGTATGGCGACCAGACCTTCGATTTCGGCAAGCCTTTTACCAAATTGACAATGAAAGAAGCAATTTGCAAATATCGTCCAGAAACGAATGTGGCTGATTTAGACGATATGGACAAAGCTGTGGCCATTGCTGAGTCATTGGGTATTAAGATTGAGAAGAGCTGGGGCTTGGGCCGTATTCAATGCGAGATCTTTGAAGAAACCGCCGAGAGCCATCTGATTCAGCCGACTTTCATCACTGAATATCCGGCAGAGGTTTCTCCGCTGGCACGTCGTAATGATGATAATCCATTTATCACCGACCGTTTCGAGTTCTTTATCGGTGGTCGTGAGATTGGTAACGGTTTCTCTGAGTTGAATGATGCTGAAGATCAGGCACAGCGCTTTGCTGATCAAGTTAGCGCTAAAGAAGCTGGCGACGACGAAGCCATGTTCTATGACGAAGACTATGTTACTGCACTGGAACATGGTTTGCCGCCAACCGCGGGTTTGGGTATTGGTATCGACCGTATGGTGATGCTGTTTACCAATAGCCATACTATTCGTGATGTTATCTTGTTCCCGGCAATGCGCCCGGTAAAATAAGATACTCCGGCTAACGGTAAATCTATTAGGGCGCTACGGCGCCCTTTTTACTGAGCAAAAATAGCCATGGTTATACTTTGTTTAATCTAATCGCTTAAATTACCGGCAGTTAGATTATATCTTCGCTTGCCCACGCCAAAGAACCGGTTATAATGCAAGCCGCACACCGAAGCGGGTGTAGTTCAATGGTAGAACGAGAGCTTCCCAAGCTCTATACGAGGGTTCGATTCCCTTCACCCGCTCCAGAACTTCCTTAACGTATTAATTCCATTCTTTTTTTATTAATCATACGTGATGGCGCTCGTGATCCTCCTACAACGAGGTTCTACAGCCAATGGCTCAGCGTGATAATCTTTATCGACGTCCCAGCGGGATCTATGTTCTACGGATAGCTGCAATCTTCACCATATGTTAAAACATAAATCCTGAAATTCAGAGGTTCGATAATTAAATGATAAGCAAAGAAATCCTCGCGGCTAAATACCCGACTGCCGTTTATGCGGCTTTTGGTGATTCATCGGAGTTAGCAGATGAATTGGCAGAGTTGATAGCATCTGGAGTAAAAACAGGGTCATGTGGTTCGTTAGCGGGTTGCATAGAGGAAAATGCTTTCCCAGTTATTGGCGCTTACGGAATTGTTGAAAATGGCTCAGGAGTTCCAGTATGCGTTATAAGAACGACTCGACTTCACTTGCTCCGTTTTTCTGAGATGACAGATGAGCTAGCCCGGAAGGAAAGAGAGGGAGACTTGAGCCTGGATTACTGGAAAAAAGAACATCAGCGCTTTTTTGAAGGTGAAGGAACTTTTACCGAAGATATGGAGGTGATATTTGAAGAGTTTTCACTTATTGAAAGAATTCAATGAAGTTCAAACTTATAAGCGGAAATTGAGAAGGGGAATTTCCCTTCTCTGATCACTCAAAAGAAGCCGCAATGATTTCCCCAGTGTTGGCGTTGAAAATACAAAAATATTGAAGTGGCGTTAACATCCCCAGACTGTTAATAGCATTGGCCTGATTTCCAAATGCCTGAACAATCTTAGCTTCCTCATCGTGCCAGAAGTATTTTTCGAAAACTGGTTTTGCTTCGTTCCCCAGCCATAGGTGGCGAAATGTCGCTTTCTTGTCCATTGCCTGCTTGCACGCACGGACGGGATTGTGATGTATTTTTGCATAGCATTCCGGGCCGTTGCCTTCGCACCCTACACCTTGTTTTTCTGCCGGGTACTCTGCACTTAGAGCTGAAAATGCGCACCCCCCCAGCACCAATGAAAGAGTGCATAGCCCTCCCAACGAGATTGCTCGAAGGGTGCTGACTTTCTGTTTAGAAACAATGTGAGCAACTACGTTGTAGCTCACCCAACCGATCGCGGCTCCCGCTACCATTGGTAATAAAAAACCTAATCCCGTCATGGATTCCCTCATGTGCTAAACAACTCCACGCGTTGTAGCGTGCTCTAAAACCCCCCAACCAATAGCAAGCATCATACTTTTTTAATTCAATTTGTCACTATTGGTGTTTATTTTGAATCTGTTAAATTGTAGTGATACAAGCCTCTTCTGAGGGGGAGTGTGTTCACAAACGGGGCTGATAGATTCAAAATGTCTCATATGGAGCGTGGCCTTACAGTGGTCAAAATTGCACATTCAGGGCATGAAAAAGACCTTGAGAATACAGTTTGGCGAGCGGGTAAAAGAACTGCGTATAGCCACCGGAATGAGCCAGGAAGCGTTTGCTGATCGGTGTGGATTCGCTCGTAGCTATATGAGCCGCATTGAACGTGGTAGCTCTAATGCGTCTCTTGATGCGATTGAGGTGCTGGCTAACGCCTTGAACGTTGAGCCGTGGCAGTTGTTAGCATCCGACTTATCCGAAGATAACGACCCGGAACTGTTAGTTCCATACGCGGCCGATGGCTCGTGCTTTCATCCCGGACTGGCAAGCACTCGCGATGGCTCATTTGGAGTGGGCGATAAGACCGCTCAGAAGCGCTTTGGCACGTTTACCGAAGCACTTGAGTATCTCCGTGGCATGGAGACGGCAAAATGGCGTAGACCCAATCCTAGTGGCAATTGGGGAATCGTATCCGCGGTAAAATGGGATAGGTTGAAGAATTAAAGCAGATGTAAGTTTCAGATTTTAAATTACTGAGTAAATAAACAGTTACCTTGTGCGGTGAATGACCGCACGTCTTATCTGAAACTGATAACTTTAAGTATTCCTAAAACATCAAAATACAGGTGCGTTACATAGGTGTTACAGTGGCGTTTCACTTCAGCCAAGGAGAACGGCGTTGAGTAAAAATCATTTGGTATCCGAGAGTTTTCTAACCTCGCTGAGTGATCTTGAGTTACTGTCACTTCATTCCGAAATTTTAATAGAATTGCGTTCGAGAGGTGTTATACGCACCAAGAATAATCCTGTAGGTGATTATGCAGAATGGCTGGTTTCTAAAGCACTAGGTATGACTCTTCTCAGCAATTCATCTGCTGGTGCTGATGCCATCGACACTGATGACAAGAAGGTGCAGATCAAAGCGAGGAGAGTCACGCCGGATAATCCTTCCCGGCAACTGAGTGCATTGCGTAACTATGAAGCAGCCGATTTTGATTATTTGATAGCCGTTATTTTCGATGAAACTTACAACGTTCTTGATGCCTACAAAATCCCACATGAAGTAATACGAGATTACGCTCGGCATAGTGATTACGTTAACGCACATATCGTTAACCTCAAGGGCGCGATTCTTACTGATCCCCGAGTTATTTCCATCAAAGAAGACTTGATTGTCAGGAGTTCAGCTTCAGCTATTGAAGTGCCTATTCAAACCCCTCCGCCCGAAACTATGGAAGAGGTTTTGAACCAACCAGAGAAGATAACGAGTAGTGCTACGCTGGCCAGACTCCTTAAGGCTATCGGGATGGAGTGTTTTGTAAACTACTACCATCATTTTGCCGATTCAAATTTATCAAGCGCTGACATCATTGAACAAATGCACTCACGTGAGGGGTATACAGAGAAAAGTTGCCGGAGTCGTCTCAGTAAAGCGCGAAAAGTGATCGGGGATGGTTTAAGTATTGAAGCTTTGATGTTGATCGCTGACTCTGGGCGAATACAAGATTCTGTCAGAAATGATTCGCTTAAACTTATCAGCGTTCTGAGTAAAACGGTTTGCAAAACGTTGTAGTTCCTCCTACAAAACATCAAGTTTTTGTTAATAAATCCATGGGATTACGAGATCTTTGGAGCGGGGGTGATTTCCCTTCACCCGCTCCAATCTAACATCTCACAGTATCTCCCGAATATATAAAACCCAGTCATAGCAAGGATTAGGCCACTGTTGTCTCTTGACGATTATCGTTGCCCACGGGAATCCACTTACAAACGTGTATAGTTATCTGTATAGAAATTTTCTACACTCCATATTCTATACTCATGGCACTCACGGACCTTGAAATACGTGGTGCAAAACCCCAATAGCTTTTCAGATTTCTATATCCGCCGTTGTTCCGGTGTTATAGCACTGGCTATTGGTGTATTTCCGCGGAGTTCCCCACGATATTGCCGTAACACAACGGTGTAAGGTTGAAAGCCCAATATTCATTATTTCAGCAGCCTGAGTCACTGGATAGTTATGTTGAATAACCAGATTGACACATTCCTGTTTGAACTCATGGGTAAACATTTTTCCTCGCATTATCAACTCTTTAGTATTGCTCATTATACCTCTAACAAAGTGTCCGGAATGATTAGACTATTACAGTAAGAATATTCCTATTCAACACTGCATCCAATCCTATATACGCAGCAGCAAAATCTATATTAAATTCCTATTAAGTTAGTACAAATATAATAAAAACAATTTTTAGAATTTTATTGAAATTATATTTTTTCAGAAGAATTACTACACCGGAAAATTTAATATGACTAAAACCTACGGATATACTACTTTGACTTTTAAAAGAAAAGTCATGCAGTCATCATCTGATATACAAAAGTATGCTGCACTAAAAAATAGTAAATTAATAATGACTATTTTTCTTAATGCGCTGCTCATTGCAGTAGCACCAGTGCATGCAGACACCATCATTGATGGTGGTGATATCGTTACTGTGCCTGATACACAACCTTTACCCTGGGATGTCATTGGTAATTTACAAGTGGGTAATACGGGGGTTGGTGAACTGAATATTATTGATAATGGTAGTGTTAATACCAACGGTTCGGCCATTCTCGGCAACCAATTAGGGGGTTCAGGTACGGCTACAATTTCAGGTCCCAATGCGACATGGATGCATGGCAATGAACAAATAATCATCGGTTATGCTGGTACAGGTGTATTAAATATTACGAATGGCGGTACTTTGTCTAGCGGCACGGGAGGGGGGAACCTATTTAATTCGATTGGTGCCGATGCAGGGAGTTACGGTACGGTCAATGTTTCCGGCGCAGGGTCTAAATGGATGAATGATACCAGGGCCTTTTTCGGTGTCAGTGGCACCGGTGAACTGAACATCACCGATGGTGGTGTCGTTTCTAATCGTGATGGCTATCTTGGTGACTTTGTGGGTTCCTTAGGCACTGCCACCATTTCTGGCGCGGGTTCCACTTGGTTCAATGATGGTGTCACGGTTGTCAGTTTAAGAGGGACCGGAATACTTAATATTCTTGATGGCGGGGTTGTTTCAAACACCGGTAACGGTTATATCGGTGGCCAGGTAGAAGGTACTGGCACCGTTAACGTGTCAGGGACTGATTCATCCTGGATAAATGCGAGTAATCTCTTTGTTGGCTTTAGGAATATTGGTGCATTGAACATCTTTAATTCCGCCAAGGTTTCCAATATTAATGCGAGTGTCGGTACAGGTGTAGGCACTACCGGCACAGTTACCGTCAGTGGGGCTGATTCTCAATGGAACAGTTCTGGTATTCTCGATTTGGGGGATGAAGGGTCTGGAACATTGACTATCACCGATGGCGGTGCTGTTTCAGCTTCAAGTCTAGTCATTGCAAAAATGGCGGGCAGTATAGGAACTTTAGATATCGGTTCGGCGGCTGGAGAGGTTGCCAGTGCCGCAGGTACTCTGGATGCTGCATCCATCACTTTTGGTGATGGTAGTGGCCAAATTAATTTTAATCACACTGATACTTCCGGTTTGTATACCTTCGCCCCTGCAATCAGTGGTGTGGGCAATATCAATGTGTATAGCGGTATCACCGTGATGAGCGGCCTTAGCGATTATTCTGGTTCGACGGTTATCCATGGCGGGACATTGGCAGCCGGTGCCGTGGGGGCTTTCAGTGCCAATGGGAATTATGTCACTGAGACCGGCGGTACTCTGGATCTGCGCGGCTATAGTCAAACTATGGGTAGCTTGGATCACTCAGGACAACTGGATTTTGGCAGTGTTCCGGGCACTATTTTGACTGTTGCGGGTAATTATACCGGTAACAATGGTCTGCTGAATTTCAATACGTTGCTACATGATGATACCTCAGTAACTGATAAATTGGTGGTTGAGGGTAATACCGCCGGTACCACTCTCGTTAGTGTAAACAATGCAGGCGGTAGCGGTGCACAGACTCTTAATGGCATTGAGCTGATTACTGTAGCCGGTAATTCGGCGGGTGAATTTACTCAAAGCGGGCGCATTGTCGCCGGGGCTTATGATTATTACTTAGAGCGCGGTATTGGCGGTAATCAGAGCAACTGGTATCTGAACAACTCCATGCCAACAGATATACCGGGGCCCGGTGTTCCGGGTGAACCTTCACCAGTGGTGATTGAGCGCCCGGAAGCCAGTGGTTACAGTGCTAACCTCGCGGCTGCCAATAATATGTTTGTCACCCGCCTGCACGACCGTCTGGGTGAAACTCACTATATTGATGTACTGACCGGCGAACGCAAAGTCACCAGTTTATGGTTACGTAATGAAGGCGGCCATAACCGCTCTCGCGATACGCAAGATCAATTACGCACCCAAAGTAACCGCTATGTAATGCAACTGGGTGGTGATATTGCCCAGTGGAGCCACAATGGTGCAGATCGTTTCCATCTGGGTGTGATGGCCGGTTACGGCAACAGCAAAAGCACCACTGAATCACGGCTGTCGGGCTACAGCGCCCGCGCCTCGGTGGACGGTTACAGCACCGGTGTATACGGCACTTGGTATGCCAACAGTGCGGATAAAACTGGCCTGTATGTCGATAGCTGGGCGCAATATAGCTGGTTTAATAACACCGTCAATGGGCAGGATTTAGCAGTTGAAAAGTATAAATCCAAGGGTGTCACCGCCTCAGTTGAAAGTGGCTATACCTTTAAAGTCGTTGAAAATGCGGCGAAAAATGCCAGTTACTTTATCCAACTGAAAGCGCAGGTCACCTGGATGGGCGTCAAAGCCGATGACCATAAAGAAGCCAATGGGACGAATGTGTCTGGCGAAGGTGATGGTAATATCCAGACCCGCCTCGGAGTGAAAGCCTTTATGAACGGCTACGCCGATCAGGATAAAGGTAAAGACCGGGTATTTCAGCCGTTTGTGGAAGCCAACTGGATCCATAACACCAAAGACTTTGGTACTACCATGGACGGCATGACGGTGAAACAAGCCGGTGCTGCCAATATTGGTGAACTGAAGCTGGGTGTTGAAGGCCAGATCAATAAGAATGTAAATCTCTGGGGCAATGTTGGTCAGCAGGTGGGCAACAAAGGCTACAGCGATACCGCCGTGATGTTAGGGGTGAAATATAACTTCTAAGGGCTAATTGTCAGGTAACATACTGTTTTTTTTGATGTTACCTGCTCATGTCTCTGATCCTTCGTAATATCGAAGAGATGAACGGGGTTGTCGTTGATCAGTCATTTACCTGTGTAAATAACCGGTAACTGTCAGGTCTGAGCTAATCCCGTCAAAACCAATCACTGCTACATCCTGCGGTCAGCCCTTTTTGCAATCAATCCGAAAAATAAGGGATAACGGTATCAATCGAAATATAGTGAATCCAAGGAAATTAGCTGTATTCTATTCTGATGCCAAATATCCTTCGGTATTCCTATGTTAGTAACTGACTTAGATGCATTAAATCTATTGAGTACGCCGATTTGGTTTGCCTTGCCTCATAATCAGGAAATACTTTTTGCTAACAAGGAAGCTCGTAAAATTGCCGGCGACGTTCAACTGCCGATACTGCGTAACGGGCGCTTTTCAGCTCATGCACAGCAGCATTTGAGTGCCTATCTTCCTGCCTTGGCTGTTGATGACCAAATTGTCGAGATTTGGACTATTCAGACAGAAAAAAATGCCTTTCCTCTCAGTTGCCGGCTCTCCTTAACGCAGTTAGAGCCTTATGGTGCGGTGATTCTTTTTGAAGGGATTTATATTTCAGAAAGCGTGGTAACCCAGCCCACCAGCGCACGGCGATTGGCAAAACCCTATTCCCGCAGCGAACAGAGTTTTTACGAACAATTTTTTAGTACTAATACGGCTCCGATGTTACTTATTGATCCCTCGCGAGAGGGGCTAATTGTGGATGCTAATCAAGCAGCAACCCGTTTCTATGGCTATTCGCGGGATGAAATGTGCATGAAGCATACCTGGGAAATCAATAGTATGGGGAAGGATGTATTGCCGGTAATGAATGAGGTCGCCAAACTGCCGGGTGGGCATAAGCCGCTCAATTTTATTCATAAGTTAGCGGATGGAAATACCCGTCACGTCCAGACCTATGCGGGCCCAGTCGAGTTGGATGGCATAAGATTGATGCTTTGTATTATTCATGACATCACGGAACAAAAGCGGCTTGAACAAGCATTGGAGCGTGCCGCTCTGCATGATCCACTGACAGACTTAGGTAATCGCCGCCAGTTTTTCCCGTTGGTCGAACAAGCACATGCCCAGAGCCAGCGCTATGGCCAGATTTTCAGTTTGATCCTATTGGATGTCGACCATTTCAAAAATATTAATGATCAACTTGGGCATCATAAAGGCGATGAAGTCCTGATTTTCTTGGCCCGAACGCTAGAATCCATCATCCGTGAGTGTGATATTGTTTTCCGCTGGGGAGGGGAGGAGTTCGCTATTCTTCTGCCCTTGACTAATTTGGACGGAGCATTGCAATTGGCTGAATCTATTAGGGAAACTATTCAAATGATCTGCCAGCCTAACTTACCGCAACTGACGGTAAGTCTTGGGGTTGCGCAGCATCAAGTGGGTGAAGACACTGATAGTTTGTTCAAACGCATGGATGAGGCACTTTACCGCGCCAAAGCATCGGGGCGAAACAGGGTTCTGGCGGCGTAGGTTTTTATCGTCGCCTATTCCAGCGGTAAATGATCCAGTGGTTTTACTTCGCGCAGGACGAATGTCGTTTGCATCTCTTTAATCCCGGAGAGTCGGCGGATAACTGACATTGCAAAAGTGGAGAAACTGTCGAGGTCTTCCGCCACCACTTGCAACAAGAAATCCGCATCTCCCGCGACCGCGTAGCAAGCAATCACCGGCTTTAACGCCCCGACCTGCGCTTCAAACAATTTCGCTTCTTCTTCACTGTGGCTATCAATTTTCACCCGAATAAAGGCCAAAATCCCTAAACCGATTTTCCGCCGATCAATGTTGGCTTGATAGCCGGTAATGACGCCGCTTTCTTCCAGTTGCCGCACCCGCCGCCAGCATGGGGAGGTTGCCATCCCAACTTTATCGGCCAGTTCTTGGTTAGTCATCCGGCCTGCGCGTTGTAATTGCTTTAAGATTTTGATATCTGCCGGTGTTATCAGTGGTGATGGCATTTTCTACCTGATTATTATTTTGTGTGGGTATGATTTACCAATATTAGCTGAATGAGGCTGATAAAAGAAAGCACTTACCCGCGCGCGCGCGATATTATCTTTTGCATATATTATCGGCAAAAGGATATGAACTGTGGCAGAACAAATGCGGATCGCAATTATTGTTAATCCTGAACTTCCTATTGGTGTGATTGCTAATACTACCAGCGCCGTGGGGATTGGTTTAGCCGCAAAATTTCCACAATTGGCGGGGACGGTATTGTCTGATTCGACAGGGAAAGAAATTGATGTTAGCTCAAAATTGCCAGTGCCTATTTTGCAGGCGGATGCTTCACAAATGAGAGCGGTGTTGTTGAAAGCTTTGGCGGCCAGTCATGAACGGGCGATTGTGCCTTTCCCGGCTTTTGCTCGCTCAATGCACAGTTTTCAGGATTATGAAGAGGCGTTTCCGTTGCGCTCCCTGGCTGATGAACAGTTGGATGGCCTGGGATTGGTGGGGCCGGAGAAATGGGTGCGTTCATTAACCGGTGCATTAAAGCTACTGCGCTAAGTCAGCTGATTATTGAAAATCAGCGGGTTCAGTAATCGAACCCGCTTGAGGTAGCTGGCGGTGTCGCTCCCCGCCGGCCAAAGGATTAACCAAGAAGACTCAGCTGTAATTGATGACTGGCAACCCCGTTGATATATAACTCGCGCTGTTCATGTTCGGGCAGATTAATCACCAATTCATGCCAGGCGGGCTGATAGCTCCCTGTGCGCTCAAAAGTGATATCAATGCGGTGATTATCGGTCTTCACCTGCCAGCTTAGCCACAATGCATGGCCTTGCTGCCAACGGTGGCTTTCGCCATCATCTTCAAATAGCATGCCGCTGGATTGGCCGCCCCCTTTAGTCGGATAGAGTGCCAGTTCTCGCTGGGTGTCTTGTGCGGCATTCACATAAGCAATCCGCCGTGACAGTGGCAGCGCAGCGCCCGCTCGGACTAACAGAGGTAGGCGCTCCAGCGGCGCATCTAAAATGATGGTTTGCCCGCCGCTATACCATTGGCCGGTATGGAAACAGTACCAACCAACATTATTATCCGGCAGATAGACCTCGCGTTGGCGTTGGCCCGACTCCACCACACTGGCGACCAACAAATCACGGCCCAGCATAAAGTCGTCATTTTCTTTAAACGTGCGGCTATCGTGCTCATGATCGAGGAAAGTTGGGCGCAACATCGGTTCATCATCATGAGTAGCTTGCCATTGCAGCGTGTAAAAATAAGGCAATAGCAGATAGCGCAACACCATCGCATCGCGAATCATCGGCGTGGCGGCGGGGTACATCCACGGCTCATTTACTGTGCTGTCGTCATTCCATGAGTGAATAGTAAACCTTGGATGCATAACACCGTTTTGTACCCAGCGGATAAATAACTCAGCGTCGGGTTTATCACCCGAAAAACCACCGACATCATGGCCTAAGTTATAAAGCCCGGACAGGCTCATGCCTAGCCCCATGCGGATGTTGTAGCGCAGTGTTTGCCAATTGGTGCGGTTGTCACCACTCCAGGTTTGGGCATAGCGCTGCATTCCAGCACAGCCAGAGCGTGATATGAGATATGGGCGCATATCGGGCGCGAATGTCTGTTGAGCTTCCATTGATGCGCGCATCATCAGTAAAGGCATCACCGGTCTGATATGTTTAATAGCAATTGATTCACCGAATCCATTGCATTGCGCTTCACCATCCCACACTTCGTATTCATTATTGTCATTCCAGGTGGAACCAATCCCCATTTCCAGCAATTGCTGAGTGACGTTTTCCTGCCACCACACCACGGTGTCCGGGTTGGTGAAATCAAGATGAGAACCTTCGTCATCCCAAAATGAAGAGCGCTCCGGTAGCCCGGTTTCACCGTCACGGATAAAGAGCCCGCACTGTGCAACCTCCTGATATTTTGGGTGATCTTGCAATAAACATGGTTTGATATTGGCCGCTAACTTAATACCGGCCTGCAAGAATGCCTGACTCATCACCTTGGGCTGTGGCACTTTGTCGTAATTCCAGTTAAAGACATAGCGCTTATTGTTGATGGAGGTATAGCCGGACGAAAGTTGGAATGAGTCGCACGGGATATCATGCTGCTGACACAAAGTAATGAACTTTTGCAATTGCACTTGAGCATCGGGGGCGTCAGTGTAGTGCATGGTGGAGCCGCTGTAGCCGAGGCTCCATTTGGGGCCAAACTGTGTTTTACCGGTCAGGCGTACAAAGGCTTTCGTCACATCCAATACTTTCGGGCCGAGGAACATATAGTAATCAAGGTCGCCGGCCTCCGCCTGATAACGGCGATAGGCCAGGTGGTAGTTATCAATCTCATTACCCAAATCCAGCCAGCAGCTACTTAAATTGTCATAAAACAAACCAAAGCTGACATCATCACGGCGAGTGATGGTAAAGGGAATATGCTTATAAAGTGGGTCAGTGCTGGCGGCGTTGTAGCCCATAGCATCTAAATTGCGCATTTCAAAACGGCGGCCAGCGCGGTTAAGGTCACCGGCTTTTTCACCCAGCCCATAATACTGCTCATTAGGATAGCGGCGCTGATAGTGAGCAATCGCTTCTCCTGTCGGGCTGAGTAAATAAGCACTGGTCGGCCTATCCGCGGCCAGCGGTTGCCATTCGCCGTGCTGATTTTTATATTCCCATGCCAAATACAGCGGTTGATGAATAGTGACTCGCAAGCAATCAGTGGTCACGATCAATTGCTGCCCATGATGTTCCAATTGATAACCCGGCACCGAGAAGCCCGCGACACTCAGGCGATCGCGCCCAGACCATGGAACATCCCCTTGCGGCGCAATGCTCCAGGTGCGGTTCAGTGCCAGCTTACCATTGCGCTTAATCAGTACCCGGCAGAGGTTTGGCTCCAGAACATATAGACAAAATATATGGCGGTCATCGACCAGCAGTTCCAGGTGGTCGGGATATTCATTGAGTAACAACCAGTTCTTTAATGTTTTCATCACAGCTCATCTCTTAAAGGGCATAGCATTAGGCAGCCGGTTGGTTTTTATTACGGCGCTCAGTAAACAAGGCAACCAGGAACACGGCACCAATCAAATCGAAGAAGCCCATGGCGATAAATAGCGGGTTAAAGCCGATGGTGTCGGACACGGCTCCTATCAATAATGTAAATAGGAAACTGGCTATCCAGGCGGAAGAACCGCGTAGCCCGTTGACGGTAGCCACTTGGTTTTTATCAAAGGAGTCAACGACTAAGGCGCTAAGCATGCAGGAAATAACCTGATGGCCGAAACCACCAATGGAAATTAATGCAATCGCCAGATACGGGTCTTTGGTGACGGCCACGAAGGCCAGCGAAACCATCATGAAGGCACCAGTAACCGAACTGGCCACTACGGAGTTAATACGGCTGCAACCGAACCATTTCTGATAAAGTTTGGTTAAGTAGCCACTGGCAACACTCCCGATATCTGCCGCAAGGAAGGGCAGCCAGGCAAACATGGCGATTTGTTTTAAATCCATCCCGCGCTCGGTCGCCAAATATAGCGGAACCCAGAAGCTAAACACGGCCCAAGCTGGCTCCGCCAAGAAAGCGGGGATGGCAATGCCGTAGAATTTCTTATTTTTACTGAGGATGGCTAACGATTTAAGGAATGGTAAGCGTGGTAACACTGGCTCATTATCCTGATGAATCAGTTCAAACTCTTCTTTACTCAGATTGGGGTGAGTATCCGGTGAATGGTAAAAACGCCACCATAACAGCACCCACACCATGGCTAAGGCGCCAGAGAAGAGGAATGCACCTTGCCAGCCGAGAGCCACATGGGCCAGCACGATAATCGGTGGTGCTAACATCGCGCCGATAGAAAAGCCCACGCCAGCCCAACCCGCCGCAATTGGGCGCTCTTTTTTCGGGAACCAATCGGAAATGGCTTTGGCGTTTGCCGGTGTTGCCGCCGCTTCCGCACTGCCCATAAAGAAGCGCAACACGGCTAATTGGAACCAGGTGCCCGCTCCGGCATGCATCATACACACCACCGCCCAAACACTGGCGCAAATCAGGAACCCCATTTTTAAACCGATAACATCTATCAACCAACCGCAGAGCGGCTGAAATACGGTATAAGCCAATTGGAATGATGCCACTATCCATGAATATTGTTCAGTGGTCATATTCAAACTGGTTTTTAACTCAGGGGCCAAAATACCCAGAGAGTTACGCGTAATATAGTTAACTGTGACCCCAAGCAGAAATAGCGCCAGCATCCACCAGCGTAATGATTTTATTTTCCGTCGCCCGACAACCTTTGCGGATTGATTAATCTCAACACTCATCCCAGCCTCCTGGTGTTAGTCGGTAGCAAATTACCCCGACCAACTTATTGTTTTGGTAAGATCTATTTTGGGTTATTAAGATTATGCTGAGTTTTAATGTGATTTCGCTCACACTAAAATCATCGGATAAAATATACTTAATTGATATTGTTAGTATTTTTATTTTTAATCCACAATAACCGGACTGATAAGTTTTTAAAATTGGTTTACCAAAACAAGGTAACTAGCTTAAATTGGCTTTAATACGCCTTTTTTTGAAAAAATTTTCATAAGCTGAGTGATAATTCAGCATTTATCATTTTCAGCGCCCTAAATAAGCTAATGATCGGCTATGAAAATTTTTTCATTTGCTAATTTGAGAGAGATCACAAAATGAATGGAAAGCTAAAAATACAGGAAATAGCTAATCAGACTGGCCTTTCAATTAGCACAGTATCCAGAGTATTAGCCGGTAAAGCGAATACCAGCGCGAAGGCAAAACAGCGGGTCATGGCTTATGCGCAGTCACAGGGAATTTTGCAAAATTTATCTAGCGGCCGATTAATGCTAAATAACATTATGGTATTTGCGCCGCACCGAGCCTTTGATGTGCGAACCGATATTTTTTATTACAAAGTCATTCAGGGAATAACTGAAGCAGTCAGCCAACATGAAGTGATGATTCGCTACTGCGGTTTATCCGAAACTCACAGCGATATTTCTCTGTTTCTGGAAAAAATGACCAATCCTCAGACGGAAGCGGCCATTATCATTGGCATCGACGATCCTCGCATTCATACATTGGCGGCTGGAGTGCATAAACCGTCAGTATTAATTAACTGCCGCGACAAAGAAATGTCACTGGATAGTGTTTCCCCTGACCATCAATTGATCGGCGAATTTTCTGCCAACTATCTGATACAGCAAGGGCATCGGCGTATTTTAACATTGCAATGCTTACGGCGTAACACCATGGAATTACGATTGGTGGGAATTAAAGAAGCATTCGCCAGCAATAATATGCATTTTGACGATAACCAACATCTGGTGACCACTCATGGTTTTGGTGCAGAGGAAGCCGAGCTGGCAATTACCGCCTTTATTACTGGCTGTGAAGATAGCCGCCAATTGCCCACGGCTATTTTGGCGGGTGGCGATTATATGGCGGTGGGGGCCGTTAATGCGCTGAATAAATTGAATATAAACGTGCCAGAGAGTATTTCAGTCATGAGTATGGATGGTTTTAATTTGGCAGAAATTCATGATATTGCGCTGACGGCGGTACATGTCCCGCGTGATGAATTGGGGGCTGAGGCTATTCAGCTATTGCAACGGCGTTTATTGCGACCCGATGCCCCCTTCAGCAATACCCTTTTACAGGGGAAGTTAGTGGTCCGTTCGTCGGTGAAACAGGTTAATCAGAAAAGAACCTCGCCTGCGGCCAGCAAGTCTACCGATCAGTTGTATGATTTGTAATGCTTAAGAATGAATATGTCATTTTATACAAATAGACACTGCTAGCCCACAAATAGACAGTTAGCGCTATAGTTTACTGTTAGGTTTACCCACTTGCTGGGGTTGAAAAAATTGAAAATAGACATAAATAGGTTTTATCTAAGTCTGGTGGGGATATACCTAATCGAACATTGAATTTAAGGATATTACCGCATGGAATTTAAAGATTATTATGCCGTCATGGGTGTTGAACCCACGGCTTCCCTAAAAGAGATAAAAACAGCCTATCGCAGGCTGGCCCGTAAGTACCACCCCGATGTGAGTTCTGAAGCTGATGCTGAAAGTAAGTTTAAAGAAGTTGCCGAGGCTTACGAAGTATTAAAAGATGCTGAAAAACGTGCTGAATATGACGAATTAAGATTACACCGTAATGACCCCCAGTTTGGTCGACAGCAAGCGGCCTACAATAGCGGTAGTCAGCAGTGGCACAGTAGCACTGACGGTGGCGCGCATGACTTCTCAGATTTTTTCGAGTCTTTCTTTGGTCAGCGCGGTGCTTCAGCGCAACACTCATCTCATCGAGCCTCTCATGGGGTGCGCGGGCAGGATCTTGAGATGGAACTTCCCATCTTTTTAGAAGAAACGTTAACTGAGCAGACCCGCTCAATCTCTTACAAGATACCGACTATTGATGCATCTGGTTTCTCTGGTGCTGAAACCTCTAAGACACTAAAAGTTAAAATACCGGCGGGTGTGGGTGATGGCGAACGCATCCGTCTTAAAGGGCAAGGGGCTCCCGGTATCGCGGGGGGAGCTAATGGCGATTTGTTCCTAATTATTCGCATTGCACCACACCCGTTGTTTGATATTGATGGTCAGAATTTACAAATAGTGGTGCCGTTAGCTCCATGGGAAGCGGCATTGGGTGCCAGTGTTGAGATACCGACACTGACAGGGAAAATTGCCTTAACTATCCCGGCGGGGAGCCAAAGTGGCCAGCGCTTGCGCATTAAAGGCAAAGGTCTGGTCAGTAAAAAGGGAACGGGCGATCTGTACGCAATCCTCAAAGTGGTCATGCCACCGAAACCAGACGAGAAAACGCGGGCGCTGTGGCAACAACTGTCAGAGCAGGCGGCATTTAATCCTCGGACTGGATGGGAGTAACAGATTATGGCTGAAATAGAAATCACTTACACCGTGACTGAATTATGCCAGTCAACGGGGATCATGCAGGATGAATTGGTCGAGGTCGTCGGGCTGGGTGTGATTGTGCCATTAGAGCCGACA
This sequence comes from Yersinia canariae, assembly GCF_009831415.1. Lineage (NCBI taxonomy): Bacteria > Pseudomonadati > Pseudomonadota > Gammaproteobacteria > Enterobacterales > Yersiniaceae > Yersinia > Yersinia canariae. Next base: position 3,712,589 of record NZ_CP043727.1, on the reverse strand, counting down.
GATACGGTTTGGATATTTGATGCGGATGCATTGAACTGCCTTAAACGTGCCCGGCGCTTGCAAAATGAGCTGGATTTGGACTGGTCTGGTGTCGCCATGACGTTGACTCTGCTGGAGAGAATTGAGCAGTTAAAGAAAGAAAACAGCCAACTACGCCGGCAACTTGACCGTTTTGTTCAAGCATCTTAGCGTGACTAACACGGGTTGATGCGCATAATTGCTCAACCCGTGTTAGACCTTATTTGATGGACAGTACAGAGCGTACATCACTGTTTTTATTCATATTCCAGACTTCAGATATTTCTTCCAACTTATGAGTCTGTGTCTCGATAATCAGTTTTTGTTGCGCAGCAAGGCTGAAAATATCAGTCACGATCCGCTTTAATTCAGGAATCGGTGGGAAATTCCCGGTACCACTGCCCAGAATTTGCAGATCGGCACTGCGTAAAACGGCGGAGGGCAGTTGTAGTGTCGGAGAGGCCATTGAGCCAACATTCACTAAGCGGATGCTACGGCCTGATTCATTGGCATGAGACGTCAAATCATGGCGAGTCAGTGCGGCAAAAAGTGCTTCGGTCGCTGGCCCCCAAATATAATCCACAATCACATGATAGCCCGCTGGCCCGGCTGCTTGGGCAAAGGCCTCTGTGAGTTCCGCCCCCTGTAATGTCAGGTCTACCGTGGCATCAGCCCCCAGAGTTGCTAGTACTTCCTGACGCCTACCCGCGGCGACAATCCGGCCTGCACCAAAATGTCGTGCGGCGGCAATAGCCAGTTTGCCTGACGTTCCGGTGGCCCCCAGAATTAGCACGGTCTCACCCGGTTCGATTTTAGCTCGCCAGTCAAGGGGCAACCATGCAGCTAACGCGGGGTTAATCAACGCTGCTGCCGTCGCATCATCAACTTCGGTCGGTACTGGCACATACCAGGATGCAGCCGCTCTTTCAGCCATCGCGCCAAAAGGTTGGCGGAATGAAGCAAAATAAACGCGCGAGCCGTCCGCTAGAAAACCAATGCCATCGGTGCCCGGAATGATGGGCAGTATTTTCGGACTTGAATAATGAGTTCCTCTAACAATGGCGCGATCAAGTTGTTTGATACCCGCCATAGTCACATTCACCACTGTTTCACCCGACAGGATCAGTGGCTCAGAAAATTGCCCCAAGACAGGGGCCTCTCCCAACGTCTTAACGATTGCGGCCTTCATCATATCGCCTCATTTTAGTGTGCCATATTAAATAATACTCTCAATCTGCACCTAATTTATTTTGAAGACAATATGTTCAGTAAGTGACTAATTTATTGACAATAATTTGTCGCTAAAGGCTGCTAACTCCCCCATCAACACGAAACTCCGTTCCCACGACAAAACTCGATTCATCCGAAGCCAGAAATACCGCCGCATGAGCAATTTCAGCCGGTGTCCCCATTCTTTTAATCGGCACCAGTTGGCGGATTTGCTCAGTTAGCTTTTCTTCTTCACTGCCCGATAAGCCCAGTTTTTGTAGTGCGGGAGTTTGCGTTGGCCCCGGACTTAACCCATTGACCCGAATCCCTCTTTCGGCCCACTCTCCGGACAAAGTTCTGGCAAGAGAGAGCAACCCCGCTTTGCTGGCAGCATAGACACTACTTTGAGGCAAACCAATATGGACACTGGCCGAACCGCAAAGAATGATAGATGCGGGGTTAGCCAGCAGGGGTAATAATGATTGCAGCAGAAAAAAAGGGCCTTTCAGATTGGTTGATAGAACTCGCTCAAAACTGGTTTCATCCCATTCCTCTATGGGATTGTGTGTAACATCACCAGCATTGATATAGACAATATCCAGACGTGGCCAGTTTTTAGCTAACTTAACAGCCAGTTGAGATTGATCAGTGACATTGCTGGCATCACTCTTGATTAGCAAAACGAGGCCCCCGAGTTCGGCATGTACCGCTTGTAATGCCGCTTCATTTCGGCCCGTTATCGCAACAGTCGCCCCCTCGGCAAGAAACTGACGTGCCGTTTCCAGGCCGATACCGCTGGTACCTCCTGTAATCAGCGCATATTTATCTTTTAAACGATTCATGGTGAGTCATCCAATTAATAGCAGTGGAAGACCATTTTTAATACAAAAGTATCTAAAGTATAGTAGGTACCAATTTGATACTAATGATGCAACAGGAATCTAATGACAGCCTATCAGCCCCTCACACCTAAAAATAAATTGGTACTCGACAATGACATTGCCGAAGAAAAATGCCCGATGGTGCAATTTGTTGAACTTATTGCTGGGAAGTGGGCAATTCCAATTCTCTATCGTTTGATTGTGACTGCTGCCCCCATCCGATTTGGTGAGCTACAGCGGGCAATTGCCCCTATTACCCAAAAAGAGCTTACCCGGCAACTGCGAGCCTTTGAGCAACGTGGTTTGGTGCATCGCAAGGTTTATGCCGAAGTGCCACCACGGGTTGAATATGAAATTACCCTGTTAGGAAAAACATTGCAGCCAACACTGGACTCATTGGCGCAATGGATGAGAGACCATCATCAAGAGCTTCATCGCGGTATATAACGCGAATGATAAGAAATTTGAGCATAGATTGATTTTTCACAATCTCTACATCGGCCATCGCGTAAAACAAATGGGATGTACTACATTTAATAGGCTGCTCATTAAGTATGCAGTATCGAAAATAACAACAATAGTTTCAAGGAGAGAGTATGAGTAAGCTAACGGGTTGTTGTTCAGAAGATAGCCATCCCAGTAGCCGACGGAACGTGCTAAAAGCAGCTTTAGGCATTACCGCCGCGGGTGTTATAGGCGGGATTGGACTAGGGCTACCTCAAATATCATATGCTGCCTCCCTAACACAAGAAGAGCGGAATAAATTAACCCCAGATCAGATAGTGGAAGGATTGAAGCAAGGTAATAAAAGATTCGTTTCAGGAAAAATGCAGCAACACGATTATCTGGCGCAAAAGCGAAGTAGCGCTGATGGACAATTCCCGGCCGCAGTTATTCTGAGTTGTATTGATTCCCGAGCACCTGCTGAAATTGTTCTGGACACAGGAATTGGTGAAACATTCAATGCTAGGATTGCCGGCAACATTTCTAATGATGATTTATTAGGTAGTCTGGAATTTGCTTGCGCAGCTGCGGGAGCAAAAGTCATTGTGGTGATGGGACATACAGCTTGCGGCGCTATCAAGGGTGCAATTGATCATGTTGAGCTTGGTAATTTGACTGGCCTACTGAATAAAATTAAGCCTGCGATTGAGGCAACTCAGTTTGATGGTGAGAAGAGTAGCAAGAATGAAAAGTATGTTGATGCTGTTGCGAAGAATAATGTGAAGCATACTATCGAAGAGATCCGAAAAAATAGTGAAATAATTAATAAATTAGAGAAAGAAGGGAAAGTAAAAATAATCGGTAGTATGTATAACCTAAATGGTGGTGAAGTCGAGTTCTTCATGTAATAACTCGTGTTTTACTATTCCCCTTGCGTTGTATCAAGGGGAATATCAGAAATTCATTTACGTGTTAATATTAATTTATTTATCCTGTGATCTTTTTTATTGATATAAGATGCTTGGTGGTGATTAAATTTTATGGTTATATGATTAAAGCAAAGCTTGCACGATAAGATAGAAAAACCCATATAGAATAATGGGTATGTTTAAGTTATTTAATGATTATGCTAGCCAGACAACCAATAAATAAGAATTATAGATAAAGATAACATGCAATGTTATTATTATGTGTCAATAGTAAATAACTTGATTTGATATTATTAAATGATATTTATTTCTTGAATTTTTTAATTATTATTGTAAGTTAACTCAGTGATTACCTGTGGTTTTCGAGATGAATATAGCAAGATATAAATATTCTAAATGTAAATGCCATCTCTCATTGGTCTGGGCTATTTGAATATGGTTGGTAATGTTATGTTTAATTTTATCATCATACACTATCGCTTTTTTCGTTATACCCGGATTGGGAGTGTGTTTTTACATTAAAATTAATTTTAATACATTAAATATAATCAAAAAATATAATTTAATTGGTTTTATTCATTAAGTAAATGCAATGCTAATCACTAGTTCTCTTATCACATGTGCAGTGTGATTTATTTATATTAACTGAGTGAATATATTTGTAGGGGTTATTTATGTATGTTGATACAGTCTCTGTTGTTTCTGGTAGTAAGTTCATTGATATTAATGGAAAAGGGGTGATTGATTATGAAAAAGAGATATCACTGGATTGCTGTATGAACAAAATACATTTCCACTCTAAGAAATTAACTATAGATATTAATGAAAAACAAAAGAGATTGGTTATGTGTTTATTTAATGATGTAAATAGGAAACAAGACATTATTAAGGTTGTCTGGTATGAAAATCATAAAAGCATTTCTGATAATAATTATCATCAATTGATACATAAATTTAGAGTACATTTGAAGAATGCAGGTATTCCCGACGGGATCGTCAAAACCATTAACAGATATGGTCTTAGATTAGATTCTGGGATACTGAATTCGATGGTGTCTAATAAAATGAGTGATAGGTTTATTGGTTATTAGAAATAGATAATTTATTATTCTGATATATACTGAATGTATTGTGAATAAGAGAGAGGTCAGGGTGTTATCACTTTTTAATCGAATAGTCATAACACCCTATCAAAGATTAGTTAATGGAAGAGGATATATACTGGATATTATTATAATATTATGTATCCTCTATCAAGTTAATGTTTTTATTCAAACAGTAATGAACTCACAGAAAAGAACCCCTCCACAACTATATGAAGGTGAAAGCGTAGAAAGTTATACTTTGATCAATAATACTAAAATGACTAATGAAATTAAAAACAGTGACCTATTTAAAAGAAGAGATAAAGAGTTAAAAAATGTAAAGAAGGAAGATGTCGACATTATAAATTCACCAATCTATACCGGTGGTTTGAAGTTGGTCGGTGTATTAGTATATTCTGAGAGCGATAAATCGATTGCAATTATAGAAGTTAACGGTAAACAAAGGTTATATTTAATTCATGACGAAATAGAGAGTGATACTAATATTACTATAGTGAGAATATTAAAGGATAAAATTATAATTAAAGAGGATAAATCATACTACTCCTTGGTGATATTATAATAATCATACCCTAAGTTCTCCATAAAGGGGTTGTTATGCATTGCAATAATAAAATCTTAATAAAGTATATTGAATTTGCTCCTTCTTTTATGATATTTAAGCGTTTTTATATTTATTTATTTGGAGTGATAATTCTAGCGACCACCTTGCCTATGAAGTCATATGGTAATAATGCAACTTTTTCTGTCTCTTTTAGAGACGTTAATATAAAAGAATTTATCCATACTGTAAGTAAAAACATCAATAAAACTATAATTATAGATCCTAAAGTTCAAGGGCTAGTCAGTGTTCGTAGCTATGAGCAGTTAGACGAAGAAAAATACTATCAATTCTTTTTAAATGTACTTGATGTCTATGGCTATACAGTAGTTGAAATGCCCAATAATATCTTAAAGGTTATACCCGCAAAACGCGCAAAAAGTTCGGTTGCTCCTCTGCAAAAGAATGAAGGTGAAACCCATGGCGACGAACTTATTAATCGTGTATTTAAACTTAAACATATATTAGCTAAAAAACTGGCGCCGTTACTTCGTCAGCTCAATGATAATTCAGAGTCGGGCAGTATTATTCATTATGACCCCTCAAATGTAATATTAATTACAGGGCGCGCAGCAGTAGTCAATCGCTTATATACTATAATTAGTACATTAGACCAGCCGGGAGATAGCGAAGTTGAACTCTATCAACTGAATCATGCAGTTGCGGCAGATATTATTAAATTAGTCAATCAAGTCATAAATCCAGTAAATATGACGGCCAAATCAGAGTCATTGAATGTTGGACACGTAATTGCAGATGAACGAACAAATTCAATTTTAATCAGTGGTGAGCACCATGTCAGAAAAAGAGCGCTGCAAATAATAAAGAAGCTTGACCATCAACAAGACAGTGATGGAAGTACTAAAGTTATTTATATGAAATATGCTCAGGCATCAAAGTTATTGGATGTCTTGAATGGTGTCAGTCTCGGAGTCCAAAGCAATAAACCTGGGAAAATGACAGGGAAGAATAACATCACGAATATGTCCATTAAGGCATACGACCAAACAAATGCTTTAGTCATTACTGCCCATCCCCGGCTAATGAAAGAATTAGATCAGGTTATTGAAAAACTGGATATAAGACGTGCCCAAGTGTTGGTGGAAGCAATTATAGTTGAAACCCAGAATGGAGAGGGTCTCAATCTTGGTATTCAATGGGCTAATAAATTTCACGGCGGAGTTAATTTTCTCAATAAATCAGAGAGTAGAAACGAGAATAATAATATTGGAGACTCTATACCACTGGCGATCTCCGGATTAACTTCGGGCTTTTATAAAGGAAATTGGAATGGTCTTTTTACTGCATTAGCTACCAATTCAAATAATAATATTCTAGCAACTCCGAGTATTGTTACATTGGATAATATGGAGGCTGAATTTAATGTCGGGCAAGAGGTTCCTGTATTGACCTCGTCGCAAACAACGGCAACAGACAAAGTCTATAACTCGATTTCAAGACAATCTGTGGGTGTCATGTTGAAGGTCAAGCCACAGATAAATAAAGGTGATTCAGTCCTGCTGGAAATTCGACAAGAAGTATCAAGTGTAGCTGATAATTCTGATGTTAATGCTAATAACCTAGGATCAGTTTTTAATAAGCGGGTTGTTAATAATGCAGTATTGGTTAAAAGCGGAGAAACTGTAGTCGTGGGCGGATTGCTAGATAAAAAACTTAATAAGGTAATAAATAAGGTTCCATTCTTAGGGGACATACCTTTGATCGGTGGATTATTTAGGCAAAGTAAAGAAAAGATTGAAAAAAGCAATCTGATTCTCTTTATTAGGCCAACGATACTGAGAGAGACAAGTGACTATAGTCAAGTAACTGCAAATAAATACACAGAACATAGTAACCTACATTCTGTTAATACAGATATAAGACGTCCAATTGGAATAGTGTCAAATAAAATAAACTATGACGTTTTTAATGAACTTAAAAATGACATAGTAAAGTTCTATGCGATGGTGGGAGTAAATCATGAGCCGAGATAAAGCAGAATCACTACCATTAAAATTTAGTTGGGCAAAGGATAATGGTGTAATATTATCACCCGTTGAGCATGGCTATCAGCTCATCTGCCGTAAGTCAGCTTCTCTTGAGGCAATACTTGAAGGTAACAGAGTCGGGAATAGGCCTGTTGGGCTTCATTTCGTCACTGATACTGAGTTTGAAAATAGTCTTACAACTGTATATCAAAATAGCTCTGTGCAATCACATAAAATAATGAATTCTATAAGTGAAGAAATAGCTATTTACTCATTTAATAGTGAGTTTCCCGTTAGCGGGGACTTACTCGATAGTGATAATGAAGCGCCCGTAATAAAATTAATCAATACAATTTTAGCTGAGGCAATTAAGGAGTTGGCATCAGATATACATATAGAATCTTTCGAAGAGAAGATTATTATACGATTTCGTATTGATGGTGTATTAAAAAACATATTAGAACTACAACGGCGGGTGGCGTTATTATTAGTGTCGCGGATTAAAATCATGGCAAAGTTAGATATTGCTGAGAAAAGGATCCCACAGGATGGTCGCATTGCACTAAGTTTGGCTGGGAAAGCTTTGGATGTGCGAGTTTCAGTACTGCCAGTGAATCATGGTGAGCGTGTGGTCATGCGGCTATTGGATAAGAACAGTCTTAAACTAGATCTAGACTCTTTAGGGATGTCACAAAAAAACTGTCATTTAATGAAGTCATTAGTCCTTAAACCTCATGGCATTATATTGATTGTTGGGCCCACAGGGGCGGGCAAAAGCACCACACTGTATGCTGCTTTAATGGGAATAAATGCAAGTGAAAGAAATATTATGACAGTGGAGGATCCCATTGAGTTTGATATAGAGGGAATCTCCCAGACTCAGGTTAATACGAAGATTGATATGACGTTTTCGCGTAGTCTGAGAGCAATATTGCGCCAAGATCCTGATGTTATTCTTATCGGTGAAATTCGAGATGTAGAAACTGCACAAATAGCAGTACAAGCTTCTTTAACAGGACATTTAGTTTTATCAACATTACATGCTAATAGTGCTATTGGTGCTGTAACCAGACTCAAAGATATGGGGGTTGAGCCATTCATGTTATCAAGTTCATTGTTGGCGGTACTCTCCCAGCGGCTGGTTCGCCGATTATGTACTGGATGCCGGCAGCAATGTTTCCATCGACAAGATATTTTACAAGAATTTTGTATTAATGAAGAAATAGCGGAGGAAGGATACGGGTTTCATTCTGTCGGTTGTAACATATGTAATAAAGTAGGCTATCGTGGGCGGATAGCCTTGCATGAAATACTGATTATTGATAATAATTTTCGGGAGGGTATTTATAAAGGAAAAAGTGAACTTGATTTAACTATCTTAGCTAAGGGATATATGCGTAGCATAGAGCAAGATGGGATTGATAAAGTGATGGTGGGCCTTACAACAATAGAGGAAGTAATGAGAGTAAGCTTAGAGGATAAGTATGCCTGTATTTAATTATACGGCCATCGATGCTAAAGGGGGGAAGGTAAAAGGCAATGTTGAGGCTGAAAATTTATTAACAGCCAGACATATTATTTATCAAAGAAAACTGTATTTATTAAGTGTAAAGATTAAACATGTAAGTTCATACGCCAGATTTATAAAGGTTTTAAAAAAAACAAGTCATATAGATCTTATTTTAATTACCAGACAATTGTCTATTTTAGTCAATGCGGCAATCCCTCTGAATGAGGCGTTAGAGTTAATTGAGAAACAAAGTGAGAAGAGTCATGTCAATAGTGTGATTCATGAGGTAAGAAAAAAAATCCTTGAAGGCTATTCACTTTCTGATTCACTCTCGCAATTCCCAACAGTTTTTAATTCTCTCTACAGATCCATGATTGCGGCTGGTGAACTCTCGGGGAACTTAAGTGAGGTTTTATCTAATCTTGCCGATCATATTGAGCAAGTATATAAGATAAAAAATAAAATAGCTCAGGCATTAATATATCCGATAATTTTAATTATAATATCTATCGGTCTTATCGGTATACTTTTATCTGTAATAATTCCAAATATAATTGAACAGTTTGTTTCTTATGATAAAACGCTACCATTATCCACACGTATTCTTATGGTAAGTAGCTATTGGCTTGAGGATAATATTCTATTTATTATTGCAGGTTTTGCTGTGTTGTTTATGGGAGGGTACGGTATATCTAAGATGAAAAAGATAAATATACTGTTCGAGTATTATTACTTAAAGTTACCAATATTAGGAAATACACTATTTAAGTTAAATATATCTCGATACTTGAGGATGATGGCTATTTTAAATTCAAATGGTGTAAGTTTGATCAAAACAATGGAAATTAGTGGTGGCGTAGTGACTAATTTATATATTAAACAACAACTAGAGTGTGCTCTTAAACTAGTTAGCGAAGGAGGGAGTCTGTCAGTGTCTTTGGCTAATAGCCATGTCTTTTCTCCTATGATTTCACATATGATCGCATCCGGTGAACGCAGTGGCAAATTAGATATTATTTTGGAGAAAATAACAGGCATGCTAGAGCAAGATATAGTTGATCAGATAAATATATTTATAATATTGCTAGAGCCTATAATAATGCTATTTATGGCGGGGTTTATATTCTTTATTGTTTTGGCAATATTTCAACCAATATTGGAAATGAATGATCTAATTCTTTGATTTTCATCTAAGGATAACCATGGTAAATATAAAATCGTATGGTTTTACATTATTAGAAATGATGGTGGTTATTATCATATTAGGTTTGCTTGCTAGCCTGACAATCCCCAGTGTGATGTCCAATAAGAATAGAGCTGACCAGCAAAAGGCATTAAGCGATATTGCTGCTATAGAGAACACATTAGATATGTACAAATTGGATAATGGTTATTATCCAACTGAGTTACAAGGCCTTATTTCATTAGTTGTGAAGCCGATAGATTTACCACTGCCTCGAATATATCCTAAGAGCGGTTATATTAAACGATTACCAAAAGATCCATGGGGGAACTCTTATCAAATGAATAACCCTGGTCGACATGAAGAGATTGATATATTCTCTACCGGGCCTGATAGAGAAGTAGGGACTGACGATGATATAGGAAATTGGTCCACATCTTTAGTTGAGAGTTCAATAACTAATAACTAATAACTAATAACTAATAACTTATGAGATTTTATTGAATTATAAATAGGTATCAATTTGCGATATTGCACGGGTTTTACATTATTAGAGTCTATACTCGCAATGGCCATTTTTTCTATTGTTGGCATAGGTATTATGGCCATTATGAGTGAACAACTTATACGTGTGAAAACACTAGAAAATAAAATAATGGCCTCTTGGGTAGCAGATAATGTCTTAGTAGAAATTAATCTGACAAAGGTAGAACAAACTGAAAATTGGCTACAGGGTAGTGATTTTATTAGTAATAAAATATGGTATTGGCAATCACGAGAAAAAATAATTAAGTCCATTGGAATTATTACGGTTGAAGTCCATAGCCACGAAAATAGTAATGCTCCTGAATTTATCCTTGAAGGATACCGTGTCATTGATGAATAAAAAATTTATCCGAGGTTTTACATTATTGGAGGTTCTATTGGCTCTGATGATTTTTACTTTGATAAGTTTAACTGTTTACCAATCCATCATGGTTACCAGTAAAGGAAGTGTTATAGTTAATAAAAAATTAAAACAAATGAATAGATTGCAAAGAGTTTTTGATATACTAGAGCAGGATATTTCGCATGCTATTATATACTCTGACCCACAAGATAATAATATACTGAATAGTGGAGTTAAAATAGGTAAGTCTCTCTTGGAAAGTGATGATTTTGGTATTTTATTTTTATGCGACATTAGCACTAATACTAATTATTATTCTCGATCACAAACACTAGGGTATAGATTAAGAAATAATAGTTTAGAAAAGCTGTCGTATGGAATAAATAAAAAACAACCTAAGATTTCTAAAGTTATTGATGGTGTTACGGCATTTCATATCCAAGTCTATCATAAAAATAGATGGTTAAAGGAGTGGAATGAGTCAGCCTATCTACCTGAGGGCGTTGAGTTGGTTATTTCGCTGGAAAATATCGGAGTAGTAAGAAAGGTTTTCATTTTATTAAATTATACTATTTAATTAAGGATGAGATAGTGCAACAACGGGGTATTGCTTTGTTACTTGTTTTATCTACCATTTTGCTGATGAGTATAATGCTTTCTACCACTTATTTTTATCTATCCGAGACCATTTTTTTGGTTGGAAATAGCAAAAAAAGACAATTTGAAAAACACCTATTACTAGGTGCAGAAGATTTTTTTTCAAATTTTTACTTTAAAAAATACTCAACTCAAGAATATTTAGTCGGATTTTCAGATCTGTTTATAAACTCTCAGAATATTATCATGCTAAATAACAAAGAGATAAGTTATAGATTAATTGATATGACCAATTGTTTTAATATAAATACTATTAATTATTACTCGACAAATATTGATAATAATGCACTCTATCCTTGGCTAGTGTTAAAATACATCTTACAGCTAAACAATATAACTTCATCAGTACTCAATAAAATCATAACAAATTTCGCTCATTCTTCTCCGGCCGATTCTATCCTCGGGAGTATGGCTCATGAGCATCATTCTTTAGAAAACTATCTACAACTGAATAATTCAATTGATAAGTCACTCAATATTGGAGATGAGGTTTTTTTACAAATAGCACCGCTGTTTTGTTCCAGAATCGATAATACATTACTAATTAATATAAATATGCTTGAAGATAAACATAGTAAGTTAATACAAGCGGTTCTCATGAATGAGATCAATGAAAGTGATACTTCTAAAATATTACTATCTAAACCTGATAAAGGGTGGGTAACTGTTGAGTCTTTCTTAGATTTTCTTCTGAAGAGTTCATTCGTTGATACCGATATGATAAATAAATTACTAGAAAATAGGATTTTATATTTCACGCATGATGAGTACTACTTTATATCTGTTTTTAAATTGGGTATGGAAGGTGAGGATTACCAATTGACAAGTCTTTTCCATGTGAAAGGAAAAGATATCACTGTGTTGCGGCGGAGGTTTAGCTTTAATGAATAAAAGTAGTCCCCCCCTGGGAACACTGATTATTAGGCTTGGTAGTGACATAAGTGACCCCGTCTATTGGTATTCGATCACAGGGGAGAGAAAAAATAAACAATGTGGCCGTATAAATAACTATTCTGAGTTGAAAAGTCTTTCTTCATTTTTTAATTATAATGTGACGGTTCTAGTTTCATCGAGTTTTGTTATTTTTAGGAGGATTAAGTTAATAAGTAAAAAAATTTTAAATAAAGAATCTTCTATAGCATTTTCTATTGAGCCTACCATTGTAAGTAATATAGACGATTTTCATATTGTGGTATTAAAATCGGACGATTTTTTTTGTTATATAACAGCAATTGAACATAAATTAATGAATCTTTGGTTGGGGTGGCTAAAGGATGTCGGTATATATACAAACGTTATGATACCAGATGTATTAACACTGCCATTTGACGGTGATAAATACTTTTCTATTAAGCTGAATAATGAATGGTTAATAAGAGATAGTGGAGAATCAGGATTTGTACTCAGGGATGATATATTTGATAGCCTATGTTTATCATCCTATTTTTCTGGTGATGAAAATATATTTATTTCTATTAATAGTAGAGAGGAAAACGCCCATTCAGCAGATTATTGCGATGTGTTACGCATTATGGCCGATAACATTGATAATAATAGTGCTAATTTATTAAGTGGGCGATATCATCGACATGATAAACAGATGATTAAAACCTTTTCATTTTTTAGAACGGTTAACTTGTTTTTTTTATTATCGATAGTTATTTTTTTTAATTCTTGGGTTGATAAAAATAATATATTACGAGATATTCATATGCTAAATGAATCTTTACAAGATATCCATGTTCAATACCCACTACTACAGCAGTCTATGGATAATGAGAGTATTAATGATAAAGTTGATTATCGAGGTTATAGTGTTATTAAACCTGACTTCATTAGATTATTGCACGCTACACATTTGCTTGTAGGTGATCTGAATATCGTTATAAATAGTATTTCTTTTGATAATGAACAGAGTGAAATTAGTTTTAATATAAATAAATCGGATGAGAATGGCATGGGGTTAAATGTTATAAGTGAAGAAAAACAGTATCTAAATGTTGATGAAACAATTAACGATGACGGAACAAGAAATATTATATTTAAATACTTATTATGAATTCTAAAAGAATATCTCCTTATTTTGTATTTAGAGACTTTAAAGTAGTCTTTGTCTTGGTTATGACTGCTATCTTTTCTGGATTTATTTTGTTTAATTTATTTGAAAATAAAAAACTATCAGAGGAATACTTTTCACTAAAAAATAAAATTATGAATCATTCATCTTTTGCCGATATGTATCAAATGAAAAAACATTCTAACCATAGTGTTGGTCATCCTTATAGTGAAAGTGTTAATAGCACTTTGTTAATATTGTTTAGTGAGCATTTTCCTGAGTTTGAAATTAGTGACTTGTCGCGTGACTCTATTTTAGTTCGCGTTGAAAACGCGGATTTTACTCTATTTATTAATGTTGTCTTTGCACTATCACAGATCGCAAGTATTGAAGTCAGTCATGTCGATATAAATTTCATCAAAGACAGCGATTATATCAGCGGCAATATAATCATTCTTAGGAAACTATAGCAAGGTATATATAATAATGATTTATAATATAGATTACTTAACTCACTTTTTATTTTATTCTGTACTTGGGCTCTGTGTTGGAAGTTTTTTAAATGTTATTATTTATCGTCTTCCTATTATGATTTTTGATACTGTACCTCAAAGTAGAATGAGTCATAAAAAACAAAATATTTTTAAAAATAGATTTAATTTATGTTTTCCAAAATCTTTTTGTCCAGATTGTTATCGCGATTTACCGCTTAGATATAACATTCCTGTGTTCGGTTGGTTATTTTTGCGTGGTATGACTAAATGTTGTCATCAGAAAATAAATCCTAGATATATTTTTGTAGAGTTATTGACAGCTATTTTAACTTTGGTTACTGTTTTTTTTGTAAAAGATACTTACTTGATTTTTTGTAGTTTATTATTGGTTTGGGCTCTTATTGTTCTGACTTTTATTGATCTTGAGCATTATCTTCTCCCTGATTGTATTACATTATCATTACTGTGGTGTGGGCTTATTCTTAATATAAATAATACCTTTTCGTCGTTGTCACTTTCAGTCATGGGAGCAGCAGCGGGATATATATTCTTATGGTTCCCTTACGTTATGTTTAAATTACTCAAGAATATTGATGGGATGGGATATGGTGACTTTAAGTTAATGGCAGCCTTAGGCGCTTGGTTTGGCATAACTGCCATTCCTTATTTGGTTTTGCTTTCTTCTTTTTTTGGGATCATTGCATATATTATTATCAATTGTTCATTTAATAAGAAAACTGATTATATAGCTTTTGGTCCTTATATTTCTCTTGCTGGGGTTGGATATCTTTTTATTGGTAAATATATCAATTTATTTTTTTAATAATGACTGTTGTAGCCACTATCAAAGATTATGGTGTTTTGTTTTTTCTCATTTATTCATGAGTTATTCCGTAATGAAGTTGAGTGGCTGTAATTTCATACAAACTATGGTTGTTTATTTATCATGTTAATTTCTTTGCTGATTTTTTACTTTTCATTTAATGTTTGTTTTTATTACTCATTGAGTTTTCTTGATAGACTTTATTGTTGAGTTTTTTATTTTCTTTTAAATTTTGGTTGTAATTCTTATTTTTTGTTTTCTTATCTCCTTGAGTTAAGACCTAATGTTGTTATCTCTATTATTTCTGTTATTTTCTCAAGTTATACTTTTAAGTGTGAGAAATGGAATGAATGAAATAATTATAGGAAATATTATTTTTACTCCACTCAAAAGAACTCTTAGTAAAGGGGATGGGATAGTCAAGATAAGAAATAAAGAATCAGAATTATTGTCCTTGCTATGCTCTCACTATCCGGTTGCTCTTTCTCGTGAGGATATTGAGGAGAAAGTATGGGAGGGAAGTTATGTTACCGATAATACGTTAACACAAACCATTAGTAATTTGCGCAATGCTCTTGATGACAAAGATCATGAGTTAGTTATTACAATCCCCAAGAAAGGATATTGTATTGGTATTAAACCTGAATTTATTGCTAAGGGGTCATCAACAAGTCCGCTGCTGCCTAATATCAATCTCCTAGGTGATTTTGAAGATAACCTTATTAAATTACCCTCAGTTCCCATTCCTGTTTTAGGGAGGATTTCTATTTTTATAATTTCTTGTCTTTTTTTATTGGTGTCATTCTATATAACTTATTACAGCTATCAGGTTAATATTATTAGTGTTAAAAAACTACCGATATTAGTTGGTTTAAATGAGGCTAGCGATAAGGGTTTTTTAAATGCCTATAATAAAGATCCTTATGTTTTTTTAAAGAAACAAAAAAATGGTGAATATATTGCCTGTAAATACCAGTATGGGGTACTAGCATGCGAAAAAAAATAACGAAAATATTGTGCTTAGGTATTTTTCTGGGGGCAGGAGGGGGGTATGAGCTTGGAAGGGTTTATGCTTATATTCATCCAATGAAAGATATAGAGGGGTACTGGGAGGTTAATTATGATTTTAAACATGAACAGGAGATTTATCATGTCCATTCAAGAGTTAGCGTGATGAAACGAAAAATAAGCTCATCCGCAGATGTATATGATGAAAATGACAATATCAAAGCCAGGCGTAATATTATTTTTAATGTAGTAGACGCTAAGAAGAATATTTTCATTGGTAAAGTATTATCTTTATCTATTGACGGCGGTAAAGACCGTTATTTGTATGACTTCTTAAATACGCCTTATGCGGTAAGCTATCCTATTTTTTACCGATTGAGCGATAATACTCTTTTGACGGAACAATCTCAGGGGCATCCTGTTAATAGTCTACGTTTACTGTCTCGCATTGACAGATGAGTATATCATTCTATTTATTGAAATATTTCTGTCATGTTTGACGAGTAATATTGATATATCAATCATCGCTAAGTGTGAAAATAATGTTATCTCGTGCTGGCTGTTTTGTTATGAGATTTATGCCTGGTGTTAAATATATAAGTTCATTTACCAATGGGAAGTTTGGCATCTTATCGGGTCTTATTTTGGTTATTAGCCTTTTCTCTTTACTACAATTTATTTCTATAGGGTATTTATCTCATATATTAGATAATACAAAAGGCAATATTGAGAAAACACACCACAGCCATCAGCAAGAAGTATTAATGGATCGTGCCAGAATGGAATTATTAATTGCCAGCGATAAACTCAATCGGGCCGGAATCTATTATATGGAGGACAAAGAGACTGGATCTGAAGGGAGTTGGCATAGCCTTTTGAGTGAAGCGATGCAATCTATGCAGCAGTCACAGAACGATTACCGTCAGTTGTTACTGCTTTCTGCTCATGATGAACGACCGGAATTTATTGCTCTGAAGGAAAGTTATCAGCAGTTGTATCAGGGCTTAATGGAACTTGGGCAAGGGCTGGTCAAAAATAACAATATTGATGTTTTCTTTGAAGTCCCTATCCAGGGTTTTCAAAGTGATTTTACCGAAAAATATTACAGCTATTTGCAGGATAGCGAAAATAATCGCGCAGTTATGGATAGCCAATTACTTTCTTCACTGTCTTCGGCAAAGCAGGCCGTTATTATAGCTTTGGCTATTTTATTATGTCTTGCTTGCTCTGTCTGGTTAGGTGTGACTCGCTGGGTTATTAGGCCACTCAATTATCTTATTTCCCAAATTCATGTTATTGCGGCAGGTGATTTATCTCGCCAGATTGAGCATAGCGCTTTTACGAGCCGGGAGGTTCGGCAATTGGCTGATAGCATATATCAAATGCAGCAAGGATTAGTGGCATTGGTTAGTCAGGTGCGTGGAGGTGTCGATATTATCTTGTCTGGTGTGAATCAAATAGCCGCAGATAGTCATCGTATTTCTGAGCAAACACAATCGCAAACACAGTCATTGGCCGCCACAACATTAAACATGCATCAACTTACCGAGCGCGTAAAGCAGAATTCAATGAGTGCAGGCCAGGCGAATCATTTGGCGAATGAAGCCAAAAATATCGCCAGTCAGGGCGGGGATATGATGTCTAGTGTGGTGAGTTCGATGACTGATATTTCCGAGGGCTCTCAGCAGATAGCTGAAATTATCACTTTAATTGAATCGGTGGCTTTTCAGACCAATATTCTGGCGTTAAATGCTGCGATTGAAGCCGCCCATGCAGGGGAACACGGGCGCGGGTTCTCTGTGGTTGCACGGGAAGTCGGGATGCTGGCGCATCAGAGTGGCAACTCAGCGCTAAATATTAAGCGGCTTATTGATAACTCGTCAAAATACATCTCGGCTGGAGCTGGTCTGGTAGGGCGATCTGGTGATAATTTACGCGCTATCATTGATGCGGTCATAAAAGTGACTGATTTGATGGCCGAAATATCGGCCGCATCACATGAGCAAAGTAAAGGAATTGAAGATATCACTGAGCGGGTGGGCATGATTAATGAGGTAACAAGGTTGAATGCTGAATTAGTCGACCAATCCACCCGCGCCTCTGAAGTTTTACAACAGCAAATATTTCAGCTTAATCAATCTGTAGCCCGCTTTTGTTTACCCGCTACAGTACGGCCTCCTCAACATATTAATGACGAGGCCGTGGTGAGTTTTTAATGTGAGATAATATTTTTTAGCCATTCACGCCAGTCAGACGGGTTTCCATAATATTCGCTTGCCGGTAGGGGAGTTATTTTCCCCTGTTCGTCTTCTAATGCAAATGTGGGGAAACCGTGCCCGTGTACTTTAGCCAGTAATGCACGGCTTTCAGCAATATGCTGGCTGGATATTGCCAGCGCTATATTGTAGCCATTAATAAATGAGTCGCGGTCTAGCCCAATTTCCGTAGCCAGCGCCGTTAATACCGGCGTATCCGCTATACGTTGCCCTTCGACATAATGGGCATGTTGGATGCGATGAAGCATTTCTGCACCTTGGCCTGTAAGTTTGTCAGCGGCCAGGATAGCAGCAATAGGCGGAGTGGAATCCATTATTGCCGAAGTATCATTCAGTAAATTATTAAAATAATCGTCACCAAAAATTTGCCCAGTAAGTTGGGCAATACGCTGGTCATGAGGCATAACATAACCACGCCATTGGCTATCTATCTGGCGACGATTCGCCCCAGACATCATTCCGCCGCCGTGTAATACCAGCACAAGATTAGGAATATTTTGTGCAGCTTGTACCAGTGGCGCAGCACCGTAGCACCAGCCACACAGTGGATCAAAAATGTAATGTAACTTTGTGGCGGTCATTGTATCTTCCTCAATTATCTTTTCTGACGTAAAAATTTAGTGACGATTAGTATTAATAGTTTTTATTGCGGCCATTTCATTTCGTTTTTAAGCACCTTAGCGCTTAATTCCAGGCTAGATTCATCTTTCAGCTCAGGATAATGTTTTTTCATTGCGCCAATCAGTTCTGCAGAGTCTTTTGCTTTAGGAATTTCCGCATTTAACGTCGTCAAATAGCGTTGAGTAAAGGTGACTGATTCCAATGTTTGTGGTGCGTTATCAAGATAATGCCCCGGAACAACAGTGACCGGTTTTAATGCTTTGATTTTCTCCAGTGTTGTCAGCCAGTTTTGGCGTGACTCGGAGGTCTGAGTATCCGCAACCCATAAATGAATATTACCTGAAACGGCAACTCCCCCGACAACTGCTTTTAATGATGGGATCCAGACAAAGGTTTTTTCTGGTGATGGCCCATCTAAACCCTCGACATTAATTTTTTCCTCGTCGACAGTGAAACTATTACCTTGCAGCGCTTGCGGCACAATAATTTGTGACGGGGCATTTTCTTTCAAAATTGGCCCCCAATAGGCCATTTTCCCGTCTTTGGTTGCTTTAATTTCTTCAATGGTTTGCGGTGTTGCGATCACTTTGGCTTGTGGGAATGCCTTGGTAATAACATCCAGACCGAAATAGAAATCAGGGTCTGCTTGGCTGATATAAATCGTGGTCAGTTTTTTACCGCTTTGCTGAATTATTTTCACCAACTCTTCGGCATCATTGCGCTGAAATTGCGCATCGATCAGGGCTACTTCCGTTTTACCACTGATAATTTCAGAGGAAACAGGGAAGATGCTTTTTTCTCCGGGGTTATAGACTTCCATTTTGAGCTGTTCAGCAGCATTAGCTGTTGATATGGCAGCGAAAGCTGTTAGGCCAGCAAAGGCCATTGGTAATAGAGTTTTATTTAGCATGTTCATTTTCCTGTGAGTGACTGGGTATGGGCTAGATAATAGATTGCTTATATCGATAGAAAAACCCGATAATAGGCAATTATTTGTTGCTTAAATCGAGCTAATCATGGATAGGATCACCGCAGCTGAGGTTTTTGTCGCCATTGTTGAGCGGGGCAGTATGATTGCCGCCGCAGAGGCCTTGGAGATGTCGCGGGCAATGGTGACCCGTTATTTGGCCGAGATGGAGCAATGGGCCGGGGCACGTTTATTACATCGGACAACGCGAAAATTGAGTCTGACCCATGCTGGCGAGGCGACTCTTGCACGTTGTCGGCATATGCTTGAATTTGCTAAGGATATGGATTTAATTGAGGGTCAGGAAAATGATGAATTGCGAGGTTTGTTGCGTCTCAGTTGTTCTCAATCTCTCGGACAAAGTGCATTGGTGATTGCTGTCGCGGACTATTTGCGCCGTCATCCTTTGGTCGCGGTAGATTTACAAATGAATAATCGAGCGGTCAATTTGGTGGAAGAGCGCATTGATTTGGCATTGCGCATTACTAATGATTTAGACCCAAACTTAATTGCTCGCCGGCTTTCTACTTGTCATTCCGTTGTTTGTGCCTCGCCAGGTTATCTATCCGCCAAGGGAATACCAAAATACCCACAAGATTTGGCCATTCACAACTGCCTGACATACTCCTATTTTGGCAAAAGTTTATGGCACTTTGAGCAGCAAGGCGTTAAATCATCTGTTGCAGTAGGGGGAAATCTAAGCGCCAATGAGTCGGTCGTTTTGCTCAGTGGTGCATTAGAAGGGGCCGGTATCACTTTGCAACCCAGTTACTCAGCAGCACCTTATATCGCCAATGGAGAGTTAATAAGATTATTGCCGGATTATCAGCCACAGGCGATGGGGATTTATGGCATTTATACTTCACGCCGACAAATGCCGGCCACATTAAGGGCGATGTTGGATTTCTTGGTGGAGTGGTTTGCCACCCACCCTCTGCCTATTTGAAACCACTGCGGTGTTGGCGGCTCTCATATGAATCGCGGGAGTCAGAATGATGTCCGTAACATTCTCAAACATATTTTTATTATCAGCGATGTCGCGAATTTATTTCTTATTTCATTAGGTTATCAGCAAAAATAAGGGGAAATTGCTTATCATGCTAGTTATAACTCTGTTCACGACTAGTCATGCTTCATCAACTCATGCTATTTCTATTTATACCCGTCAGGTTGAAATCGATTGGGTATAGCAAGTTGAGAAATTAAATAATTATAAATTATAGGGTTATTGCTGGATTATTCAGCCATTGGCCCGATTCTTTTGCCTTTCTTTTACTCACTACAATGTGCCGGTTAATTGATAATTACTGGCAATAATTTGATCTGCCTGTTGCCTGCGATGGGAAGATATTATCTGACTGGGAGCTTTTATTATGCCTGTTGCGCTGCTGGCATTAGCACTGAGTGCTTTCGCTATTGGTACCACTGAGTTTGTCATTATGGGGTTGTTGCCTCAGGTGGCGGGTGATTTGCACATCTCGATTCCAACCGCTGGTTGGCTCATCAGTGGTTATGCACTGGGAGTGGCTATCGGCGCACCTATCATGGCGGTACTGACGGCCAAATTACCGCGTAAAAAGACGCTATTGTTATTAATGGTGATCTTTATTGTCGGTAACCTGATGTGCGCGCTGGCCTACAGCTATGATTTCTTGATGTTAGCTCGGGTTATTACGGCGCTGAGCCATGGGGCCTTCTTTGGTATTGGTGCTGTGGTTGCCTCGAATCTGGTGGCCCCGAATAGACGGGCGTCAGCGGTGGCTTTGATGTTTACCGGCCTGACACTCGCCAATGTGCTGGGCGTACCTTTGGGCACGGCTTTGGGGCAAGCTTTCGGTTGGCGCTCGACATTCTGGGTTGTCTCAGTCATCGGCTTATTCTCATTAGCCGCACTCTATCGCAAATTGCCTTCTTCTCAGGAGGAAGCACCTACCGAGTTACGTAAGGAAATTGCTGCTCTGCGCGGTGGCGGCATCTGGTTATCTTTGCTGATGACGGTCTTTTTTGCCGCCGCCATGTTTGCTCTCTTTACTTATATCGCGCCAATTTTGACTGAAGTCACTCAGGTTTCTGAACATGGTATCAGTTGGACATTGTTGTTGATGGGCGTGGGCCTGACGTTGGGGAATATTGTCGGTGGGCGGCTGGCCGATTGGCGTTTACCCGTGAGTCTGACGATGACGTTCTTGCTCATTGCGATATTTTCCGCCCTATTTAGTTGGACAAGCTACTCATTATTAGCGGCGGAAGTGACACTATTCTTGTGGTCTGCTGCGGCATTCTCGGCCGTGCCCGCCTTGCAAATTAATGTGGTCACTTATGGCAAAAAAGCGCCCAACCTGGTCTCAACACTGAACATTGCGGCTTTTAATGTCGGCAATGCGCTGGGGGCATGGGTCGGTGGTGTGGTGATTACTCAAGGGTTGGGTTTGACGACTGTCCCGCTGGCTGCCGCCGCACTGGCGATGATGGGGTTACTGCTATGCCTGTTTACCTTTTCCCGCGCACGCGCCAGTAAGGTCACATCAGCTTAAATAACAGATTAATATTGTTGGGCAATCACCGCAGCCAGCCGTTGTTGGAAGGTGATTGCCTGCTGTTTCAAATGCTCGATAAAGGTATCGACCAAGCTAGATGAGGGGCGGTGTATTGGTTGTATCAAGCTGATAGTAAAAGGAATCTCAACACTAAATGGCCGCACGCAAACACCGTCACCCACTCCTTTGCCAATATAATCCAGCGCAGTTAATGGGTTAACAATTGAGACACCCACCCCCTCTCGTACCATGGCGCAAACTGATGCAGCGCTGTGAGTTTCCAAGACTAATCTGCGGTTAATGCCTTGTTCAGCAAAGAGATTATCCAGTAACTGGCGATAACTGTCAGTGACTGACAGACTGATAAAGTTCTCGCCCTGGAAATCTTGTGGTGTTAGAACCATTTTTTCCCGCAATGGGTGAGAACTGGGTAATACACAAACTTCATTCACCGTCATCAATGCATGGCGCACCGTGCCTGCGGGTGTCTGCGTATTTTCCGTCAGGCCAAGGTCATGTCGCTGGGCTGAAAGCCATTCTTCTAGTAAAGGCGATTCCTGCGGAATAACACTCAGACTCACTTCTGGATAGCGGTCAATAAAGGGTTTGCACACGGCAGGTAGCAGTGATTGCGAAAATACCGGCAGGCATGCAATAGAAAGCTGCGCATGTTGAAATTGACGAATTCCCTCGGCGGCTTGTTTGATCCGATCAAGCCCATAATAAGAGCGCTGAACTTCTTCAAATAAACGCAAACCTTGCACGGTGGGATAAAGACGCCCCCGCACGCGATCAAACAGTGTTAATTGGACTAATTGCTCAAAGCGGGCCAACTCACGGCTGACGGTAGGTTGTGATGTCTGGAGCAATAATGCCGCCTCAGTTAGGTTACCCGTGGTCATAACCCCATGAAAAATTTCTATTTGTCGTAAAGAAATTGCGGGCATCACAGCGCTCCTGCGGTGGTGAAAAAGTCATCTAACCCATATCATAAATGAATAGACTAAGGGTAAATAGATATTTTCCTAACAACCACTCTGTTGTTAATAATAACCCATCAGCGAAACCGTTATTTTCGCCCATTATTTTGCTCACCCATTATTAGGAAAGACTTATGCCGCGCGCACTTAACGATACCTCTACGGCACTGACTGCCCACAATCTCATTGCCTTGCCTGAGCGTTTTGGCTGCCCGGTTTGGGCTTATGATGGTGATATTATTAGCCAAAAGATCAATCAATTACGCCATTTTGATGTGATCCGTTTTGCGCAGAAAGCATGTTCAAATATTCATATTTTGCGTTTGATGCGCGAACAAGGGGTTAAAGTCGACTCGGTATCGTTGGGTGAGATTGAGCGCGCACTACAGGCCGGTTTTCAACCGGGACAAGAGCCTGCTGAGATTGTTTTCACAGCAGATTTACTGGATCAGGCCACATTACTGCGGGTGACAGAATTAAACATTCCCGTGAATGCGGGTTCCATCGACATGCTCGACCAACTGGGGCAACATGCGCCCGGTCACCCGGTTTGGTTGCGCGTCAATCCAGGTTTTGGACATGGGCACAGTCAGAAAACCAATACCGGCGGTGAAAACAGCAAACACGGTATTTGGCATGAAGATTTGCCGCAAGCTATTGATAAAATTCAGAAATATGGCTTAACACTGGTGGGCATCCATATGCATATTGGCTCCGGTGTTGATTATCAACATCTGGAACAGGTCTGCGATGCCATGGTGGCACAGGTTATCTCTCTGGGGCAGGATATCAGTGCTATTTCCGCCGGTGGCGGGTTGTCTATTCCGTATCAATTTGGCGATGATGAGATTGATACCGAGCATTATTACGGCTTATGGAACAGCGCCCGTGAGCGAATTGCCGCACATTTTGGCCACCCAATCAGTCTTGAAATTGAACCCGGCCGCTTCCTGGTGGCGGAATCGGGTGTGTTAATCGCGCAAGTTCGGGCGGTGAAAAATATGGGGCGTCGGCACTATGTTTTGGTGGATGCCGGCTTTAATGATTTGATGCGGCCCGCGATGTACGGCAGTTATCACCATATTTCATTATTGCCAGCTGACGGGCGCTCACTTGCTGCTGAACCGCTGATTGATACTGTTGTTGCCGGCCCACTTTGCGAGTCAGGCGATGTGTTTACTCAGGAAGCGGGGGGCGGATTAGAGACCCGTGCATTGCCAGCCACCAAAATTGGCGATTATCTGGTATTCCACGACACCGGGGCTTATGGCGCATCCATGTCTTCAAACTATAATAGCCGCCCATTATTACCGGAGGTCTTATTCGAGCAGGGGCAGCCGCGCTTAATCCGCCGCCGCCAAACTATCGAAGAGCTTATCGCATTAGAGTTGCTTTAATGATAGAAAGCCAACGCCTCAGCCATCTGTTGGTGTTTGTAGGCTGGCGACAGAATGGCGTCGCACCAGTGTTGGGCTGAACATATTGGTGATTTCGGGCAGTGGCGTGTTGTTGGCAAGTGCCAATGCCAATTCAGCCGCCTGTGTCGCCATCGCCACCACCGGGTAGCGAATGGTGGTCAGCCGGGGGCGCAGATAACGGGAGATCAATACATCGTCAAAACCGATCAGTGAGATCTCTTGCGGCACTTCGATACTGTTATCACTGAGCACCGACAATGCTCCAGCGGCCATGGAATCATTATAACAAGTGACCGCAGTGAAGTTTCTGCCTCGGCCAAGTAAGTCGGTCATAGCTTGTTCGCCGCCGATTTCATCCGGCGTACCGTAGGAAATTAAGCGGTCATCAACCTGAATACCAAACTCTTCCAGAGCATCCAGATAACCTTGTAGGCGATCGGTGGCATCAGAAATTTGATGATTGGAGCAAATAATTGCTATTCGTTTATGCCCTTGCTGAATCAGATGGCGGGTTGCCAGCCAGGCACCATAACGATCATCGAGTGCAACACAGCGAGTTTCGAAGCCCGGTAATGTGCGGTTAATCAACACCATACCGGGGATCTGCACCATTAATGACGTCAATTCTTCGTCAGATAATTTTTTAGCATGAACGACCAGCGCAGCGCAGCGATGGCGAATCAATTGTTCGATCGCCTGCCGCTCTTTTTCCTCGTCATGGTAACCGTTACCAATTAACAGAAAATTACCGGTGGCATAAGCTACTTGCTCAACCGCTTTGACCATAGAGCCAAAGAAAGGGTCTGATACATCAGAAACAATCATACCCACGGTTTCTGTCGATTGTTGAGCCAGCGCCCGAGCATTGGCATTTGGGTGGTATTGTAACTGCTCCATGGCGTTACATACTGCCTTTCTTGATGTTTCACTGGCCTTGGGCGAATTATTGATAACACGAGATACCGTCGCGACGGAAACACCCGCCAGCTTGGCAACATCCTTAATAGTGGCCATTTTTCTTCCAGAGATTTTCAGGGTAATCGCTTACATCACTCAGTTTTGCGGAAAACGAAGCTGTCCGCAAGGGGGGATGATCGCAACTTGGCGAGAAAAAACCACAGAACAACACATCAGCGCCCGCCCGCTTAGTCTAAAACGATTATGTTTAGTCAAAATTGTGCTTTGGGCATATTGCCGGGTAAATGTTACTTTTATGATCTATTTAATTGTCTGAGATAGCCATGTCCATCACCCGTTACCCCCAGCTTGCCCACTGGGGCGCTTACACTGCAGTCGTTGAAGATGGCAAATTAATCCGCTGCGAGCCGTTTGCCGATGACCCCAATCCTTCACCGCTATTGGATTCAATTACCCCAATGGTGTATTCCGATAAACGTATTCGTAAACCGGCGGTGCGCCGTTCGTGGTTGCAGCAGCGGGAAAAAAGTGATCGAACTTTACGTGGACGGGAAGATTTTGTTGAAGTGGACTGGGATGTCGCGCTGGATTTAGTCGCGCAAGAGAATCGCCGTGTCCGAGATAAATATGGCCCTTCAGGGCTATTTACTGGCTCCTATGGCTGGTCTTCTGCTGGGCGTTTACATCACGCCCGTTCATTAGTCCGGCGTTTTTATTTCAGTGGCGGTGGTGGTGTTGACCAACTCGGTAACTACAGTTGGGGTTCGGCGCAGTTTTTCTTGCCGTATGTGATAGGGACTTTTAGCCCACTGACTGGCAGGGTGACCTCTTGGCCAAGTGTGGTGGAGCACTGCGAACTGTTTATCGCATTTGGTGGGCTGGCACTGAAAAATGCTCAAGTATCGTCTGGTGGCTCGGCTGAACATTCATTAAAACCTTGGCTGGAGAAATTGGTACAAAAAGGCACTCCGGTGATTAACATCAGCCCGATGCGAGATGATTGCCCAGACTTTGTGAATGCGGAATGGATCCCCATTCGCCCGAATACTGATGTGGCATTGATGCTGGCGCTGGCGTATGAAATTCAGCGGGTTGGCGGCGAAGATAAGGCTTTCCTGGCTAGCCACTGTGTGGGTTATGAGCAATTGGCTGATTACATTCGCGGGGTGAATGACGGCATAGCGAAAACACCCGACTGGGCCAGTGAGATTACCGGTATCCCGGCGGCAAGAATTAGCCAGTTAGCACAGCAACTTATTGGTGTGCGCAGCTTTATGACCTGTTCCTATTCAGTTCAGCGCGCCCACCGCGGTGAGCAACCCTACTGGATGGTCATCGCGCTATCCGCCATGTTAGGGCAAGTCGGCTTGCCGGGCGGCGGTTTCTCCTTTGGTCACGGCTCAATGAATGGTGTCGGTAATCCACGAATTGATACCCCCGGGCCGAGTATGCCGGTGGGGAAAAATCCATCAGGATTGGCTATTCCCGTCGCGCGTATTTGTGACATGTTGCTGCAGCCGGGGCAGCCTTATCAATTTCAGGGGGAAACCCATACCTATCCAGATATTCATCTGGTGCATTGGGCGGGCGGGAATCCTTTTCACCATCATCAGCAATTGAACCGGCTGGTGGAGGGTTGGCAAAAACCCGATACCGTGATTGTGCAAGATATCTGGTGGACACCCGCGGCTAAAATGGCCGATATCGTGTTGCCGGTAACCAGCTCGCTGGAGCGCAATGATATTGGGGGCTCGTCACGGGATCGCTATGTATTAGCAATGCATCAGGCGATTGCGCCACAACATCAAGCACGGCACGATTTTGATATTTTCGCCGATTTGGCTGAGCGGCTAGGTTATCGCGATACCTTTACTGAGGGGCGAGATGAAATGGCGTGGATCAAGCATATCTATCAAGAGTGCGGTGCTGCGCAATTGCCCCATGGAGTGGAGTGGCCTGATTTTGATACATTCTGGCAACGGGGTCATGTGGATTTACCGGCCCCGCAGAAAGAGTTTGTTTTCTTTGATGCTTTCCGCGCCGACCCTCAGGTTAATCCACTTCAGACACCGAGTGGCAAAATTGAATTATTCAGTGAAAAAATCGCCAGCTATCAATATGAGGATTTTGCCCCGCATGCACAATGGAAACCCCCGGTTGAATGGCTGGGAGCACCGCAGGCAGAGCAGTGGCCGCTGCATTTGATCTCTATTCAGCCGAGTGATCGCTTGCATAGCCAGCTTGATCCGGCGCCATTGGCGCAGGGGAATAAAACTGCAGGTCGCGAAACGCTCTTTATGCATCCACAAGATGCGGCCAGCCGTGCAATTACTGAAGGCAGCCAAGTGAAAGTGAGTAATTTGCGCGGTAATTGTCTGGCGGGGGTGCGCATTACTGATGGTGTCACCCGGGGTGTGGTTTTGATGGCAACGGGGGCATGGTTTGATCCCGGCTTTGGTAGCAAACAACATCAAGTTGAGCAATCTGGTAACCCGAATGTCTTGACATTGGATATTGGGACTTCTCGTTTGACTCAAGGCCCGAATGCGATGAGCTGCTTAGTTGAGGTGGCGCTGTACTAATGTACTGCAATGAATTACAAACCTTTTCGGCTTACTGACAATGTTCACTCCTGGTTACACTTTGCACGTAAATGTTGCGATTGCCTGCTGGCTGAGGTTTCACACAAACGGATACAGTAGTGATCCCAGAGGTATTAATTGGTGAATAATCAACATACGCTGTGTGTTAAAGCCAGTTTTTTATTTGCACCGACCTACGCAGATGCGTAGGTTTTTTTTTATTTGTCTTTTTCCTCCCCATTATCGGCCTCCTCTTACAGATAAATCAGCCATTATTATAGTATCCTGTTCTTTTCATATTCATTGGCTTATAGAGAAACAGACATGGCTTATCGCTTGTTGCGTACTCTTTTTCGTGGATTATTTCGCGTCACCATTGATGGCATTACTGACCAGTTTTCGCACCCAAAACTGATTATTACGCCCAATCATGTCTCTTTCCTTGATGGTGCTCTGTTAGCGCTGTTTCTCCCAATAAAACCGGTGTTTGCTGTCTACTCCAACATTACTGAAAGCTGGTATATGCGCTGGTTGCGGCAGTATGTGGATTTTGTTGCGCTTGATCCTACCAAGCCCATGGCAATCAAACATTTGGTCAGAATGGTCGAACAGGGCAGACCAGTGGTGATATTCCCTGAGGGGCGAATCACCGTCACCGGTTCATTAATGAAAATCTATGATGGCGCAGCCTTTGTTGCTGCGAAATCAGGGGCTGCTGTTGTTCCTATCCGTCTGGAAGGGCCTGAATTTACACGTTTTGGGCGATTGGGGGATGTCCTAAAAGTCCGTTGGTTCCCAAAAATCAGTATTCATGTGCTGCCCGCAACCACTTTACCGATGCCGCGAGCGCCACGTGCCCGTGACCGCCGAGTGCTGGCAGGTGAGCGCTTACACGCCATTATGATGGCAGCACGCATGGCTATCGTGCCACGAGAAACATTATTTGAAGCGCTGTTATCAGCACAAACGCGCTATGGCCGTTTAAAGCCTTGCATCGAAGACATTTCCTTTAAGGAAGACAGCTATCAAACGCTGCTAAAGAAAATCTTAGGTGTCAGCCGTATTTTGCAACGTTTTACTGCTCGGGGAGAGCATGTTGGGATGCTTTTGCCCAATGCCACTATCACGGCTGCGGCGATTTTCGGTGCCACGCTCCGGGGGCGCATCCCGGCGCTGCTTAATTACACTTCGGGTGCTAAGGGTCTGAAAAGTGCTATTACTGCGGCTTCTTTAAAGACTATCGTGACCTCACGGCAGTTCTTGGAAAAAGGCAAACTGACACATTTACCTGAACAGGTTACTGAGGCCAATTGGGTCTATCTGGAAGATTTAAAAGATACGGTCACGTTGGCTGATAAGTTATGGATTTTATTCCATTTATTTTCCCCTCGTCGAGCAATGACGCCACAACAGGCAGATGACAGCGCGTTGATTTTATTTA
Source organism: Yersinia canariae (assembly GCF_009831415.1). Taxonomy (NCBI): domain Bacteria; kingdom Pseudomonadati; phylum Pseudomonadota; class Gammaproteobacteria; order Enterobacterales; family Yersiniaceae; genus Yersinia; species Yersinia canariae. The sequence continues at coordinate 3,683,053 of NZ_CP043727.1, read as the reverse complement.
CTTCTGGCTCAGAGGGTAATCCTAAAGGTGTGGTGCATTCACACGCCAGTTTATTGGCAAACGTCGAGCAGATCCGCACCATTGCGGATTTCACACCGCGTGACCGTTTTATGTCGTCACTGCCGCTGTTCCATGCTTTTGGCCTGACGGTGGGGTTATTTACACCGCTGATGACTGGCAGCCGCGTATTTCTTTACCCCAGTCCCCTACATTATCGGGTCGTCCCTGAACTGGTGTACGACCGTAACTGCACGGTGCTGTTTGGTACCTCCACTTTCCTTGGCAACTATGCCCGCTTTGCTCATCCGTATGATTTTGCCCGCTTGCGTTATGTGGTGGCTGGCGCTGAAAAGTTAGCTGATAGCACCAAACAGATTTGGCAGGACAAATTTGGGATTCGTATTCTGGAAGGTTATGGCGTCACTGAATGTGCGCCTGTCGTGGCAATTAATGTGCCGATGGCGGCAAAAGTGAATACGGTGGGCCGCATTCTGCCAGGGATGGAGTCCCGGCTGATTCAGGTGCCCGGTATCGAACAGGGCGGGCGTTTACAATTACGTGGCCCTAATATTATGCGCGGTTATTTGCGAGTAGAAAACCCGGGGATACTGGAGCAGCCATCTGCTGAAAATGCTCAGGGCGAGCAGGAAATGGGCTGGTATGACACTGGTGATATTGTGGCTATTGATGAACAAGGCTACTGCGCCATTCGTGGCCGGATGAAGCGCTTTGCTAAATTAGCCGGAGAAATGGTATCACTGGAGAGTGTTGAACAGCTCGCACTGCGTGTTTCGCCGGAAGGGCAACACGCGGCAGCAACGAAAACCGATAGCGCCAAAGGGGAAGCTCTGGTGTTGTTTACTACTGACAGTGAAATGGCTCGTGAAAAGTTAGTCAAAGCAGCCCGAGAAAGTGGTGTGCCAGAATTGGCAGTGCCGCGTGATATTCGGGTGGTGAAAGCCTTGCCTCTGCTGGGGAGTGGCAAACCTGACTTTGTGACGTTAAGTAAGATGGCGGAAGACCCGGAGATGAGCGCATGAGTCAGCAAGAATTAGTCGATAAGCCGTTATTATCCAAGGGGATGGTCGCGGTTCTCTGCGCGCAATTTTTCTCGGCGTTTGGTGATAATGCTCTGCTTTTTGCTACATTGGCATTAATTAAGCAGCAGTTATATCCCGACTGGAGTCAGCCAATATTACAAATGGCGTTTGTCGCGACCTATATCATTCTGGCTCCGTTTGTTGGGCAATTTGCCGACAGCTTTGCCAAGGGGCGGGTCATGATGGTGGCGAACGGCTTGAAACTGGCTGGCGCGCTGGTTATCTGTTTTGGTTTCAATCCGTTCTTGGGATATAGCCTGGTGGGGGTAGGGGCTGCGGCTTATTCGCCAGCGAAATATGGCATTTTGGGTGAAATCACCTCCGGTGAGCAGTTGGTGAAAGCCAACGGCATGATGGAGGCTTCAACCATTGCCGCCATTTTACTCGGGTCGGTTGCGGGCGGCATATTGGCTGATTGGCATCTGGGCGCGGCATTGGGCGTGTGTGCGTTGGTCTATGCCATTGCGGTGGTCGCGAATATGTTCATCCCAAGGTTAGCTGCCGCCAGGTCAGGTAATTCATGGCGACCTCGGGCAATGACGGGCAGTTTCTTCACGGCGTGTCGCATTTTATGGCGCGATGGCGAAACCCGCTTCTCACTGGCGGGAACCAGCCTATTTTGGGGCGCGGGGGTAACATTGCGCTTCCTGCTGGTGCTCTGGGTGCCAATTGCACTTGGGATTACAGATAACGCCACTCCCACACTGCTCAATGCTATGGTGGCGATTGGGATTGTCGTCGGGGCGGGAGCTGCGGCCCGTTTTGTCACCTTGAAAACCGTGAAACGTTGTTTACCGGCAGGGGTATTGATTGGTGTTGCGGTCGCGATTTTTGCCCTGCAACACAGTATGCCGATGGCCTATTTGCTGTTGATTATTATCGGGATTTTGGGTGGTTTCTTTGTGGTTCCGCTTAATGCTTTACTGCAAGAACGCGGTAAAAATAGTGTCGGTGCGGGTAATGCTATTGCGGTGCAAAACCTTGGTGAAAACACGGCAATGTTGCTGATGCTGGGCTTGTTCTCCGTGGTGGTGAAGCTCGGTGTGCCAGTGGTGGCGGTGGGGATTGGTTTCGGCGTGATTTTCGCTCTGGCGATAGCGTTGCTCTGGGGTTGGCAGTGGCGGCAACAGCGGCGTAAAGTGGCTCAATGAGCCGATAACATAAACGAAAGGCCGCACAGCGGCCTTTTTGCTCTTTGGGTCAAGTAGAAATCAAGGTGCAGGGAAGGTAAATCGGGTATGAATCTCTTCCAATGCATTCAATACTTCTTGGCCCAGCACAACATTCTGACTATCAATATTACTTTTCAGTTGTTCCAACGAGGTTGCGCCCAGCAATGTGCTAGCAACAAATGGCTGCTGACGGACGAAAGCTAATGCCATCTGTGCCGGATCCAGCCCATGATGTTTTGCCAGCGCCACATATTCAGCAATTGCTCGCTGGGCTTGTGGCCCGGTATAACGAGTGAATCGGCTGAATAAGGTATTACGCGCCCCGGCGGGTTGTGCGCCGTTGAGGTATTTGCCGCTCAGGGTGCCGAATGCCAGGCTGGAATACGCCAGCAGTTCTACGCCCTCGTGTTGGCTTATCTCGGCCAACCCTACTTCAAAGCTGCGGTTCAGCAAACTGTAGGGGTTTTGAATCGAAACAATACGCGGTAAATCATGCTTTTCTGCCAGTTGCAGATAACGCATTACACCCCAAGGCGTTTCATTGGAGACGCCAATGTAGCGGATTTTACCCGCGCGAACCTGTTCGGTTAGGGCTTCCAGTGTCTCGAGCAAGGTGACAACTGCGGTTTGTTCACTGTAACGATAGTTCAATTTACCAAAGCAATTGGTTTCTCGTTGCGGCCAATGTAGCTGATAAATATCAAGATAATCTGTATTTAGGCGTCGGAGGCTGTCTTCCAGCGCAATACGGATGTTTTTTCGATCCAGTGCCATATTGGGGCGAATGGGCTTATCGTTCCCGCGTGATGGCCCGGAGACTTTACTGGCTAAAATTATTTTGTCTCGGCTACCGCGCGCTTTTATCCAGCTACCAATGTATTGCTCAGTTAACCCCTGAGTTTCCGGTTTTGGGGGGACTGGGTACATTTCTGCGGTATCTATCAAGTTAATACCGGCTGCAACGGCATAATCCAGTTGAGCATGGGCATCGGCTTCACTGTTTTGTTCACCAAAAGTCATGGTGCCCAGACCCAGCAGGCTTACTTCTAATGAACTGTGGGGAATACGATGATATTGCATTGCCGACCTTCCTTAATGTCTGAAATTATCAGGCCAATACCCATGGTGCCTGACATTGCTGCGCCAATTATTTGGGGTATAAGTCAAACTTGCCTTATCCGACTATAACGAAGCACTGCGGCAGGGGGAAGTGCGTAAGGCAAAAGTGCAGAAAAAAGCGTGAAACGGGCGTGGCGAACCACACCCGGAGTACGTGGTGTTTATTTACTTCGCCGGCTTATTTTTTTTCCCGCGCATGAGATTCAGGGTTTCAACACCCATAGAGAAGAACATGGCGAAATAAATGTAACCTTTCGGAATGTGAATCTGGAAGCTTTCCAACATAAGTGTAAACCCGACCAGAATCAGGAAAGATAAAGCCAGCATTTTGACTGATGGGTGGCGGTTAACAAATTCACCAATCGGCCGGGCAGCAAACATCATTACACCCACGGAGATGACAACGGCGGCCATCATAATAAACAGATGGTCTGAAAGCCCCACAGCAGTTATCACGGAGTCCAAACTAAAAATGATGTCCAACAGCATGATTTGCACGATAGCTGCAAAGAAAGAACTGACATTGCTGGTGTGCTCGGTGTCACCGCCTTCAATGGTTTCATGAATTTCTTTGCTGGCTTTCCAAATCAGGAATAAGCCCCCCAGCAGCAAAATGAGATCTCGCATGGAGATACCATGGCCCGCCACCGTAAATAGCGGCTCCGTCAGGCGGATAACCCAGGCAATAGAAGCAAGTAATGCTAAACGCATTAACATTGCTCCGGCCAAACCAAGACGACGGGCTTTGTTTTGCTGCGCCTTAGGTAATTTGGCGACCACTAAAGAAAGGAAAATAATATTGTCTATGCCGAGAACAATCTCGAGGATAGTCAGTGTGCCTAGCGCCAACCAAGCATTTGGATCGGCAATCCATTCAAACATAGTGCCTTACACCTTACGGAAATTACGGAAACACAAAGATACAATTATACGCGTTTATTGATTAATCGGAATAATAGGATTTGTCTGTTAAAGCAAAAAGTGACGTGACAGCATCGGGCCGGTAAGGGTCTTTTTCAGATAAAAACCACGAGGTAACGTCATGATGGGTTGCCCGTGCTCACCGATGGCCTCAGTTAATGCGCGGCTGTTGGCCGCTTTCGGCCGTAACTGCAACACTTCGCCATGGCGGGCGGTTATCGTTTCGACTCTCCCCAAAACGATAAGATCCATTAATTCTTCCCAATCACGACGCAGTAATTCTTCTTCTTCCTCATTTGGGCTCCACAATAAAGGAGCTCCCACCCGGCGTTGTGCTAACGGAATTTGCCGTTCCCCTTCGACAGGCACCCACAATACTTTGGCCAACTTATGCCGCACGTGACTGGTTTCCCACGTGATACCACTATTACCTGTTAGTGGGGCGACACAGACGAAAGTAGTTTCCAGCGGTTTGCCTTGAGCGCTGACAGGAATGGTTTTTAGCTCGATGCCAATATCTGCGAAATCCTGTTCAGGTTTGCTGCCCGCGCTAGCCCCCAGATAGAATTCCAGCAACATGCCTACCCAGCCTTTAACACGTTTTAAGTCCGCAGGAATGTTCCAGCCAGCCCTGATTGCCAATTCGCCAAGAGTAAAGCCTGCTAACGCCTCAGCACGCTGAAAAAGCTGATGTTCATTAGTGGGGGGAGCTGGGGGCAGTGAATAAACAGACATAAAATGGAAACCTGCTAAAGTCGGTTAAAAAACAAGCTGAAATAAACGTGACTGTAGATGTATTGTTATCCAGCCCAGCAGAAATGAATAATAGCATGATTTAACGGAAGTTTTCTGGTGTCATGCGCGGTAAATACTTTTATTCTGACCATCTTGTGCACCTGCTGACAGGAATAATGAACAGGATCTTACACCTATTTATCCACAGATTTGTTGGATAACCCCAGTAAATCACGATCACTGGTTCAATTTACAGCCTTGACGGCAGGTTTTTTTGCGCGTTTTGCTCTTTTTTGCATAACTTTGCCTCATTATCTGTGGATAAAAACTACATTGATGATTCTTTAGCCAGTTGCGGATCCAAAACGGATATAGATCACATTTTAGTGTCGTGAAAACCTGTGGGAAACCTGTTATTTCATTGAAATTAATCAATTATTTTTTTAGATATTTTTGGCGTATAATTGCGTTAAAATGAGTTGTACCTGCTTTTCCCTAGAGTTCTGCACACCTATATCCACAGAAAAAGTGAATAAAATGCGGAGTGTAACCCCTAGGGTGTTTATAACTTTGCCAATATCTGTGAGTTATCCCATAGTTATCAGGTTTCACTGGCAGATAAGCAGTGGTTTACCGCCTGTTGCTAGTGTGAAACAATCAGAGCATCTTTGAGTTTTAAGCTTATCGAGGTAGTCCGGTGATCGATGATGATGGCTACCGCCCGAACGTGGGTATCGTAATTTGTAATCGGCAGGGAGAAGTGTTGTGGGCCAGGCGTTACGGTCAGCACTCCTGGCAGTTTCCTCAAGGGGGGATAAACCCCGGTGAAACACCAGAGCAGGCAATGTATCGTGAACTTTTTGAAGAAGTAGGACTTAACAAAAAGGATGTCCGAATTCTGGCCTCAACCCGTAACTGGTTACGTTACAAATTACCCAAACGTTTGGTGCGTTGGGATACAAAGCCGGTATGCATCGGCCAAAAACAGCGATGGTTTCTACTACAGTTAATGTGTAATGAAGCCGATATCAACATGCAACGCAGTAGCACCCCGGAGTTTGATGGCTGGCGATGGGTCAGTTATTGGTATCCGGTACGTCAGGTGGTGTCTTTTAAACGGGATGTTTATCGTCGCGTAATGAAAGAATTTGCTCCAACTGTAATGCCTGTGCAGGAGGCTGTTCCACCACGGGTGCCGCCCGCTTATCGCCGTAAAAGAGGTTAAGTTAAGCCGATCATGCTCACGCGTTTGCGAGAAATAGTTGAGAAAGTGGCGATGGCAACCGGCCTAACGGATGCGTTAGAGCTGTTGGTCAATGAAACCTGTCTGGCGATGGACACGGAGGTCTGCTCGATTTATCTGGCAGACAATGACCGCCGTTGTTATTACCTAATGGCGACACGGGGTTTGAAAAAGCCCCGTGGTCGCACCATTACGCTGGCCTTTGATGAGGGGATCGTCGGGCTGGTAGGGCGTCTGGCCGAACCTATTAACCTGGCTGATGCTCAAAGTCACCCCAGTTTTAAATATGTTCCTCAAGTTAAAGAGGATCGCTTCCGGGCGTTTCTCGGGGTACCTATTATTTATCGCCGTCAGTTGCTCGGCGTGCTGGTGGTCCAACAACGTGAACATCGTCAGTTTGATGAGAGCGAAGAATCGTTCATGGTCACGTTGGCCACTCAACTGGCAGGTATCCTTTCACAATCCCAGCTTAACGCCATTTTTGGCCAATATCGCCAAACGCGGATCCGCGCGCTGGCTGCGGCTCCCGGTGTTGCCGTTGCCGAGGGCTGGCAAGATACTTCACAGCCTTCCCTTGATTTGGTTTATGAAGCCTCGACGCTCGATACAGCCCAAGAGCGCGAACGCCTAACCCAAGCGCTGGAAGAGGCTGCGGCTGAATTCCGCCGTTTCAGTAAGCGTTTTGCCGCCAGCTCACAAAAAGAGAGCGCGGCGATTTTCGATCTCTACTCTCACTTGCTCAATGATGCCCGCCTAAAGCGCGAACTTTTCGCGCAAATTGATGCAGGCTCAGTGGCCGAATGGGCTGTTAAGCAAGTGGTAGAACAATTTGCAGCGCAGTTTGCTAGCCTGCAAGACACCTATATGCGCGAGCGTGCCAGTGATTTGCGAGCATTGGGTCAGCGCTTACTGTTCCATCTCGATGACAGCACCTCTGGGGCCAGCCAATGGCCTCAGCGTTTTATTCTGGTGGCTGATGAGCTAACTGCCACACTGTTGGCTGAAGTGCCACAGGATCGTCTGGCCGGTGTTGTCGTACGCGACGGCGCAGCTAACTCTCATGCCGCCATTTTGGTCCGCGCCATGGGGATCCCAACAGTAATGGGCGCGGATATTCAACCCGCGCTACTTAATCAACGTTTATTGATTGTTGATGGTTACCGTGGTGAAGTTCTGGTTGATCCTGAGCCGGTGCTGGTCAAAGAATATCAACGGCTGGTTACTGAAGAGATTGAGCTTAGTAAACTGGCCGAAGACGATGTCGAACAGCCCGCGGCTCTGAAAAGTGGGGAGCGGATTCAGGTGATGCTGAACGCCGGCCTCAGCCCGGAACATGAACAATTGCTAGGAGGGCGAGTTGATGGTGTTGGTTTATATCGCACTGAAATCCCCTTTATGCTGCAAAGTGGCTTCCCATCTGAGGAAGAGCAAGTGGCGCAATACCAAGGCATGTTGCAGCTTTACCCCAATAAACCGGTTACGCTAAGAACGCTGGATATTGGTGCTGATAAACAACTTCCTTACATGCCTATCAGTGAAGAAAACCCTTGCTTGGGATGGCGCGGTATCCGCGTCACTCTCGATCAGCCAGAGATCTTTTTGATCCAAGTTAGGGCGATGCTAAGGGCCAATGCTGGGACCGGCAATTTGGGGATTTTATTGCCGATGATCACCAGTTTAGAAGAGGTTGATGAGGCAAAACGCCTAATTGATCGCGCGGGGCGTGAAGTCCAGGAAGTTCTGGGCTATGAGTTGCCGCAACCGAAATTGGGCGTGATGGTCGAAGTACCGGCCATGATCTTTATGCTGCCGTATCTGAAATCGCGAGTCGATTTTATCTCGGTTGGTACTAACGATCTGACGCAATATTTGTTGGCTGTGGACCGCAATAATACCCGTGTTGCTTCACTGTATGACAGCTTGCATCCGGCGGTGTTACAAGTGCTTAGCCACATTTTGACTCAGGCGACCCAGTCAGGCCTGCAAGTGAGCTTATGTGGTGAAATGGCCGGTGATCCGATGGGCGCGTTGTTGCTGGTCGGGTTGGGTTATCGCAATCTCAGTATGAATGGCCGCAGTGTGGCGCGCATTAAATACCTGCTGCGTAATATTGATTTGGTGGATGCGACAGCATTGGCTGAACGGGTATTGGCCGCCCAAATGACGACAGATGTACGTCATTTGACTGCCGCATTTATGGAACGCCGAGGGTTAGGGGGCTTGATTCGCGGTGGTAAATAGAATGTCGGGTTTACAGAACTTTTCTATTCAGTGCCGCCCAGACCGCCATTGGCCTATGCTATGATGCGCTACCTGTGGCCCTAACCGGGCAAGAACATAATCTTCTCAAAACAATAGACATTTCGTGGTGATAGATGAGCAATAGCTATCTGGCGTTTCCTAAGTTTGACCCGGTCATTTTCTCAATTGGTCCGGTTTCCCTGCATTGGTATGGCCTGATGTATTTGGTGGGCTTTGTTTTCGCGATGTGGTTGGCCGTTCGCCGTGCCAATAAACCGGGTAGCGGCTGGACCAAAGACGAAGTCGAAAATCTCCTTTACGCCGGGTTCCTCGGGGTGTTTGTCGGTGGTCGCGTCGGTTATGTTCTTTTCTATAACCTGCCGTTGTTCCTCGATAACCCGCTGTACCTGTTTAAGGTATGGGATGGCGGCATGTCATTCCACGGTGGTTTGATTGGTGTTATCTGTGTGATGCTGTGGTTCGCTCGCCGCACCAAACGTCATTTCTTCCAAGTTTCTGATTTTATTGCTCCACTTATCCCATTTGGCTTAGGTGCCGGACGCCTTGGTAACTTTATCAATGGTGAATTGTGGGGCAGGGTTACGACTGACACCCCATGGGCGATGCTGTTCCCGACTTCCCGGGGCGAAGATATTGCGATTGTTGCCGCAGACCCTGCTAAATGGCAGGCGATTTTTAATCAATACGGTGTATTGCCTCGCCACCCTTCGCAACTATATGAAATGATTCTGGAAGGGGTGGTGCTGTTTATCATCCTGAACCTGTTTATTCGCAAGCCGCGCCCGATGGGCAGTGTTTCAGGCCTGTTCCTGATTGGTTATGGGGCATTCCGTATTATTGTGGAATGTTTCCGCCAGCCTGATGCCCAGCTTGGCTTGTTCGACGGCGTGATCAGCATGGGGCAGATCCTGTCTGTGCCTATGATTCTGGCCGGTATCATTATGATGATTTGGGCGTATCGCCGTCCTGCGCAACAACTTTCGTGAGGTAACATGAAACAGTATCTGGATTTGATGAAAAAAGTGCTGGAAGAAGGCACCCCTAAAGATGACCGCACCGGTACTGGGACGCTGTCGATTTTTGGGCATCAGATGCGTTTCAATTTACAAGATGGTTTCCCGCTGGTAACCACCAAGCGCTGCCATTTGCGTTCAATCATTCATGAGTTGTTATGGTTCCTCAATGGCGATACCAATATTGCCTATCTGAAGGAAAATAACGTCTCAATCTGGGATGAGTGGGCGGATGAAAACGGTGACCTTGGCCCGGTTTATGGTAAGCAATGGCGTGCTTGGGGTGCTGCTGACGGCCGTCAGATTGACCAACTAAGTAAAGTCGTGCAACAGCTCAAGCAAGACCCAAACTCCCGCCGTATCATTGTGTCTGCATGGAATGTGGGTGAGTTGGATCAAATGGCATTAGCACCGTGCCATGCTTTCTTCCAGTTTTATGTTGCTGATGGCAAGCTGTCTTGTCAGCTATATCAACGTTCTTGCGATGTGTTCCTTGGCTTGCCATTTAATATTGCTAGCTATGCATTGTTGGTGCATATGATGGCACAGCAATGTGATTTGGACGTCGGTGATTTTGTCTGGACGGGTGGTGATACGCACTTATACAGCAACCATATTGATCAGACTCACTTGCAATTGAGCCGCGAACCACGGGCATTACCGAAACTGATTATCAAACGTAAACCTGATTCATTATTTGACTATCGTTTCGAAGACTTTGAAATTGAAGGGTATGATCCTCACCTTGGCATCAAAGCGCCTATTGCTATCTGACTTTCAACCGGAGCCATTTGGCTCCGGTTTATACCCGCCTTCCTGCAACTCGAATTATTTAGGGTATTTACCCACCATTTTTTAATCTGCAACCCCCCTTTAATAGCCATTCTTTGCACTTTATCCACTACATCCATCGGCAAGAAAATGCGAGCCGCGCCGCATCCTTATCGATACTTATGTCGCTATAAATAAAATTTTGCGTACCACTTCCAGCCTTCATTAACCGCTGCTGGATCTCAAATTTTCACGACGTAAACTCACGCCATGAAAACCATCCTACGATTCAATAAACTCCGCTTTATCAGCGGAAATATTATTAAAAAACAAAAAGGTATTAGCCTTATTGAGCTGTTATTGGTCATTGCCTTGGCCGGTATTATGGCGACATGGGGGGCACAGAATTGGCACCATTACCGGCAAAGGGAGAGGCTCGCGGACAGTGCTCGCCAGTTACTTGCCTTTTTAACACATTTACAGGCTAAGGCTAATCGCAGTAACAACACAGCATTGCTGTGGGTGCGGGAAGACGAACAGGGATGTTTAGGCAGTGGTAATAAGCCAGCAATAGCCTGTTCCTCATTAAAGGAAGACATATTTACTCCACCTTATCCTGATGTTTCTATTGCGATTCCTTTAAAAAAGGAAATAGGTTTTTTTGGCATAAGAAACACGGCACAAGCAGGAAATATTATGCTCAGTAACCCGGCTGGGCGTATCCGGTTAATTATCTCCAGCCGGGGGCGAATCCGGCTATGCAGTGAGGAGCAATCAATAGCAGGGATTCATATATGTTAGTAATGATAAAAAAGCCGGAAGCCGCAGTATCTGGTCACTTTTTGCATAAAGATATCGCCGGCTTTACCCTGCCAGAAATGATGTTGGCATTGAGTGTTGGCAGCTTGATTATTATGGCGGCCACAAAGACTTTTCCTCAACTACACAAGCAGGTAGCCATATTGCAGCAACATTATCATCTGGAGTTAGCACTGAGCCAGATTATGGCTGCGTTGGAAAAAGATCTGCGGCGGGCTGGATTTTGTCATGGAGAGTGTCAGGGAAAGGCGATTACAACACACCATTATCCAACGGAGGCCATCAACTCTTGTTTGATTGTTGCTTATGACCTTAACCGTAATGGCCGTTGGGAAGGGGAGAAACATCAGGAATCCGAATATTTTGGCTACCGGTTACGTAAAAAAGCATTAGAAGGTCAGCGCGGTAAGTTGAATTGTTTGGGCAGTGGTTGGGAAAAGTTATTTGATCCTCGAGACATCACCATAACGCACTTTTCTGTTAACCGATTACCGCAAGCATCGGGTCAGGTTTATAGAGTACAACTGACGGGCCAAAAAACCGGTAACCCAGCAATACACCATCAACTGAATTATACCATCCGTGGGAATAATTTATGAGGCAAGGTAAACAGTGGGGAACAAGCACTTTGGCTGCTGTTGCCACCCTTTTTGCCCTGGGTTTATTTCTGCTGTCAGCCTTACATCGCCACTTGGATAACATTCAGAAAATTACTGCCGAGGAGCAACATCATTTACGGTCTTTTAATCAGGCGACCTCATCATTGAATTGGGGAATGGATCAGCGTTGGTTATTTAGTATGCCTTGGCGTATTGGTTCAACATGGCATTGCCAGGACCAGCCACAATCTGGCTTGAAGGCCTGTGTTAAACCGGCATCACTGACCGGTTTTTTTATCCTCAGGGGGGAGAGCCAAACTTTTGGCGGTCAACTGCCTCTAATGCTTTATCAGCGAGTCAAACTCCATTCAGATAAGAGCGATAGGGGAGGTCACCAACTGGTGAAGGTAGCCCATGGTTGGTTAGATTTTTGCCCGGACAAGAGGGATGAATTTTGTATTTAGCTAGATACCGTAATAAACCACAGTGTGCTAAAGGGGTAGGTCACCCCTTTTTTCAACAAGGGGTTAGCCTACCAGAGGCCTTAATTGCAGCACTTTTTTTCTCAGTCTCTCTCTTGGGATTGCTGCAATATCATCAAGCTCTTTTACAGGGCTTTTCTTCTTTGTGGCAGCAACGGCAGGCATGGTCCTTACTTCACCAACACATTGAGAGCGGTGGTGATGAACCTGTAAAAACAGCCATCTCGGGAGTAAAACCTAATTGGCGATATCATCAGCTTACGAATCGAGTTGATGGCGAGTGTACCGAGTTTACATTTACCCTGAGAATACGACCTAAGCAGCAGGCAGAATTAAGCCGTTGGTTTTGTCGGGGGAGTGTCGATAGTTAACTGTACAGGTATAAAAATGATAATGAAGATAAGCTATTGCACTCACTCATTATCAAGTTAGAGTATAAAACCTCAGGATTTATCCACAAGTGATAGTCAGTTGGTTTAATCATTTATGGATATTCTCCATAGCGCCTTAAGGGAGTCATCATGTTCACGGTTTATCATTCTAATCAATTGGATTTACTCAAGGCGCTAACGACCGCGCTGATAGAACGAGAACCGTTGGATAACCCTTTCCAGCAAGAAGTTGTGCTTGTTCAAAGCCCTGGTATGGCCCAGTGGCTCCAAATGCAGTTGGCCCAACAATTTAGTATTGCGGCTAATATTGAGTTTCCGCTGCCTGCGACTTTTATCTGGGATATGTTTACCCGAGTACTACCGGGGATCCCGAAAGAAAGTGCCTTTAGCAAAGATGCCATGACATGGAAGCTCATGTGGTTACTGCCGGACTTATTGGAAAATCCGGTATTCTCTGCCATGAAACGCTATTTAAGTGACGATAGTGATAAACGTAAAATTCATCAACTGGCGGCACGGGTAGCTGACCTTTTTGACCAATATCTGGTATATCGTCCGGAGTGGCTTGAGAGTTGGGAACGTGGCCAACTGATTGATAAATTGGACGATGCCCAGCAGTGGCAAGCTTTGCTATGGGTTGAGCTTACGCGCTATACCCGCCAGCTAGAACAACCAGAATGGCACCGCGCCAATCTCTATCAGCGTTTTATCCGCACACTTCTCGAATCAGATGTTTGTCCGTCAGGGCTACCCAAACGAGTATTCATTTGCGGTATATCTGCATTGCCTCCAATTTATTTACAAGCTTTGCAAGCATTAGGTAAACACATTGATATTCATCTGATGTTTACTAACCCATGTCGCTATTTTTGGGGGGATATTCAGGATTATGCCTTTTTGGCGAAATTGCAAAGCCGCAAACGTAGGCATTATCGTGAGGCGATGGAAGTAAAACTGTTCCGTCACCCTGAACAGGCCGAACAGCTATTTAATGATGATGGCGAGCAAAATCTCAGTAACCCTCTGTTAGCCTCTTGGGGGCGGCTTGGCCGTGACCACATGTATTTATTATCTCAGGTTGATGATATCCAAGAGGTTCATGCTTTTGTCGATATCGAACCAGACAATCTATTACATGGTCTTCAGCATGATATGCTAGAGCTGGAAGATCACGCTGTTATTGGTACCACACCAGAAACCTTAGCTCATAGTCATCAAAAACGTGTATTGGAACTGGCAGACCGCTCCCTGAGCCTGCATGTGTGCCATAGCCCACAACGCGAGGTTGAAGTCTTACAAGATAATCTTTTGAGGCTATTGGCGGCTGATCCGGAACTGACCCCTCGTGACATCATTGTGATGGTCGCTGACATTGACAGCTATACCCCCTATCTTCAAGCCACATTTGGTAATGCTACAGGGGATCGCTATTTGCCATTTGCGATTTCAGACCGCAAGGCCAGCCAGGCACATCCCGCACTTCAGGCTTTTATCACTCTACTTGATTTGCCCCAGAGCCGTTTTACTTCTGAACAGGTGTTATCTCTGCTGGAAGTGCCCGCTTTAGCCAATAAATTTGGTATTACCGAAGATGGGTTGCGCCGTTTACGGCAATGGGTGGGCGAGTCAGGTATTCGCTGGGGATTAGATGATGACAATGTGCGTGAGTTGTCTCTGCCTGCAACTGGCCAGCATACCTGGCATTTTGGCCTGACCCGCATGCTGCTTGGTTATGCCATGGACAGCAATGCCGGTGATTGGCAAGGAGTTTTGCCCTATGACGAATCCAGTGGTTTAGCGGCCGAGCTTGCTGGGCAATTAGCGGATATGTTGATGCAATTGAGCCAGTGGCGGCAGCAATTAAGCGAATCTCGCGCCCTCAGTGAATGGCTACCATTATGCCGACAATTACTGGATACCTTCTTTGAACCCGATAATGATACGGAAGCGGTGTTAGTTCTGATTGAGCAGCAATGGCAGAAGGTCATCAGCTATGGTATTGCAGCCCAGTATCCTGACATCGTGCCGCTGAATCTGTTACGAGATGAACTGGCTTCGCGCTTGGATAATGAACGTATTAGCCAGCGCTTCCTCGCGGGGCCAATCAATTTCTGTACGCTGATGCCGATGCGTTCTATCCCGTTTAAAGTGGTGTGCTTATTGGGGATGAATGACGGCGTTTACCCAAGAACACTACCGCCGTTAGGTTTTGATTTGATGGCTAAACAAGTTCGGCGCGGTGACCGTAGCCGCCGTGATGACGACCGCTATCTGTTCCTCGAAGCATTACTCTCTGCCCAGCAGCAGCTCTATATCAGCTATATTGGGCGCTCAATTCAAGACAACAGTAAGCGCTATCCTTCAGTTCTGGTTAGCGAGTTGATTGAATATATTTCACAAAGTTATCACTTGCCAGGTGATGAAGAGCTCAGTGCGGATGAGAGTGCCGAACGGGTCATTCATCATTTGCTATGCTGGCATGCTCGCATGCCATTTGCAGCGGAAAACTTCATTCCTAATAGCGAGTTACAGAGTTACGCCGCTGAATGGCTACCCTCTGCGGAGTTCAAGGGGTTGGCCCATCCAGAGTTTAATCAGCCTTTACCGCCTGAACCGGTGCCAGAAATTACTCTTGATGACTTAATTCGCTTCTATCGCCACCCGGTGAGAGCATTCTTTCAATTACGGCTTGGGGTCAACTTTGTTATTGAAGAAACAGAGTTACCTGATGAAGAACCTTTTACCTTAGATAACCTTAATCGTTATCAGTTTAATACTCAGCTATTGAATGCACTGATAGAAGGGAGTGATATCAATACTGTATTTACCCGTGCTCGTGCTGCGGGCAACCTTCCCTATGGCTCCTTTGGTGAGCTTTATTGGGAAAGCCAGCAAGAGGAAATGGTGCCATTAGCTGAACAAATTCGTGCTGAACGTAAAGAAAGTCACAGTCTTGAACTCAATATTGAATTTGGTGATACCACTCTTACGGGGTGGATTCATCAGATTCAAGAGGATGGTTTAATTCGTTGGCGGCCAGCGGCATTAACAGCGGTCGATGGGCTTTTATTGTGGATTGAACATTTGGTGTATTGCGCCGCAGGTGGTGAAGGTGAAAGCCGGATGTATGGCCGTAAAGGAACTGCATGGCGGTACGCCCCATTGAATTGCGATGAAGCACGGCAATATTTACAGCAGTTAATCAGTGGCTATCAGCAAGGTATGTGCGAACCTTTACTACTATTGAGTAAAAGTGGCTGGGCATGGTTGAGTCAGTGTTTTGATAGTGATTCTGGTCAAATTTTGTGGGATGAAGAAACCCAAACCAAAGCCCGAATGAAACTTTTACAGGTTTGGCAAGGTGACCAACGGATTGCCGGAGAAGGTGAGGATAACTATATACAAAGAGTATTCCGCCAGATGGATAACCAACATCTCGACATGATATTACACGAAACTGAACGTTATTTATTACCAATAGCTCGCCATAATAAGGCGTGATAGCTATGCATTTTAGTACATATTGAATACCAGAAGCCGAATATATGTTTTAGCGGCAATTTTAAGGGGTTAGGGGAGAAACGGAATGCATAAACAGTTTGCCCGCATCATTGGCATATTTTTCTTACTAGGTTTGTTGGCCCCACTGAGTTGGGCGGACACTCCTGCATGGCAACCACTGGCAGAGGTTATCCACAAAAGTGAACATGACCTGCGTAAATATCAGGCAATAAAATTGCCTAATGGTATGACAGTGTTGCTGGTCTCTGATGCGCAGGCACCCAAATCCTTGGCTGCTTTGGCATTGCCTGTCGGGTCACTGGAAGATCCTAATAATCAACTGGGATTAGCCCATTATTTGGAGCATATGTTACTGATGGGCTCTAAGCGTTTTCCTGAGCCAGGCAGTTTCTCTGAGTTCTTGAAAAAGCATGGTGGTAGCCATAATGCGAGTACGGCTTCTTATCGAACCGCTTATTATCTTGAAATTGAAAATGATGCATTGGCCCCGGCGGTTGACCGCTTGGCTGATGCTATTGCGGAGCCGCTGTTAGACCCCATTAATGCCGACCGCGAACGCAACGCGGTGAATGCCGAATTGACGATGGCCCGCTCACGCGATGGTATGCGTATGGCACAGGTGAATGCGGAAACGCTTAATCCAGCTCACCCGAGTGCGCGTTTTTCCGGCGGCAATCTGGATACACTTAAAGATAAGCCAGATGGCAAACTACATGATGAACTTTTGAGTTTCTATCATCATTATTACTCCGCCAACCTGATGGTGGGTGTGCTCTATAGCAATCAGTCTTTGGAACAATTAGCACAATTAGCGGCTGATACCTTTGGCCGAATTCCTAATCGGGATGCGAAAGTACCACCAATTACAGTACCGGCGGTCACACCGGATCAAACCGGCATTATTATCCACTATGTTCCTGCTCAACCTCGCAAACAGCTAAAAGTAGATTTTCGCATTGACAACAACAGTGCAGAGTTCCGTAGTAAAACAGATACCTATATTAGTTATTTGATAGGAAATCGTAGCAAAGACACCTTATCTGACTGGCTGCAAAAACAAGGGTTGGCAGATGCAATCAATGCTGGGGCTGACCCCATGGTAGATAGGAATGGCGGCGTATTCTCCATTTCTGTATCACTTACCGATAAAGGGTTGGCCAATCGTGATGTCGTGGTTGCCGCCATTTTTGATTACATCAACATGCTGCACAAAGATGGCATTGAAAAGAGCTATTTTGATGAAATCGCCCATGTATTGAATCTGGATTTCCGCTATCCCTCAATCACGCGGGATATGGATTACATCGAGTGGCTAGTGGATATGATGCTGCGGGTGCCTGTCGAGCATGTGCTTGATGCCCCTTATCTGGCTGATCACTATGATCCGAAAGCCATTGCTGCGCGACTGGCTGAAATGACACCAGAAAATGCCCGTATTTGGTTTGTCAGCCCAGAAGAACCTCATAACAAAGTCGCCTATTTTGTTGATGCCCCTTATCAGGTCAATAAAATAAGCCCACAAGAGAGGCAAGAATGGCAAAAACTGGGCAAAGATATCACGCTGAGTTTACCGACTCTTAACCCTTACATTCCGGATAACTTCTCTTTAATTAAAGCGGATAAAAATATTACCCGGCCGCAGAAAGTTACAGAACAGCCAGGGTTACGGGTGTTCTACATGCCAAGTCAGTACTTTGCTGACGAACCGAAAGCCGATATCTCTGTTGCTTTTCGTAACCCACATGCTCTGGACACCGCCCGTCATCAGGTTCTTTTTGCTTTGACTGATTATCTGGCTGGGTTATCACTTGATGAGCTGAGTTATCAGGCCTCAATAGGTGGAATCAGCTTCTCAACCGCGCCAAATAATGGTTTGTATGTCAGTGCAAATGGCTTCACTCAGCGGATGCCGCAGTTGCTGACTTCTTTAGTTGAGGGTTATTCCAGCTTCACTCCAACAAAAGATCAATTGGCACAAGCTAAGTCTTGGTATCGTGAGCAACTGGAAGTCGCCGAGAAGGGCAAGGCTTATGAATTGGCCATTCAGCCAGCTAAGTTACTGTCTCATATCCCTTATTCCGAACGCAGCGAGCGGCGTAAATTGCTGGACAGCATCAGTGTGCAAGATGTTGTGACTTATCGCGATGGCTTACTCAAGCAGTCAGCGGTAGAAGTCTTGGCGGTAGGTAATATGACAGCCCAGCAGGTGATTTCTTTAACCGAGTCATTGAAAAAACAACTCAGTTTGACTGGGACAATCTGGTGGACTGGCGAGGATGTCGTGGTTGATAAAGCGCAGCTTGCCAATATGGAACGGCTTAGCAGCAGCTCTGATGCTGCGCTGGCAGCCGTCTATGTGCCAACAGGTTATACAGAAATTGAAGGTATGGCATACAGCGCTTTGTTGGGGCAAATTGTACAGCCGTGGTTCTATGATCAACTGCGCACAGCAGAGCAACTCGGCTACGCGGTATTTGCCTTCCCAATGTCAGTTGGTCGCCAATGGGGCTTAGGTTTCTTACTGCAAAGTAATAGTAAGCAGCCCGATTATCTGTATCAGCGCTATCTTGCTTTCTATCCACAAGCTGAAAAGCGTCTGCGTGAAATGAAACCGGCTGATTTTGAACAATATAAACAAGCACTAATCAACCAATTACTGCAACGCCCTCAAACGCTAGATGAAGAAGCCAGCCGCTACAGTAATGATTTTAATCGCAATAATTTTGCGTTTGATAGCCGTGAGAAAATGATTACTCAGGTGAAACTGCTGACGAACACTGCATTGGCAGATTTCTTCCAGCAAGCTGTTATCAAACCACAAGGTTTGGCACTGCTTTCTCAGGTTAAAGGCCAAGGGCAAACGACCGGTGGGTATGCTGTGCTTAAAGGATGGACGACCTACCCAACCACGTCAGCCTTGCAAGCGACTTTACCGCAGAAGGTATTGGCTCCATGACATCAATGACTCCCCAGCGGCTGGAGCCGCTAACGCTCCCCTTGTATGGTGAGAGGCTGATTGAGGCCTCTGCTGGTACTGGTAAGACTTTTACCATCGGGGTTCTCTATCTCAGATTGCTGCTTGGCTTGGGGGGTAATGCAGCATTTAGCCGCCCCTTAATGGTTGAAGAAATCCTGGTGGTGACTTTTACCGAGGCAGCAACGGAGGAGTTAAGAGGGCGAATTCGTGACAATATTCATCAGTTGCGAATCGCGTGCGTGCGGGGAGTCAGTGATGACCCAATGCATCAGGCTTTGCTAGCTGAAATCATTGATTTGAGTGAGGCCTCAGCACAATTGCTGGCGGCTGAGCGCCAAATGGATGAAGCGGCAATTTATACTATTCACGGTTTTTGTCAGAGAATGCTCGCTAACAATGCATTTGAATCTGGCATTTTGTTCGAACAGACCTTGGTGCAAGACGAACTGCCATTGCGTCGGCAAGCTTGTGCTGATTTCTGGCGACGCCATTGTTATCCGCTCCCGTTGGCCATTGCCAGAGCGATTAGCCAGGAATGGAGTGGGCCGGAGGCATTACTTAAAGATCTTTCTGCTTACTTGCAAGGTGAAACACCGAAATTTCGGCAAGCGCCCGGTGAGGATGAAACGATATTCAGCCGGCATCAACAGATAGTGGTGCAAATTGATGAGCTTAAAACACAATGGCGTGCAGCGGCTCCAGAGTTAGAAGCGTTGATTAGTGGGTCTGGTGTTGATAAACGCAGCTACAGTGCCCGGTATTTACCTAACTGGCTAGAAAAAGTGGGGCTTTGGGCTGAGCAAGAAACCGGTGATTATCAGTTACCCAAAGAGTTGGAGAAATTTCGCCAGTCAGTCTTGTTTGAAAAAACAAAAAAAGGCGTAGCCCCACAACACGATTTATTCAGTTCCATAGACCGTATATTTGAGCAACCTCTGACACTCAGAGACCTGATTTTAGCTCGAGCAATCAGTGAGATACGAGCCTCGGTACAACAAGAAAAACGGCAACGTGCTGAACTGGGGTTTGATGATCTGCTCAGTAAATTGGATGCGGCATTGCAGCAGCCGGGTGGAGAATTGTTAGCTCAATCTATTCGCTCTCGTTATCCCGTCGCTATGATTGATGAGTTTCAAGACACTGACCCGCAACAATATCGTATTTTTCACACACTTTATGGTGGGCAAGGAGAGTGTGGTTTATTGCTGATTGGGGATCCCAAACAGGCTATTTATGCTTTCCGCGGCGCTGATATTTTCACTTATATCCGTGCTCGCTCTGAAGTAAGTGCCCACTACACACTTGAGACCAATTGGCGCTCATCTTTTCCGATGGTGCAGTCAGTGAACCGGCTTTTTAGTTTAGTCGATGTTCCTTTTTTGTTTAAACAAATCCCCTTTATCAACGTCACACCTGCGGAAAGAAATAAGCGGTTATCATTTGAAATAAAAGGCAAAAAACAACCCGCATTGTCTTTCTGGTTGCAGCCGGGCGAGGGTGTTGGGGTTAGTGAGTACCAACAATTAATGGCACGACAGTGTGCTGCTCAAATACGCGACTGGCTCACTGCTGGCCAGAAGGGGCAGGCACAATTAGTGACAGCCAGCAACTCAAGGCCGGTTCAGGCATCTGATATCACTATATTGGTGCGCAGCCGGGCAGAAGCTGCGTTGGTCCGCGATGCCCTCAGTGCATTGGCAATCCCATCTGTTTATTTATCTAATCGTGACAGTGTATTTGATACTGCCGAGGCCAAGGATTTACTGTGGCTATTGCAAGCAGCTCTGGCTCCTGAGCAGGAGCGGGCATTACGTAGCGCCATGGCAACCGGCATGATGGGGTTGGACGCACAAATGCTAGATGGTTTGAATCACGATGAGCGGGCTTGGGATGCTTTGGTTGATGAGTTTGATGGTTACCGCCAGCACTGGCAGCGCCGTGGGGTGCTCCCGATGCTACGAGAGATTATGGCTCGCCGCCATTTAGCTGAAAACCTGCTAGCAACCCAGGGTGGGGAAAGGCGACTGACCGACTTGCTGCATTTGGGCGAGTTATTGCAAGAAGCGGCATCTCAGCTTGATAGTGAGCACGCACTCATCCGTTGGCTAGCACAACAAATAGCACAACCCAACCATCAGTCCGATAATCAACAACTGCGTTTGGAAAGTGACCGCCATTTGGTGCAGGTTATTACTATACATAAATCGAAAGGGCTAGAGTATCCGCTGGTGTGGCTACCTTTTGTGGGTAATTTCCGACAGCAGCAGGACGTGCTCTATCATGATCGTCATAGCTTTGAGGCATTACTGGACCTGAATGCTGATGAAGAGAGCCAGGCTTTGGCGGAGGAAGAGCGCCTGGCTGAAGACTTACGGCTACTATACGTCGCACTCACTCGCGCGGTTTATCATTGCAGTGTTGGTATTGCTCCGCTGATTAAAGGTGGGCGAAAAAAACAGGGTGAAAGTGACATGCACCTGAGTGCGTTAGGTTATCTGGTGCAGCGGGGTAAGGTGGGTGATGCGCAGTATCTGGCTGATAACCTTGCAGAATTAACCGTGTTGGCAGGTGGGGATATCTCTGTTTCACACGCCGGACAGTTAGATGAAACGCCTTGGCAGCCCCAGTTGGCAGAATTACCCACACTGGCTGCGCGCCAGTTTAGCCGCCAAATACAAGATTTTTGGCGTGTCACCAGTTATTCCGGCCTACAACAGCATGGTTCGAGCAAAAGTAGTACATCACTGGCGCTCAATACGCCATTACAGGAACTATTACCACGGCTGGATACTGATGCTGTTGGTGAGCAGGCATTAATAACAGAATCTCAGTTAACTCCTCATACCTTCCCCCGAGGTGCAGCTCCGGGGACTTTCCTGCATGATTTACTTGAATCACTGGATTTCAGTCAGCCTATTGAGCAAGACTGGCTGACAGAGCAACTACAGCAACAAGGCTTTGGCGATCACTGGTCACCTATGTTGTATCAATGGCTAAATGACATTATACAAGCGCCCCTGAATGAAACTGGTGTGAGATTGGCGGGATTGTCCGCACACAGCAAACAGGCTGAGTTGCAATTTTATTTGCCGATTGAGCAACTGCTACACGCGAAAGAATTAGATACCTTAATCAAGCGCTATGACCCGCTTTCCCGTCAATGCCCGGTGTTGGATTTTCAGCAAGTCCGAGGGATGTTGAAAGGGTTTATTGACTTGGTTTTCTGCTGGCATGGGAAGTATTACTTATTAGATTACAAATCAAATTGGTTAGGTGAAAACAGCACCGCCTATACCGATGAGGCGATGGCTCAAGCTATGGCTGAGCATCGCTATGACTTGCAATATCAACTTTATACCCTGGCGTTACACCGTTATTTACGCCATCGGCTGGGTAATTATGATTATCAACGCGATTTTGGGGGCGTTATTTATCTCTTCCTACGTGGTGTTGATAGCCAGTGTCCGGGGAATGGTATTTTTAGCTGCCGACCTGAACGGGAGCTTATTGAGGGAATGGATTGTTTATTCAGTGGCCGTGAGGCAGATCTGCATATGAGTGACAAAAGCGATACCGCCAGAGCCGGTGAGGACACATCAATATGATGACATTACTGGAGCAGGCAGTTCGTGACCACTTACTACGCCCGCTGGATGTTCAGTTCTCGCGCATGATAGCGGGTGACAACGCCCCGATGCTGCAATTGGCCGCAGCTGTTCTCAGTGCTGAAGCTGGTGCTGGGCATGTGTGTCTGCCGCTGAGTTATTTACAGCCCGATCAGCTATTTGGCGGGCGGCAGCCGGTGCTATCACAAGCGCTATGGCAGGCGGCTGGTACGCCGGATCAATTACAGTGGATACAGGCACTCAACAACTCTTCAGCAGTCAGTGATGGCTCACAACCAACACCACTAGTTTTGCAAAATAGCCGCTTGTATCTACAACGGATGTGGCAATACGAAGGGGATGTGGTGCGCTTTATTGCCAGTGACAATACCGCGTCATTTATCAACGATGCCAGAGACGTAAATGAAGTATTACTAAGAGAGACGCTCGACCGTCTATTTGGGCTGGCGGATACTGAGGTCGATTGGCAAAAAGTGGCTGCTGCTGTTGCTGCGACCCGCCGTATTTCTGTGATTTCCGGTGGGCCAGGAACGGGTAAAACGACGACTGTCGCCAAGTTATTGACTGCGTTGATACAACTCAGTCAGGGGCAACGTTTACGTATCCAACTTGCCGCCCCAACCGGTAAAGCTGCTGCCCGCTTGACCGAATCACTGGGTAACGCTATTCGCCAACTTTCGCTGACTGAGCATGAGCGCAAGCTATTTCCGGACCAGGCGTCCACATTGCACCGTTTGTTGGGCGCACAACCCAATAGTCAGCGCCTTCGTTATCACCGTGGGAATCCCTTAAATCTTGATGTGCTGGTGGTTGATGAAGCATCAATGGTGGATTTACCTATGATGGCGCGGCTTATTGCGGCATTGCCAGCCAAAGCTCAGGTGATTTTTCTCGGTGACCGTGATCAATTGGCCTCGGTGGAAGCAGGCGCTGTTCTAGGGGATATCTGCCGTTTTGCTGAGTTGGGCTATAGCGAATCTCGAGCTGAACAATTAACCCGCTTAACAGGATGCATATTGACGGGAAATATCCCGATTGGTGATGTGCAAACCGATACCGTCAATGTCCGTGATAGTTTGTGTTTGCTGCGTAAAAGCTATCGTTTTGATGAAAAGTCCGGCATTGGGCAGCTTGCTTTAGCCGTGAATGCTGGGAGGTATCGGGATGCATTATCCGTTTTAAACGGAGCATATTCAGATATTGAACGTTTCTCTCTGGACGATTCAGAAGACTATCAGGTACTGCTGGAAGATTGTGTTGCCGGTTATCAGCATTATCTGGAGCTGGCGACAGCAGGTGCGCGGGCTGTCGATGTGCTGGCAGAGTTTGGTCGCTACCAACTATTGTGCACATTACGCTCCGGGCCATTTGGTGTCAGCGGCTTAAATGAGCGAATTGAACAGCTCTTGCACCACAAGCGGTTAATTGAGCGCCCCCCAGGACCATCAGGGCGTTGGTATGTTGGCCGGCCGGTGATGATTGGGCTGAATGACAGCGCTCTTGGCCTATTCAATGGCGATATTGGTATTGCTTTGCATGATACTCAAGGTGAGCTGCGGGTACATTTCCAGTTACCAGATGGCAATATAAAATCCGTGCAACCGAGCCGTCTTCCCCGCCATGAGACTGCTTATGCCATGACAGTTCATAAATCCCAAGGATCTGAGTTTGAACATACCGCCTTGGTATTGCCCAATAGTTTCATGCCAGTATTAACTCGAGAATTGGTCTATACCGCCATCACTCGCGCCCGGCAGCATTTAACTCTGTATAGCAGTGATACGGTGTTGGGCCATGCGATTCGTACACCCACCCTACGACTTAGCGGATTGGTGGAACGTTTGAATGAGCTGAGATGATTTTATAAAACCAAGGGGGATGTTAGCCCCCTTGGTGTGATGCGCGGCTACTACAAATCAGCCAACATAATTTTTGAGCGGCGTTGGTAGTTATATAATTCTTGCTTCTGAATCGGCAATACTTCCACTTCTGCAGGAGTAAAACCGCGTTCCTGGAACCAGTGAATACTGCGGGTGGTTAATACAAACAGTTTTTTAAGGCCCATCTGGCGGGCTTGATTCGCGACCCGTTTTAACAGCATTTCCCCTCGGGATGAACTGCGGTAATCCGGGTGTACAGCAACACAGGCCATTTCACCGATTTGTTCCTCAGGGAATGGATAAAGTGCTGCGCATGCAATGGTTAAATTATCCCGTTCGATAATGGTGAATTTATCGATTTCCATCTCAAGCTGTTCGCGTGAGCGGCGCACTAAGATACCTTGTTGCTCCAATGGGCGAATCAGCTCCAATATGCCGCCAATATCATTAATTGTCGCGCGACGGACTTGTTCCGCACTCTCCATGACAATCTGGGTACCGATACCATCGCGGGAGAATAATTCTTGTACCAGCGACCCATCTTCCTGATAACTTAGTAAATGGCTCCGGCGTACACCGCTGCGGCAGGCTTTTACTGCCCCGCGTAGAAAACGTACCGTCCCAGAGTTGTAATCGCCTTCTTGCTCTAAATCTTCAATCCGCTTTTGAGCATCATTGGGGAACAGCTCAGAAATAATATTACCCTCGCTATCCGTCACCCCTTGGGATGAGCAGAAACCGATCATTTTTTCTGCTTTCAGTTTGATAGCTAACTGAGTTGCAACTTCTTCAGACGTCAGATTAAAGCTCTCGCCGGTCACGGATACTGCCACTGGCCCCAGCAACACAATAGCGCCATTGTCTAATTGGCGATGAATCGCATCCTCATCAATCCGACGAATACGGCCACTGTGACAATAATCAACACCATCATCGACCCCCAAGGGCTGAGCAATAATAAAGTTACCGCTGACCACATTGATATGCGCCCCTTGGAGTGGGGTATTATTCAAACTCATTGATAATCTTGCAGTGATATCCAACTGCAATAGGCCCGCAGCTTGCTTAACCATTTCCAATGTACGGGCATCAGTCACGCGGGTGTGCTTGTGATAAATAGGCTCGTAGTGATGCTGCGCCAGATTGCTGTCGATTTGCGGACGAGCACCATATACCACGACCAGCCTGATCCCAAGGCTATGCAGCAAGCCTATATCGTTAACGATATTAGAGAAGTTTTCATGCTCAATCGCCTCGCCCCCTAGCATGACAACAAATGTCTTGCCGCGGTGCGCATTGATATAGGGAACTGAGTGGCGAAACCCCTGGACCAGTTCAGTACTACGTTCCTTCACGGCAGATCCTCTTTGAATTTTTATTCGGTATTTTTGTATTTTTATTCTTTTTTGATCAAGATGGCAAGCAAGAAATTGCTATTGAATGCATATGTATGACACATGCATATTAATAAATTGAATAACATAAAAATGTTTTTCTGATGACAGCGTGGGATCGATTCGTTAAAGTTTTTCCTCGTGAATTTTTTTTGTTCGATTTTTATTCATATTTTGGTAGTTATTTTGGAGTGACATGGCAGATTCAAATCATAATTCTGGGCGTCGCCGTCTACTACAAGGTGCCGCCGCGGCGTGGCTACTGAGTGTCAGCCGAGTTGGATTTGCTGCTGCTTCACATATTATTGCCGTCAGAATTTGGCCCTCTTCAACATATACCCGAGTAACACTGGAATCCAATACACCGCTCAAGTATCGCCAATTCGCGCTGACGAATCCGGATCGTATTGTGGTGGATATTGAAGGTGTGCATCTCAACAGCGTGCTAAAAGAGATGACCAAACAAGTTCAGGTCGGTGATCCTTACTTGAAACAGGCGCGAGTAGGGCAGTTTGATAAAAATACGGTTCGGCTCGTTTTGGAGTTGAAGCAAAGTATCAGTCCGCAGCTCTTTACCCTTAAACCCTTTGCTGAGTTCAGGAATCGTCTGGTGGTGGACCTCTACCCGCAAGAGGGGAAAACCTCGGCGGAAGATGACCCATTGCTGGCATTATTGGAGGATTACAATAAAGGTAATGTGGAGCGGACTTTACCTGCCGAAGCACCGAAAGCAGGTAAAGCAGGACGGGATAGGCCGATAATTATCATGTTAGACCCCGGACACGGTGGGGAAGACCCCGGTGCTATTGGCCGAAATAAAACCCGTGAGAAAGACATTGTGCTGCAAATTGCCCGCCGGCTACAGGCGCTGATTAAGAAAGAATCGAATATGCGGGTCTTTATGACTCGCAATGAAGATGTTTTTATTCCCTTAAAAGTTCGGGTAGCTAAAGCCCGCAAGCTACGTGCGGATTTATTCATTTCGATTCATGCCGATGCCTTTACCAGCCAGGCAGCCAGAGGTTCTTCAGTCTTTGCATTATCGACCAAAGGGGCAACCAGCACGGCTGCACGTTTCTTGGCGCAAACACAGAATGAGGCGGACCAGATTGGTGGGGTTAGCAAGAGTGGGGATCGCTATCTTGACCACACGATGATTGATTTGCTGCAAACTGCGACTATCAATGACAGCTTGAAATTTGGTAAAGAAGTACTGAACCGCATGGGGAAGATTAATAAACTTCACAAGAATCGGGTTGACCAGGCGGGTTTTGCTGTATTGAAAGCCCCTGATATTCCATCAATTTTGGTTGAAACCGCGTTTATCAGTAATTTGGAAGAAGAGAGAAAATTGCGAACCAGCCATTTTCAGCAGCAAGTCGCTGAATCCATCTTTGCGGGTATCAAAGCTTATTTTGCAAATGGCGGTGCGATGGCCCGGCTTTAATACATTGGGCACAGCTATGAGAATATTATACTGCAGGGGCCGAGTCGCCCTTGCTTTGGGAGGGAAAGCCAGAAACAAAAAAACACCCTTGAGGGTGTCTGATGGTGATATAAAATTGATTAAGAATTGGTTGCGGGGGCCGGATTTGAACCGACGACCTTCGGGTTATGAGCCCGACGAGCTACCAGGCTGCTCCACCCCGCGTCCGTCTTAATGCTATTTTCTATCTTACTGCTTTTATTACTGAGTTATGTAGTTGGTTGCGGGGGCCGGATTTGAACCGACGACCTTCGGGTTATGAGCCCGACGAGCTACCAGGCTGCTCCACCCCGCGTCCGTCACTACATATTGTACTGCTGAACTGCTATTCTACCTAATTCGCCTTAACTTTCAAGACTATCGGACGACATTTGACACTGCTGGTAGCCAGTATCGGTTGGTTGCGGGGGCCGGATTTGAACCGACGACCTTCGGGTTATGAGCCCGACGAGCTACCAGGCTGCTCCACCCCGCGTCCGATTGAGCGCACTATACGCTGGATGAGATCTGTTGCAAGTAGTTTTACCACTTAATTAAGGTAAATAGGTTTTTTCGATTAATTTATCAACTATCTGTTTCCTTTTTCCCCACAACAGCGTCAGGGATTTTTTTCTGCATGCGGATTCCTTTATCTATAGGCGTTTGTTATCGTTCGCCGGTAGATAAAAATAAGTAAGA
The DNA here is from genome assembly GCF_009831415.1 of Yersinia canariae. Lineage (NCBI taxonomy): Bacteria > Pseudomonadati > Pseudomonadota > Gammaproteobacteria > Enterobacterales > Yersiniaceae > Yersinia > Yersinia canariae. Next base: position 3,654,862 of record NZ_CP043727.1, on the reverse strand, counting down.
GAAGGCGTGAAATGACAAGTCGTTGGGGCAAATACCTACTGAGTGGAATAATGATTGCTGTTCTGGCTGGTTGCCAATCTCGGCCAACCGATCGCGGGCAACAATATAAAGATGGGCGTCTGGAGCATCCACTGGAATTGGTGAATGAACCACACGCAACAGGTAAGCCAGTCAACGCCAAGGATTTTTCTGACCAGGTGAAAGTGATTAATCAATCTTCACCGGGTCTGTATAACCGTAACAGCAGTACATTCAGTGCAGTAGAAAACTGGATGTTAGCCGGAGCAGATACCAGTAAGTTAAGTCTGTTTGGCTTGAATGCCTATCAGATGGAGGGAGTGGATAATTTCGGTAATGTGCAATTTACCGGTTATTACACCCCAGTGCTTCAGGCCCGCTATACCCCGCAAGGTGAATTTCGCCATCCACTTTATCGAATGCCCGCGAAAGGAAAGCGCCGTCTGCCGGATCGTGCTGCTATATATTCGGGCGCATTGGATAACCGCAATTTAATTATCGCGTACACCAATTCGCTGGTGGATAATTTTATGATGGAAGTGCAGGGCAGCGGTTATGTTGATTATGGTGATGGACGACCACTAACCTTCTTCGGCTATGCGGGTAAAAACGGCCATGCTTATCGCAGTATCGGCAAGGTACTGATTGACCGCGGTGAAGTGGCCAAAGCAGATATGTCGATGCAAGCTATCCGCCATTGGGCTGAGACGCACAGCGAAGCTGAAGTCAGAGAGCTGTTAGAGCAGAATCCGTCGTTTGTTTTCTTCAAACCGGAAATGTATGCACCGGTGAAAGGGGCCAGCGCCGTCCCATTAATTGCTAAAGCCTCTGTTGCCTCCGATCGTTCCCTGATTCCACCGGGTACCACATTATTAGCTGAAGTTCCCTTATTAGACGATAAGGGGAAATTCACCGGCCAATATCAGATGCGGTTGATGGTGGCGCTGGATGTCGGGGGCGCAATTAAAGGCCAACATTTTGATATCTATCAAGGGATTGGCCACGAAGCGGGCCAAGCTGCAGGTTTCTACAACCACTATGGCCGGGTTTGGGTGTTGAAAAATGCACAAAGCAACGGGCCGCTGTTTACTGCTTATCAGGGGGGTAAAACTGCGGCCCCATTCGGTAATAGTTCTTCACTATTGGTGAAAAATCAGGGCCAATAAACCGGCCGTTTGATGTGATTGATTCTACACTTTCTCAGGCGGCCAACTGGCCGCTTTTGTATTCGTATTGTTTTTCCAGGTAATAAAGGTAATAAGTGATGAAGGTAACAAGTCTATGAGCACCGCCCATTCTGAAGCTTACCAACAGCGATTTGGTGGTATTGCTCGCCTGTATGGGCAGCAGGCGCTGACACTTTTTTCGCAGGCGCATATTTGTGTCATCGGTATTGGTGGCGTGGGTTCATGGGCGGCAGAAGCACTGGCGCGTACGGGGATTGGCGCGATTACATTGATTGATATGGATGATGTTTGCGTCACTAATACCAATCGCCAGATCCATGCTTTACGGAACCATGTCGGACAGGCTAAAACAGCCGTTATGGCGGAACGTATTCTGGCCATCAATCCTGAATGCCAGGTAACTTGTATTGATGATTTTATTACTGCGGATAATGTTGCAGAGCTTTTAGATAAAAACTTTAGCTATGTTATTGATGCTATTGATAGTGTTCGCCCCAAAGCGGCACTACTGTCCTATTGCCGACGTTATAAAATCCCAGTGGTGACGACGGGAGGAGCTGGTGGGCAAATCGACCCGACTCGCATTGAAGTGGTGGATTTGGCGAAAACGATTCAGGACCCTTTAGCGGCGAAGTTGCGTGAAAGGTTGAAAAGTGATTTTAACGTGGTGAAAAATAGCAAAGGCAAATTGGGGATCGACTGCGTTTTCTCCAGCGAACCATTAGTTTACCCGCAGAGTGATGGCTCGGTATGCGCATCGCGCAGCACTGCCGAAGGGCCGAAGAAGATGGATTGTACTTCAGGTTTTGGTTCGGCAACGATGGTCACCGCGACATTTGGCTTTGTTGCGGTGTCTCATGCATTGAAAAAAATGATGGCAAAAGCCGCCCGTCAGGGGCAATGACCGTCACGGCGCATATTGAGTGGCAATCGCCCGTATCCCCTGCGCCAGTGCCTGTAAACCGCTGGCGCGCGATGTGCTTAATTGCTGCCGTAATCCTAATTGGTCAAGCAATGCCAAAGGATCCTCCGTCAATATTTGCTGTGGCATTTTACCCTCTACGGCGGTGAGAATAACCGCCAGCAGCCCACGAACAATGCGGCCTTCGCTGTCGCCGTAGAAATGTAAACGGCCATCTGGCAAGCACTCATGCCCCAGCCAGACTCGGTTTTCACACCCCGTCAACTCCAGCTCATTTTGCTTCAATGATTCTGGCAATGGTGGGAGTTGCTTGGCCAGCAAGATTAACTGGCGATAGCGATCTTCCCACTGTTTATGAGCACTAAACATCTCAAGTAACTTCGTAGCAGTGATATCGCGACCAAAAGGGTGTGGAGCAATCATGATATTCTCGTGTTATAACCAGTTGATATTTATCTAAATAGTTCTCTATAGGCACTTAATCTTGCAACAATTCCAGAGCTTTGCCGATCGCCGTACACAACATTTCAACATCATTTTCTGTATTGTATGGTGCAAATGAAGCACGCAGACTACCACTGACTCCCAGTGCCGCCATTAAGGGTTGCGCACAATGCTGCCCAGCGCGTAGCGCGATACCTTGCTCTGCTAATAATGTCACTAAGTCACTATGGTGAACACCATCAAAAGTGAATGCTAACAGGCTTGATTGCTGACAACGAAAGCTACGAAAACCCGGTAATTTAGCCAGCTTATGCTCCGCCAGTGTTGCCAGACTTTGGCTATAGATTTCGGCTTCGTCCAAATCAATATGTTCCAGCCAACTGAGCACCGCCGATAAACCAATCACACCCGCAATATTTGGAGTGCCGGCTTCAAAGCGGTAAGGCACTTCATGGGGCGTAAAACCGCCAAATGAGGCATGCGTGAGCATTTTGCCACCGCCTTGCCATGCGGGCATTTCTTTCAGTAATTCGGCCTTGCCATACAGTACGCCAATCCCCGTTGGCCCATACAATTTGTGGGCAGAAAAGGCATAAAAATCAATATTAAGGGCTTGAACGTCCGCCGGGCTATGCACAATTCCTTGTGCGCCATCTACCATGACGATGCAGTCATATTGATGGGCGAGTTCAATGGCTTCGGCTAATTGTGGGCGGCCACCCGTGACGTTAGACATCTGGCCAAGCGCTAATATGCGGGTTTTAGTGCTTAATAACTGCGGTAATTGTTGTAAATCAGGTAGATGATCGAGGCCAATAGGCAACTTAATTATTCTGGCACCTGTTTGTTCTGCAACCATAAGCCAGGGTATTAAGTTGGCATGATGTTCTGCTTCGCTGACAATGATTTCATCCCCAGCTTGTAGGCGAGGGCGAGCATAGCTTTGCGCTACCAGATTAATGGCTTCTGTGGTGCCCCGTGTCCAAACAATATTTTCTGCGTCTGGCGCATTGATAAAGTCTGCTACCTGCTGGCGGGTTTCTTCAAAGCGAACTGTCAATGATAATGCCGATTGATGCTGACTGCGGTGCACTGTTGCGGAGTCTTGCTGATAAAACAACTGGGTAGCTTCAATCATGGCGCGCGGTTTCAGGGCGGTCGCTGCGCTGTCCAGATAAATTATTTCATCGTTAATTGCCGGGAATTCCTGGCGAAAATCCGTTGGATTAAAAGACTTCATTCTGTTGTTCGCATCCTTTGGTTCACTTCGGAACTGTCTCATTTTAGCCATAATTAGCCCGCTAATGGCCCTGATAACTGGCAATATGTCACAAGATGGTTATGCTGAATAGTAACGGGCATAACCATTTGTCTGGTAATGGAAACGATTTTTTTAGCATTTTAATCTGCAAGGAGTCACACATGAAAAAGACAGCTGCCGTAATTTCTGCACTTATGCTCACTTTTACCTTAGCAGCGTGTTCAAGCAACTATGTAATGCACACGAATGATGGTCGCACTATCGTTGCTGATGGTAAACCAAAAGTAGATGATGACACTGGGATGATAAGCTACATCGACGCCAATGGCACCGAACAGCAAATTAATCGTTCAGAAGTCAAAGAAATGGCTGAGGGCAAGTAGTTAAGCCGCGAAGTTGTTCTGAAAAAGAAGCCTGATCCGGCTTAGAAACCCTCTGCAACAACTTAAATTTAAGCTTAACTCTGTGCAATACAAAGTGGTGCTTACATTTAAGCTCTGAAAATAGGGTAAAAAAAAGCACCGCAAAAATAGCGGTGCTGCATAAAATCACTATGGACAGACAGGGTAAATGTACAGGAAGTGAAAAAAAAACAGTAGCTTAGCTACTATGTCTGGTACACCAGACCATTTGCAAACACAACATCACAACCACAAAGCCAAAAGCATTTCAGTACCTGGATACTAAACCTACTTTTCGTTCCGGCTTGGGAAGTGCCGTCACTATAGGTATTTGCTGGCGCATCATCAACGGACAATTTATAATGTCTCGGATTATAAAAACTAATAAGTAAACAAAGGGTTTCACTTGAAAGTGAGCCGTTATAAAAAAGTATCCAATTCATGTCAAAACGATTACCACCACTGAATGCCTTGCGGGTCTTTGATGCGGCCGCACGCCACCTGAGTTTTACTAAAGCCGCTGATGAATTGTTTGTCACACAAGCTGCTGTTAGCCACCAGATAAAGTCACTGGAGGATTTTCTCGGACTAAAACTGTTCCGCCGTCGTAATCGTTCTTTGCTGCTGACCGAAGAAGGTCAGAGTTATTACCTCGACATCAAAGAGATTTTTACCTCTATCAATGAAGCGACTCGCAAGCTGCAAGCCCGCAGTGCGAAAGGCGCTCTGACTGTCAGCCTTCCCCCCAGTTTTGCTATTCAATGGTTGGTTCCCCGTCTCTCTGGATTTAATGCTGCTTATCCGGGCATTGATGTCAGGATTCAGGCGGTAGACCGGGAAGAGGATAAACTTGCCGATGATGTAGATGTGGCGATATTTTATGGTCGCGGAAATTGGACCGGTTTGCGGACTGAGCGCCTGTATGCCGAATTTTTGCTCCCTGTCTGCGCTCCCAGCCTGTTAATGGGCGAGAATGGATTAAAAGTACCGGCAGATCTGGCTAATCACACCCTGTTGCATGATACTTCCCGCCGAGATTGGATGGCATACACCCGCCAATTGGGTGTGCCACAGATTAATGTGCAGCAAGGCCCGATATTTAGCCACAGTGCGATGGTGGTTCAGGCCGCTGTTCATGGGCAAGGTATTGCGTTGGTGAATAACGTTATGGCTCAATCTGAGATTGAAGCGGGGCGATTGGTGTGCCCGTTTAATGACGTGCTGGTCAGTAAAAATGCTTTTTATCTGGTTTGTCATGACAGTCAGGCAGAACTGGGTAAAATAGCCGCCTTTCGTCAGTGGATACTGGCAAGAGCCGCTAGTGAGCAGGAAAAGCTACGCTTTCGCTACGACAACTAATTTTAATTATTACCAGGCGATATTAATTTAAGGTTAATGGCGATGAATGGTCGTTTAATGCTGATATTTGCCGCCCTGAGCGGTTTTTTCTATGTTGCTTTTGGCGCCTTTGGGGCGCACGTATTGAGCGCCTCTTTAGGGCCGAATGAAATGGCTTGGATTCGTACCGGGCTTGAGTATCAGGGGTTCCATACATTGGCAATTCTGGCACTTGCTGTTGCAATGCAACGGCAGATAAGTATTTGGTTTTACTGGAGTGGGGCCTTGTTAGCGCTTGGAACACTACTCTTTAGTGGCAGTTTATACTGTCTGGCTCTATCACACCTGAAATTGTGGGTATATATCACGCCAGTGGGCGGAGTATGTTTTCTGGCGGGATGGGTTTTGATGTTGATTGGCGCGCTGCGTCTAAGAAAAAGGGCAGAACGCCATGAATAATAAAATTGCTTTATATTGCCGCTCTGGCTTTGAAAAAGAGTGTGCGGCGGAAATTACCGCCAAAGCAGCACAGCTTGAAATCTTTGGTTTTGCGCGGGTGAAAGAAAACAGTGGTTATGTGCTGTTTGAGTGTTATCAGTTGGAAGATGCGGACCGTTTAATTCGTGAAGTGCCATTCCGTGAATTGATTTTTGCTCGCCAGATGATGGTTGTGGGTGAGTTATTGAAGGATTTACCACCGGAAGATCGCGTCTCTCCTATTGTTGGCATGTTAGTTGGTGTTGTCGAAAAAGCCGGTGAGCTGCGGGTTGAAGTTGCTGATACCAATGAAAGCAAAGAGTTACTTAAGTTTTGCCGTAAGTTAACAGTGCCGCTGCGTAGCGCAATGCGTGAACAAAAAATTCTGTCTGCTCGTGAGAACGCACACCGGCCAGTGGTGCATGTGTTCTTTATTGCATCGGGCTGCTGTTATGTGGGTTATTCTTACAGCAACAATAACTCCCCGTTCTATATGGGGATCCCGCGTCTTAAGTTCCCATCTGATGCGCCAAGCCGCTCGACTTTAAAACTGGAAGAAGCTTTCCATGTGTTTATCCCGGCGGATGAATGGGAAGAACGTTTAGCCAGTGGTATGCATGCTGTTGATTTAGGCGCTTGCCCCGGCGGTTGGACTTATCAATTAGTGCAACGCAGTATGATGATTCAGGCCGTTGATAACGGCTTGATGGCGCAAAGCTTGATGGATACAGGGCAGGTTACGCATCATCGTGTGGACGGTTTTAAATATGAGCCAACGCGCAGTAATATTTATTGGCTGGTGTGCGATATGGTAGAAAAACCGGCTAAAGTCACCCAACTTATTATCAAATGGTTGGTCAATGGTTGGTGCCGTGAGGCGATTTTCAACCTGAAGTTGCCAATGAAAAAACGTTTTGAAGTTGTTTCGGAGAATCTGGAAATGATTAATGAGCAGCTAAAAGAGAATGGTATCAATGCCCACATTCAGGCCAAGCAGCTTTACCATGACCGTGAAGAAGTCACTGTGCATGTACGGCGTATTTGGTCTGGTGTACCCGGCCGCCGTGATGAGCGTTTTTAATATTTGGTGATATATACGCAAGGGGCCGATGGGCCCCTTAGTTTTTTATACTGCTGTCATTGACTTAAACGTAGTTGCTGCAAATTGCCAGTTAATTGCAAATCAGTTTTCAGCGTTGCTATTTTTTTGCAAATAAAGGCCACTTCCTGATGTTGTTGCAACTTTTTGCGCCACTTCTCCGGTACTGAATCTAGATTCTGATAGAGTTCTTCCAAGCTGCTGGCTTGTTGCAGTAACAGCGCAGCGGTTTTTGCGCCAATACCCGCGACACCTGGAATTTTACTGCTGCTGATGCCGGCAAGCCCCCAGTAGTCAGGTAATTGATGCGGTAACACGCCAAATTCTTGCTTTACGAACGGCATGTCCAACCAGCGTTTTTGGAAGTAATCACGAATCTGTACATTCGGTGCTAACAGTTGGCAATAACCTTTGTCGGTTGAAACAATGGTGACCTGATGCCCCGCCCCACCAATTTTTATTGCCAACGTAGCCGCAAGATCATCAGCTTCATTGCCTGGTGAACTCCAGCAACTCACCCCCAATGAATGGAATGCTTCACGGATAAGCGCCATTTCTTGTTGCAGATTATCGGGCATCGGTGAGCGGCCCGCTTTATAGTCGGGCAGACATTGATGACGCCAGCTATCTGAGCGGTCATCTTCATCAAAAACGGCGACTGCATGTGTTGGCTGACTATGTGAAATAAGCTGTTGTAACCCATGCTGACAAGCATTAACACAAGGTGAACCTTGCACTGCGTGAATGCGACGAATCAGATTAAGGGCATCAACGATAAGAAGGTGGATTTGCATGGACTGTTTTAGAACCTATCCCATAAGGGCTATTTTATCGCCCCTTTTTTGCTATAAAGAGCGAACCTGGCGGTGCTCAAACAATTGTCAGGTCGCGTTGGCCAGAAGTTAGCACCAGCGCGACAAGTGACAATTATTTATTCTTTAACTACAGATTTCATAGCAAGGTGTATAAGCACTGCCCGGTAACTTCATCCGGGATTGAGCGATAAAACCCTGTAACAACAGGTCCATATGCTTCATCAGTAATGGATCACCGTGCAATTTGAATGGCCCGTGAGCTTCAATTGCCTGGATCCCCACCTCTTTGACATTTCCTGCCACAATACCAGAGAAAGCACGACGCAATGCAGCGGCCAGTTTCTCTGGTGCTTGATTATGGGACAAGTCCAGATTGGCCATATTCTCATGGGTCGGTTCGAAAGGATGCTGCAAATCAGGCTCAATACGAATAGACCAGTTGAAGCTATAAGCATCACCAGTATTACGGCGATTCTCTTTCACCAATGGCATCGCTTTCTTCATCTGACGGGCGACTTCATCCGGGTCATCAATAATTATCTGGTAATATTTACGCGCTTCATCACCGAGAGTGTTCATGATGAACTCGTCCACGACTCTGAAGTAATCTGCGCTCTCTTTAGGGCCCGTCAGGATCAGGGGTAAAACCTGCTCACTGTTATGCGGGTTCATCAGAATACCTAACAAGTAGAGTAACTCTTCTGCCGTCCCCACGCCGCCAGGGAAAATAATGATGCCATGGGCGATACGGACGAAGGCTTCCAGCCGCTTTTCAATGTCTGGCATGATAATCAGCTCATTGACTAACGGGTTTGGTGGCTCTGCTGCAATAATTGACGGCTCGGTCATACCAATAAAGCGGCCTTGTCTGTAGCGTTGTTGGGCATGACCCACTGCGGCACCTTTCATCGGCGCTTCCATGGCTCCCGGCCCACAACCGGTGCAGATATTCAATTCACGTAAACCCAATTGGCTGCCAACTTTACGGGCATATAAGTATTCGGTTTCATTGATTGAATGGCCGCCCCAGCACACAATCATATTTGGATCTTCATCAAGATGTAGGGCGCGAGCATTACGCAAAATTGAAAAGACCAAATTGGTCAAATGGCTGGAACTTTCTATATTCAGATGTTGGAAACGCCCGGCGTTTACGATTTGACCATTCACAAACAGAATGTCACGCAAGACTGCAAACAGGTTTGCTTGCAAAGAGCGAATAATTTTACCATCAACAAAAGCATGCTCTGGTGGATTCACCAGTTCGAGTTTTACACCGCGCTCGCGGCGAAGCACATTGATATCAAAGGTTTCATAGCGAGATAAAAGCTCTTTGCTGTTATCGGTCAGGCTACCTGAGTTGAGAACAGCCAATGAGCAATTACGGAATAAACGGTACAGGTCACTGCTGGCTGTACGTTTGAGCATATCCACTTCTAGCTGTGATAACAGATCCATTGAGCCGAGTGGGCTGACATGTGTAATCAAAGTTACTCCTTTACACCCCTAGGGGTGGTAGTGCCCGTGTATCAGAGTGCTGCTTTCTGTTTTTCCGTGGAATATCAGAGAGGCCACTAAGTATCTATTACTGATTTTTATACTGAAAATAGCATAAGAAACCTATAATTAACCTTAACGTCGTCGCTTACTTTTTGCCAATACTAACGCGCCACTGGTGATAAAGTTGCGCATATGCCCGCATTTATTGTCGTGCCAGACGGCCAGTTGATGGCACAAAATCAGTGTTAGAACGCCATGGATTGATATCCAGCCCCCCACGGCGGGTATAGCGCGCATAAACTGACAGTGTTTCCGGCTGACAGAAGTGCATGATGTCATTGAAAATACGTTCGACACACTGCTCGTGAAATTCATTATGATGGCGGAAAGAGACCAGATAGCGCAGTAAGGCTTCGCGGCTAATCTGTGGGCCACTGTAGCTGATTTGGACGGAGCCCCAATCGGGTTGGTGGGTTATTAGACAGTTGGATTTAAGTAAGTGGCTAACCAGACTCTCTTCGACGTGATTTTTACCTGTAGCGCCTTGCAGGTAGTCGGCACTGAACTCATAGCTATCAATACAGATATCTTGTTCATCCAGACACTCCCCCGAGAAATTGGCAATGGGTTGATGTGTCAATTCGTCCAATCGGTATAGCGTGACACTGACATCCCCTTGAGCACAGGCGGATAAATCCTGTTGCAAAGTGGTTCGTACACTCTCCCAGTTAGTAAATGCAGTTTGGTTGAAGCTGTTGAGGTAAAGCTTAAAACTCTTTGATTCAATGAGATTAATACTATTGGAGTTTAGGCTTATTTCGCCTACGGCAACCTGCGGCAAGCCATGGCTGTTTAGCCAGGAAAGCTCATATAATGTCCAGATGTCCGCACCATGAAAGGGCAGGTTATCGGGATATAACCCGAGAGGCTCGCGGTTCATACTCCGTGGTACCGCCTGCAATAAGGTTACATCATAGTGGTCGCGATACGCAGTAGGTTTGCCCAGCGTCAGTTGCGCCAGAGCTTGGTGGTCTTGATATGAAGACATGCTGTTCCCATGATAAGAGAAAGGTACAATAGCTATAGTTTATCAATTAATGCCGCGTTTAACTGTATTTCTAGGTGAGGGCGATATTCACCTTGGTACACGTAAGCCGCCGCGATGCAGAGAAAAAGAATGGACCAAAACGTTTCAACGGCACTTAAGAGTTTTACTCAACGCTACATTGATTTATGGCAACAGCAAACCGGTTGCCCGCCTGCCAGTGAGGAGCTGTATGGCGTTCCTTCTCCTTGTACGATAGAAACGCAGGATAGTCAGGTATTTTGGTTGCCACAGCCTTTTGTCGCGGACGCCAATCTTGCCAATATCGAACGGGCATTGGAGATTCAGCTTCATCCAGATATTCATGAGTTTTATACCCAGCAATATGCCGGAGATATGAAAGCTGATTTAGGTGATCACCGCTTTACCTTGCTGCAAGTCTGGAGTGAAGATGATTTTATCCGGTTACAGGAAAATCTCATTGGTCATCTGGTGACCCAGAAAAGGCTGAAACTCTCACCGACTCTGTTTTTGGCGACAACAGACTCCGAAATGACCATGGCCTCGCTGTGTAATGTCAGTGGCAATGTTGTATTAGAAGAGTTTGGTAGCGGAAAACGGACATTACTGGCATCGACTCTTACTCATTTTCTGGATGCATTGCGCCCAGTATTTTCTGAATAAAGAAATAGTTATTGTCTATTCCAACACAGCCCGTGTGAGAGATCTCGCACACGGGCTGTGAGACATCACTTCTATTCCTTTTATGTGAAATTATTGTGTTAGATTTATCTTCAATAAAATCATTTTGTTATAAACATTCATTTTTTTATATATAAAAGCATCCCCCTCATTCGCCTTACAGTACCTTGTCTCTCTTTGTCGATTAAGCGATCCTTTACTCGCCGGATAGGATCTGGTGGAGAAGGACGGTATCAGGATGGTGCCACTTCAGGATGAAGAACACAGGGACTGCTTAGGATGAGTGAAGGGATGTTTCAGGATGAAACAAAGGACACCTCCAGGATGGAGATTGAGAGCCAGTCCAGGATGATTGGTGGGTTAGGATAACTTCAGGATTGGCATCAGGATGGTGTAGGACAACGCGATGGATTGCTGGTTAGGATAACCGCACGGAAAAGTTTTCAAGGATTGAGCAGGGAGCATCACTTTTAGCTGGATTGCTATAAAACGAATAGAGGGGTACTGGTAAAACAGTACCCCTTTTTTTATCTGTATTGTGCTCAATTTGCCGCTGTTATCCAGGGTGTGAGTTTGGGTATATTCTTCTTCAATGGTATGCTTGGCCGCCGTTGAACCGGCCCGGTGAATGGTTGTTTTTTGGTTGAGAGCATAATCATGAATACAGAAAATCAGGTGCGCCAGAGCCTACAGAATATCGAGCTTGCTATGCGGGCTATTGATCTCTGGCAAACAGTTTCGCCACAAATTGAGGCTTTTGAAAGTAATGAGCCTTTCAGCATTGATACCATGGAGGCTGAACAGTGGTTGCAATGGGTACTTATTCCTCGGATGTATGCATTGCTGGAATCGAAAGGGCCGCTTCCCACTCGTTTCGCTATTACTCCCTATTTTGAAGAGGCGCTCAGTGGTGAAGGTCGGCCAGATTGCACCGTATTGCTGGTAGAATTACAGCGTTTAGATGACCTGCTAAATAAAGAAAATAACTAATGCTGGAAATACTCTATCAAGACGAACATATAGTTGCGGTCAATAAACCGGCTGGCTGGCTTGTTCATCGCAGTTGGTTAGATAGCAACGAAACTGTATTTGTGATGCAAACGGTACGCGACCAAATTGGTAAGCATGTCTATACCGTTCATCGCCTCGATCGCCCGACATCTGGTGTGTTGCTCATGGCGCTCTCCAGTGATGTGGCTCGGGCCCTGTCTTTGCAATTCGAGCAGCATCAAATTCAAAAAACGTATCATGCTGTCGTTCGTGGATATGTGCTGGAAGGTGGCACTATTGATTACGAAATGACTGAAGAGCTAGACAAAATTGCGGATAAATTTTCTCGGCCAGATAAAGCGCCTCAGCCTTCAGTTACTCATTATCAGGCCCTGGCTCAAGTGGAAGTGCCAATTGCTATTGGGCGTTATGACACTGCGCGTTTTAGTTTAATGGAACTCAAGCCAGAAACAGGCCGTAAGCACCAGCTTCGTCGGCATATGGCGCATATCCGCCACCCGATTATTGGTGACAGCGCCCACGGAGATCTGCGTCAGAATCGTGGGGTTGCAGAGCATTTTGATTGCTCACGGCTGATGCTTCATGCCAGCCATCTGCATCTTACTCATCCTGTGACGGGAGAACCCCTTAGCTTGACTGCACGTTGGGATGAATCCTGGCAACAGCTGATGTCACATTTTGGTTGGTTGGGCATTGTCCCTAATCTTGAAAGGGTTGAGTTTCCGGCTATAGCGGGTCAGGATGGTGCGTAATTTTTCTCGTTAAAAGGACATGATTTTTATGGCTCAGGTCGGGATTTTTGTCGGCACAGTTTACGGTAATGCATTGTTAGTTGCAGAAGAAGCCGAGAACATACTGAAAGAGCAAGGGCACGAGGTCAAAGTGTTCGATGAGGGGTCCTTAGAGGCCTGGCAGTATTATCGCCAGCATTATGCGCTGGTGGTCACCTCGACAACCGGGCAGGGTGATTTCCCGGACAGTATTGCTTCGCTCTTTGTTGCGGTGCGTGATCAGGTTGGGTTCCAGCCAGAGTTGCGCTATGGCGTCATTGCGTTGGGTGACAGCAGTTATGATAATTTCTGTGGTGCCGGGCGCGCATTTGATGAATTGTTGCAAGAGCAGGGGGCGACGAGAATTGGCGAAAGGCTAGAAATTGATGCTATTGAACACCCTGAGCCTGAGGTGGTTTCTGCCTCTTGGGTGGAGCAGTGGGGCCGCTTGCTTCAGTAAAATTCCTATCATAATTCAACGCGAATTAATTAGGTGATATCCCCTTTATTCTTGAAGTTGCAGGTGGGAGCGATGTTTACTCACCTGCAACGCCAATAACGCCAAGGATACCAAAAATCAGATTTAGCGGCCGTTGGTTAATTTTTCCAGGTCAGATTCAATTTCAGCAATCTTATTGGCTACAACGCTTTCTAAATGACGTAAATCATCCAGAATCTTCCGCTTCAAATCAACTTCAATCTGATCGCGTTTGCACAGTTGATCAAGCTCATCAATGACATAACGTAGATTCGGATTGATTTCATTGATTTCTTTATAACCATGACCCGCATTATCAGCAACCACAGTTTTGCGTTGGCGTGGGTATTTGAACTTCACACTCTTGGCAAAAAATTCACCTTTATCTTTGCGGAAGTAAATTTTCAGAATGTCGTTATTGGCCTCCTGACGCAGGCTATAGCGATCGACATCTTCTGGTTGTGTGATTCCTAAGCTTTTCAGATTGTCATACATAGCGCCACCTTTTAGTTTTATATTCCACAGATTATGATTATGACGGTAATTTTCGCCAAAAAATGTGACTAACTCACAAGGCAAAAAAATAGCGGGGATTAGCCCGCTATCTTCAATCTTAGTCGATGGTGCGCAATAACTCATTAATACCGACTTTCCCACGGGTCTTGGCATCCACTTTTTTCACGATAACCGCGCAGTACAAGCTATAACTACCGTCTTTCGATGGCAGATTGCCAGAAACAACGACAGAACCCGCAGGAACACGACCATAATGGATTTCGCCGGTTTCGCGGTCATAAATACGGGTGCTTTGACCGATGAATACGCCCATAGAAATAACCGAGCCTTCCTCAACGATAACCCCTTCAACCACTTCTGAACGTGCGCCGACAAAACAGTTGTCTTCGATAATGGTTGGGTTAGCTTGCAGGGGTTCCAATACGCCGCCAATGCCAACGCCACCAGACAGGTGAACATTCTTACCGATTTGTGCGCAAGAACCAACCGTTGCCCATGTGTCGACCATGGTGCCTTCATCAACAAAAGCACCGATATTGACATAGGAAGGCATCAGTACGGTATTACGTGCAATAAATGCGCCTTTGCGCACAGTTGCTGGTGGCACAACACGGAACCCTTCACGTTGGAAACGGGCTTCATCATAGCCTGCAAATTTCATCGGGACTTTATCGTAATAACGCGTTTCTGCGCCTTCCATGACTTGATTGTCATTGATGCGGAAAGACAGCAGCACGGCTTTTTTCAGCCACTGATGAGTGACCCACTGACCGTCAATCTTTTCTGCAACACGCAGTGCGCCGGTATCCAGCAGATCAATCACATGATTAATCGCTTCGCGCGTTACGGTGTCGACATTTGCCGGAGTGATATCTGCACGGCGTTCGAAAGCGGTTTCAATAACGTTCTGTAGTTGCTGCATCCTGTTCTCTTTCCTGATGTTTTACCCTTCTATTGACGTTGCTGCGGTGTGAGCAACAACGCCAATGATGTTGGGTAGTCGATTGTAAGAAAATAAATCGCTAAAAAGGTATTTGTATCACAGTTTATCGTTCGGATTGAGGGTATCTGTCAACCGTTGTGCTAATTCACGACGAGTTTCAATGCTTAAAGCACGGCGATCTTTGTCTGCTAATACAAATAAATCCTCTACCCGTTCGCCGATCGTGGTGATTCGCGCACTATGCAGTGATAACCCTAAATCTGCAAAAATATCACCGACGCGTGCCAGTAGGCCCGGTTGGTCCAGCGCAATGAGCTCCAGATAAGTCCGGCGTTCGTTATGTGTTGGCAAGAAATTGGTTTCAGTGGGTACGCTGAAATGGCGTAATTTGGGCGATAAGCGTCTTACTCGTGGGTGTTGATAGTTTTGTCGGGTCATCGCTTGCTGCAACGCATGGATGATTATCGGGTGCCTATCTTGTGCCAATGGGCTGCCATCAGGCTCCAACACGATAAAAGTATCCATCGCCATACCATCTCGATTAGTAAAAATCTGTGCGTCATGGACACTCAGGTTTCGACGATCCAACTCGCCCACAACGGCGGCAAATAAGGATGGGCGGTCAGGGCACCAAATAAAGATTTCTGTTCCCCCTCGCGTTGCCTGACGGCTAACCAGCACTAATGGTTTTGTTGAGTCGTGTTCCAGTAAATGCCGGGCATGCCAAGCCAATTGATTAGGCGAGTGGCGCAGGAAGTAATCTGCTCGACAACGGCTCCAGATGCGGTGCAGCGCTTCTTCATCAATATTATCCATGCGCAATAATGCCAGCGCTTGTAGCCGATGATGACGAACGCGTTCGCGTAAGTCTGGGCTGTTTTGCATACCACGGCGAAGCTGTTTCTCTGTGGCGAAATAAAGTTCGCGCAATAGGCTTTGCTTCCAACTGTTCCACAAATTCTCATTGGTGGCACAAATATCCGCGACTGTCAGGCTGACCAAATAACGTAAGCGGGTTTCACTTTGCACTTCTGCGGAAAATTGTTGAATCACCGCTGGGTCTTGAATATCTCGACGCTGAGCTGTTACTGACATCAATAAATGGCAACGGACTAACCAGGCAACAAGTTGAGCTTCGCGGGAGTTCAATCCATGCTGCTCGGCAAATTCCAGCACATCGTGAGCGCCCAATATTGAATGGTCACCCCCCCGACCTTTGGCGATATCGTGGAACAGTGCCGCGAGCAGCAATAATTCAGGCTGAGGTAAACGCGGATAAAGTTCAACACAAAGGGGATGGCGAGGGCGGGTGGTTTCATCGGCAAAACTTTCGAGTTTAAGTAACACTCGGATAGTGTGCTCATCGACGGTATAGGCATGAAATAAGTCAAACTGCATTTGCCCGACAATACTGCCCCATTGCGGCATGTAGGCCCACAGAACACTGTGGCGATGCATGGGTAACAAGGCTCGGGAAACCGCACCAGGGTGGCGTAAAATGGCCATAAACAGTTTGCGTGCTTCAGGGATATTACATAATGGCTGCTTCAGATGCCGGCGGGCATGGCGCAAGCGGCGCACGGTGGTGGAGTAAATGCCTTTGATGTCCTGATTGCGCACCATAAGATAAAACATGCGCATAATGGCTTCAGGTTTCTCAACAAAGAGATTTTCATCACGAAGATCGATTAAATCGCCACGCAACTGAAATTCATCATCCAGCGGCCGTGGTTTCTCATTGGCATCCAGCGCCAATATGGCTTCATCAAATAGCTGCAACAGCATGTTGTTCAGTTCGCTAACCCGTCGAGTCATACGATAAAAATCTTTCATCATGCGTTCGACCGGCTCATTACCTTCGCCCTGATATTGCAAAAGCTGAGCAACGCTCAGTTGGCGGTCAAATAGGAGACGGTTATCGTAGCGGGTTAGGACTAAATGCAATGCAAAACGGATGCGCCACAAAAAACTTTGGCTTTCAATCAGTTCATTGCGCTCTGCTTTCGTTAGAAAGCCAAAATCAACCATCTCACTTAAGGAGGTGGCTCCAAAATGGCGGCGAGCAACCCACTGTAAGGTATGAATATCTCTTAATCCACCGGGGCTGCTTTTGATGTCCGGTTCCAGATTATAGCTGGTGCCGTGGTAGCGCTTATGCCGCTCTTGTTGCTCAACTACTTTGGCATGGAAAAACTTCGGGGATGGCCAGAAATTTTCGCTGAAAATGTGTTTTTGCATCTGTAGAAACAGGGCTACATCGCCACAAATGAGGCGAGATTCAATCATATTAGTAGCAACGGTAAGGTCGGCCAGCCCCTCCAGCAAACACTCTTCCAGCGTTCGTACGCTATGACCGACTTCCAGCTTCAAATCCCATAATAATGTGATCAACTGGCCGACTCGCTGTGCATGCTCGTCATTTAGCCGCTGTTTGGACAGAATCAGAACATCAATATCTGAAAGCGGATGCAGCTCGCCACGACCATAACCGCCGACGGCAACTAGCGCGGTTTCTGCCACATCATCAAAGCCATAGAATGTCCACAATCGCCGTAAGAGACGGTCGATGTAATCACTGCGCGCAGCAATTAATGTCTCCGCACTGATTCCGGCATTGAATGCATCAGCCAACCAGGACTGGAAAGTTTCCAATCGTTGTTTGAGTTCTGGGCAATTAAGCTCACTATCAAGGTAGGTAGCCGGTGATGCGGGCTGCTCAGGAATGACCTTCGTTACCGCGGGGGATACAGAGTGCTCGGTGTGATTGTCAGCCATATGTTTACCTGATGAATGTCGACCTGCTAAAAAGTGCAGCCCATAAAAAAGCCGGCGGCTGCCGGCTTGTCATTACTACTCGTGCGTTATGATGTTGGGGATAGTGTCATCCTTGCGCAACGTCATTATTTCGCAGCCGTTATCAGTTACCACAATAGTATGCTCGTACTGCGCCGACAAGCTGCGATCTTTAGTTTTTACTGTCCAACCGTCTTTCATGGTGCGGATGCGGTAATCGCCAGCATTGACCATCGGTTCAATAGTGAATGCCATTCCTGCTTGCAGCACGACACCACCGTCATCAGCATCATAGTGCAGAACCTGCGGCTCTTCATGGAAACCCTCACCAATACCGTGACCACAATATTCACGCACTACCGAGAAGTTTTCTGCTTCTACAAATTTCTGGATCTCTTTGCCCAAGGTGCGCAGACGGATGCCCGGTTTAACCATTTTGATGGCCAGATACAGGCTTTCTTGTGTCACTCGGCACAAGCGCTCACCAAGGATAGTGGGCTTACCGACAATAAACATTTTTGACGTATCGCCATGGAAGCCGTCTTTAATCACGGTGACGTCGATATTCACGATATCACCATCTTTCAGCACTTTCTCATCACTCGGAATACCGTGACAAATAACTTCATTGACCGAGATACAAACGGATTTTGGAAAACCGTGGTAGCCGAGACACGCTGAGATAGCTTGCTGGTGATTGGTGATATGGTCGTGACAAATTCGGTCAAGCTCGCCGGTGGTGACGCCAGGTTTTACGTGAGGTTCAATGATTTCCAGCACTTCAGCAGCCAAGCGGCCAGCAACGCGCATTTTTTGAATATCTTCAGGTGTTTTGATTGAGATTGCCATGCAAAAGTGTCCGTAGGGGCTGTGAGTTTCAGCCGCCATTAATTAATTATGCCCTTAACTGAGGCATAGAGGTCGAAATGAGCAGGTAAATATCGATTAATAAAAAATCTGCACTAATGGTACCAGCCCTGTAATTTGCTGCCAAACTTTCGTTTGCAGTGACGACACTAAATGCAACAAAAGTTGGTGTGTTGTGGCTGTTTATGGTATAAAGCGCGCCGGCGAACCGCACTCTCTTCTTGGACATGTCCTGGTAAGAAAGCGTTGTTTAGTCGAGCAATACCAATCGCACTCATATGTGTAAATAACACACACGTGTCGACACATACGCCGGGGTGCCCTAAAGTTTTTGGTTATTATCAATTACTTATGGGGTCGGCGTTATGGGACACGTGGAGGCATAACCCCAACTGATACTATAGAGGTTTTAATCATGGCAACTGTTTCCATGCGCGACATGCTCCAGGCCGGTGTTCACTTCGGTCACCAGACCCGTTACTGGAACCCGAAAATGAAGCCTTTCATCTTCGGCGCACGTAACAAAGTTCACATCATCAACCTGGAAAAGACCGTACCACTGTTCAACGAAGCTCTGGCTGAATTGAAAAAGATCTCTTCTCGTAAAGGTAAGATCTTGTTCGTTGGTACTAAACGCGCAGCAAGCGAAGCGGTAAAAGACGCTGCCAACAACTGCGACCAGTTCTTCGTGAACCATCGCTGGTTGGGCGGGATGCTGACTAACTGGAAAACTGTTCGTCAGTCCATCAAACGTTTGAAAGATTTGGAAATCCAGTCTCAAGACGGCACCTTTGACAAGCTGACCAAAAAAGAAGCGCTGATGCGTACTCGTGAACTGAACAAGCTGGAAAACAGCCTGGGCGGTATCAAAGACATGGGCGGCTTACCAGACGCACTGTTCGTTGTTGATGCTGATCACGAACACATCGCTATCAAAGAAGCTAACAACCTGGGTATCCCGGTATTCTCTATCGTTGATACTAACTCCGATCCAGATGGCGTTGACTTCATCATCCCAGGTAACGATGACGCAATCCGTGCAGTTAAACTGTACCTGAGCGCTGTTGCTACTGCTGTCAATGAAGGTCGTTCTCAAGATCTGGCCGTTCAAGCGGAAGAAAGCTTCGTAGAAGCTGAATAATAAGTCAGGCTCGTCGTGAGCCCTTATTAACCAGGTATTGAAATATGTTGGTTAGGGGGCCTTTTATAGGCCCCCTTTGCGTATCTAATGTGAGATCTTGTTTTCACAAGAGAACCGAGGAAATTGAAATGGTTGCTATTACCGCTGCTTTGGTAAAAGAACTGCGTGAACGTACTGCCGCAGGCATGATGGAATGTAAAAAGGCGTTGGTTGAAGCTAACGGCGACATCGAGCTTGCCATCGACAATATGCGTAAATCTGGTCAGGCTAAAGCTGCCAAGAAAGCAGGCCGTATCGCTGCTGAAGGTATCATCCTGGCTAAAGTTTCAGCCGACGACAAATTTGGTGTGATTTTGGAACTGAACTGCGAAACTGACTTCGTTGCTAAAGATGCTGGCTTCAAAGCATTCGGCGAAGAAGTTATCAACGCAGCTCTGGCTGACAAAATCGCTGATATCGACGCTCTGAAAGCTAAGTTCGAAGAACAACGCGCTAACCTGGTTGCTAAAATCGGTGAAAACATCAACATTCGTCGTGTTGCTGTTCTGGAAGGCGATGTTCTGGGTACTTATCTGCACGGCGCACGTATCGGTGTTATGGTTGCGGCAACTGGTGCTGATGAAGAGCTGGTTAAGCACATTGCTATGCACATTGCTGCAAGCAAGCCTGAATACGTTAAGCCAGAAGATGTTCCTGCTGAAGTTGTTGCTCGTGAGCACCAAATCCAGTTGGACATTGCTATCGAATCCGGCAAGCCACGTGAAATTGCTGAGAAGATGGTTGAAGGCCGTATGCGTAAGTTCACCGGCGAAGTTTCTCTGACTGGTCAGAACTTCGTTATGGATCCAAGCAAAACTGTTGGTGATTTGCTGAAAGAGCACAACGCTGACGTTGTAAACTTCATCCGCTTCGAAGTGGGCGAAGGCATTGAGAAAGTTGAGACTGACTTTGCTGCTGAAGTTGCAGCAATGAGCAAACAGTCTTAATGCTAAAAATGGGGCCGCCACCAGGCGGTTCCATTTTATCCAATCTAGAATTTAGTCCGTAGACTTTTAGCGCTTATTGTTGCTCTGAATGTATGACGGTCAAGTCCCCAATATTTTTACTGCTGCTTAGGACAGAACACCATGGCAACCAATGCAAAACCCGTATATCAGCGTATCCTGCTTAAGCTTAGTGGCGAAGCCCTGCAAGGCGCAGAAGGTTTTGGTATCGACGCAAGCGTTTTGGATCGCATGGCTCAAGAAGTTAAAGAGCTGGTCGAATTGGGCATTCAGGTCGGTGTGGTCATTGGCGGTGGTAACTTATTCCGCGGTGCCGGTTTAGCACAAGCTGGAATGAACCGCGTAGTGGGCGACCACATGGGAATGCTGGCTACCGTAATGAACGGCCTGGCAATGCGAGATGCACTGCACCGTGCCTATGTGAACGCCCGCCTGATGTCTGCCATTCCACTTAATGGTGTGTGTGATAATTACAGTTGGGCTGAAGCAATCAGCCTGCTGCGCCACAACCGCGTGGTTATTTTTGCTGCGGGTACCGGTAACCCATTCTTCACTACGGATTCTGCGGCATGTCTGCGCGGTATCGAAATTGAAGCCGATGTTGTGTTGAAAGCAACAAAAGTCGATGGGGTTTACTCTGCAGATCCGGTGAAAAATCCTGATGCAACACTGTACGAACAGTTAACCTATCAGGACGTTTTAGAGCGTGAATTGAAAGTGATGGATCTGGCTGCCTTCACTTTAGCCCGTGACCATAATCTACCTATTCGCGTCTTTAACATGAATAAACCTGGTGCTTTACGTCGCGTAGTGATGGGTGAGAATGAAGGGACTTTAATCACCAAAGAAGTCACATCGATCGCTAAATAAGCGGCTGCCCGTATCGTCAGGGGTGAGAAGATACTGAGCTTGCCCCGTTAGCCAGCAACTGTTGGTTTGTATATTCACCGGCTATACTTATGTTATGGCCTGCCAAGTAACCAGTTTCCAAGGGTTCACAACGTGATTAACGAAATTAGAAAAGATACCGAAGTGCGCATGGAAAAATGCGTCGAAGCCTTCCAGAACCATATCAGCAAGATCCGTACCGGCCGTGCTTCTCCAAGTATCCTTGATGGCATCCAGGTTGAGTACTACGGTACGCCAACACCACTGCGTCAGGTGGCCAACGTTGTTGTTGAAGACTCCCGTACTCTGGCGTTGACTGTTTTCGACCGTAGCCTTAGTGCAGCAGTTGAGAAAGCTATTATGTCTTCAGATTTAGGTCTGAACCCGTCTTCGGCTGGCACCGTTATCCGTGTTCCACTGCCGCCACTGACGGAAGAGCGTCGTAAAGACTTGATCAAAGTTGTTCGCGCGGAAGCAGAGCAGGGCCGTGTTTCAATTCGTAACGTGCGCCGCGATGCTAACGACAAAGTTAAAGCATTGTTGAAAGACAAAGAAATCAGCGAAGATGAAGACCGTCGCTCTCAAGATGACGTGCAAAAGCTGACTGATGCCTTTATCAAGAAAGTTGATGCAGCATTGGCTGCGAAAGAAGCTGAGTTGATGGATTTCTAATCTTCACTCACCAAGCAGAGCGTCGCTTAGGTGGCGCTTTGTTTTTAGCTGGTTCAATATTTTATTAGATTGATGCCGCGCCTATCATAATACCCAAAATAATTCGAGTTGCAGGAAGGCGGCAATTGAGCGAATCCCCAAGAGCTTACACAGGTAAGTGACTGGGGTGAACGAAAGCAGCCAACGTACATGCAGCTTGAAGTCTGATGGGTATAAAACAGTTATTCAGAGCACTCTCATGAAGCAACTGACTATTCTTGGTTCTACCGGCTCCATCGGCAACAGCACTCTGGGTGTTGTGCGCGCTAATCCCGAATTATTCAAAATCACCGCATTGGTCGCTGGCCGCAATGTTGAGCAGATGGCACGCCAATGTCTCGAGTTTTCCCCCCGCTATGCCGCAATGTCTGATGAACCGTCAGCTAAAGCATTGCGCTTGCTGTTGGCCGAAAACGGTTCAAGAACTGAAGTCTATTCTGGCGAGAAAGCCGCGTGTGAATTGGCGGCTATAGATGATGTTGATCAGGTCATGGCGGCTATCGTCGGTGTTGCGGGTTTACCTTCTACGCTAGCGGCCATTCGCGCCGGTAAACAAGTATTGCTGGCCAACAAAGAGTCACTGATTACCTGTGGCAAGCTTTTTATGGATGAAGTGAAGCACAGTCGTGCTCAACTGCTTCCTATCGACAGCGAACATAATGCTATTTTTCAGAGTTTACCTGAACGGGTTCAGTCTCAATTAGGCTATTCTTCACTGAGTGATAATGGTGTTTCCCGCATTATTTTAACTGGCTCTGGTGGCCCACTGCGTGAAACTCCATTAGCCCAATTTGCAGATGTTACTCCGGACCAAGCTTGTGCTCATCCAAATTGGTCGATGGGGCGTAAAATTTCTGTCGATTCAGCGACAATGATGAATAAAGGGCTAGAGTATATTGAGGCGCGGTGGTTATTTAATGCTAGCGCAGAGCAGGTGGAGGTTATTTTACATCCTCAATCTGTGATTCACTCGATGGTGCGCTACCATGATGGCAGCGTATTAGCGCAAATGGGTACTCCAGATATGCGCACACCTATTGCGCATGCAATGGCATATCCACTGCGGGTGAGTTCAGGAGTGGCGCCGTTGGATTTCTGTAACATACGCGAACTGACTTTTGCCGAACCGGATTATCAGCGTTATCCATGCTTGAAACTGGCTATTGATGCATCGAATGCAGGGCAAGCGGCAACAACAACACTGAATGCCGCTAACGAAATATCTGTTATGGCATTTTTGGATTCGAAAATTCGTTTCACTGATATTGCAGTTATCAATCGTACTGTAGTGGATCAGTTATCACTACCAGAGCCTGCTAGTGTGGACGAGGTGTTGGTGATTGACCGTAAAGCCCGTGATATGGCAGCTCAAGTCATCGCGAAATTGAAGAATTAAAAGCCTCATTGGCTGACGCGGGAATTTGTTAGGGCAAGGCTGAGATGATATAGTCTGCACCGTAATGGACAGCTAGACTGTTGATTAGTGGCCCAATAGGTATTTAAACCGTCTATTTTGGCTGTCACTTAAGAAGCCGTGACTTGGTACACGGCTTTTTTTGTGCGCTTACTGCCTAATGTTCGGGATGAACAATTGATTTATTGAGGAAATGAGTTTGCATTATGTCGTCTGTAAATGAAGATAGGGCTAACTTGTCCCCCCTGACTCCACGCCATGTTGCTATCATCATGGATGGCAATGGGCGTTGGGCGAAAAAACAGGGTAAATTAAGGGTTTTCGGTCATAAAGCGGGAGTGAAATCGGTTCGTAGGGCGGTTAGTTTTGCTGCTACTCACCAGTTAGATGCGCTCACGCTTTATGCTTTTAGCAGTGAAAACTGGAATCGCCCTGCTCAAGAAGTCACCGCATTAATGGAACTTTTTGTCCGTGCGCTGGACAGCGAAGTAAAAAGCTTGCATAAACATAATGTTCGTTTATCTGTTATTGGTGATATCAGTCGATTTAGTGAACGTTTACAACAACGGATCCGTCGCTCAGAAGAGTTAACAGCGAATAATGACGGTCTGAGACTTAACATTGCTGCCAATTATGGTGGCCGTTGGGATATTATTCAGGGAGTGCGTCACTTAGCTGAGCAGGTACGGCGAGGCGAGTTGCAACCCACAGATATCAGTGAAGAATCGCTAAACTCGTATATCTGCCTGCATGAGCAATCTGAGGTAGATTTAGTGATCAGAACCGGTGGTGAACATCGCATCAGTAATTTCTTGTTGTGGCAAATCGCCTATGCTGAACTTTACTTTACTGATGTACTCTGGCCTGATTTTGATGAACATGTCTTTGAAGGTGCGCTGAATGCATTTGCACAACGCGAGCGTCGCTTCGGGGGAACTACACCTATCGATGCCACTGCATCCTAGGGGGAACTTTTGCTGAAGTATCGTCTCATAACTGCTTTGATTTTGATTCCGGTTGTCATTGGTGCACTGTTCCTGCTTCCGCCGGTTGGTTTTGCTATTGTCACTCTTGTTGTCTGCATGCTTGCGGCTTGGGAGTGGGGTCAATTAGCCGGGTTTGCCAGTCGTTCTCAGCGTATTTGGTTAGCCATACTGTGTGGTTTTTTACTGGTCTCAATGCTGCTTAGCCTTCCGGCCTACCAGCATTCAGTTCATCTTCCACAAGTGAGCGTCCCTCTCTGGCTCTCTATGGGGTGGTGGGTCGCAGCATTGCTGTTGGTGCTGACTTACCCTCGGTCTGCGGTGGTCTGGCGCGATTCACGTCTCTTACGTATAATTTTCGGCATTCTAACTATTGTCCCATTCTTCTGGGGGATGGTTGCACTGCGCCAGTATGGTTATGATCAGGACCATAATATCGGTGCCTGGTGGCTGCTGTACGTGATGCTGTTAGTATGGGGTGCCGATTCTGGCGCTTACATGTTCGGTAAGTTGTTCGGTAAACATAAATTAGCGCCTAAAGTCTCACCGGGTAAAACATGGGAAGGATTAATTGGCGGTTTACTGACATCAGCTCTGATATCATGGTTGTTTGGTCGATATGCTCCGTTGGATATCATCCCCGAAAAACTGTTAATCTGTTCCGTGGTTGCAGCATTGGCCTCGGTACTCGGCGATTTGACCGAAAGTATGTTTAAACGTGAAGCGGGAATCAAAGACAGTGGTCACTTGATTCCTGGTCATGGTGGGATACTGGATCGTATCGATAGCCTGACCGCAGCTGTGCCGGTATTTGCCTGCTTAATGCTGTTAGTGTTTTAATCCGTCAATGACGGGGAGTTTAGGGAATATGATGAGCATACTCTGGAGCCTGGCCGCGTTCATTATCGCACTGGGGATCTTAATTACAGTGCATGAGTTCGGCCACTTTTGGGTGGCGCGGCGCTGTGGTGTCCGTGTCGAGCGCTTCTCGATTGGTTTTGGTAAAGCGCTATGGCGCCGGACTGATCGCCAGGGAACCGAGTATGTTATCGCCCTTATCCCATTGGGCGGCTATGTTAAAATGTTGGATGAGCGCGTAGAAGCTGTTGCGCCAGAGTTTCGCCATCAATCTTTTAACAATAAAACGGTCTTACAACGTGCGGCAATCGTCAGCGCGGGTCCTATTGCTAATTTCCTTTTTGCTATTATTGCTTACTGGCTGGTGTTTATCATTGGTGTGCCAAGCGTGCGTCCTGTTGTGGGTGATATTTCGCCACAATCCATTGCTGCACAAGCCAATATTTCTCCAGGAATGGAACTTAAGTCAGTAGATGGTATCGAAACGCCTGACTGGGATTCTGTTCGTTTGGCTTTAGTCGGTAAAATTGGTGATAAGCAAACACAAGTCGGTGTTGCTCCATTTGGTTCTGCCAATGTGGTGCAAAAAACACTGGATTTGCGCCAGTGGCAGTTTGAGCCAGATAAACAGGACCCTGTGGTTGCGCTAGGTATAATTCCGCGCGGCCCGCAGATTGAATCAGTCTTAGCTGAAGTCCAACCAGGATCAGCGGCACAAAAGGCGGGTTTACAAGCGGGGGATAGGATAGTTAAAGTTGATGGTCAGTTACTCGATCGTTGGCAAACATTTGTTTTACAAGTTCGAGATAACCCCGGTAAAAAGCTGGTGTTAGATATTGAAAGGGGCGGTACCCCCTTGTCTTTAACCTTGATACCAGATACAAAATCGGTTGGAGAAAACCGCAGTGAGGGTTTTGCGGGCGTAGTGCCGAAAGTTATACCGCTTCCGGATGAATATAAAACGATTCGCCAATATGGCCCGTTCACTGCACTCTACCAAGCTGGGGATAAAACCTGGCAGTTGATGCGGTTGACGGTAAACATGTTGGGTAAACTGATTACTGGTGATGTAAAGCTGAATAACTTGAGTGGCCCGATATCTATTGCACAAGGTGCTGGGGTTTCAGCTGAGTACGGGTTGGTGTATTACCTGATGTTTTTGGCACTGATCAGTGTCAACTTGGGCATTATCAATTTGTTCCCGTTACCGGTGTTAGATGGTGGACATCTGCTCTTCCTGGCGATAGAAAAGCTGAAAGGTGGGCCGGTTTCTGAGCGAGTACAAGACTTCAGTTATCGCATCGGTTCTATTTTGCTGGTGTTATTAATGGGGCTTGCACTTTTCAATGATTTCTCCCGTCTTTAACGGCAGGGGATAGGTTAGGAAGAACGCATAACAACGATGGCGATGAAAAAGTTGCTCATAGCGTCGCTGCTGTTTGGCAGCGCCACCGTATACGGTGCAGACGGGTTCGTAGTGAAAGATATTCATTTCGAAGGCCTGCAACGGGTCGCCGTCGGTGCGGCGTTACTTAATATGCCGGTTCGCGTAGGCGATACCGTCAGTGATGATGACATCGGTCAAACTATTCGTGCGTTGTTTGCTACAGGCAACTTTGAGGACGTTCGCGTCCTGCGCGATGGTGATACGCTGATTGTTCAAGTCAAAGAACGCCCAACGATTGCCAGCATCACTTTCTCCGGTAATAAAGCGGTGAAAGATGACATGCTGAAGCAGAATCTGGAAGCCTCTGGCGTCCGGGTTGGCGAAGCCTTGGACCGTACCACTATATCCAACATTGAAAAAGGACTCGAAGACTTCTACTACAGTGTGGGTAAATACAGCGCTTCAGTGAAGGCTGTCGTTACGCCATTGCCACGTAATCGCGTCGATCTAAAATTGGTCTTTACCGAGGGTGTATCTGCAAAAATTCAGCAGATCAACATCGTAGGTAACCACAGTTTCACAACTGATGAGCTTATCTCACGTTTCCAATTGCGTGATGAAGTGCCGTGGTGGAACGTGGTTGGTGATCGTAAATATCAGAAGCAGAAACTGGCTGGTGACCTTGAAACCTTGCGCAGCTTCTATTTGGACCGAGGTTATGCCCGATTTAACATCGATTCAACCCAAGTGAGTTTGACGCCAGATAAAAAAGGTATCTACATCACTATCAACATTACTGAAGGCGACCAATACAAGCTTAACAGCGTGGTTGTGAGCGGTAATCTTGCGGGCCATCAATCTGAAGCAGATAAGCTGGTGAAGATTGAGCCGGGTGAACTGTTTAACGGCAGTAAAGTTACGCGCATGGAAGAAGACATCAAGAAGATGTTGGGCCGTTATGGTTATGCTTATCCACGTGTCGTATCTCAGCCGGAAATCAATGATGCTGATAAAACAGTCAAACTGCATATCAATGTAGACGCGGGTAATCGCTTCTATGTCCGTAATGTCCGTTTCGAAGGCAACGACACCAGTAAAGACTCAGTGTTGCGCCGCGAAATGCGTCAAATGGAAGGTGCGTGGCTGGGTAATGATCAAGTCGAAGCCGGTAAAGAACGTTTGAACCGTTTAGGCTATTTCGAGACTGTTGATGTTGAAACTCAACGAGTCCCGGGAACTGCTGATCAGGTTGATGTTACTTATAAAGTTAAGGAACGAAACACCGGTAGTCTGAACTTTGGTATCGGTTACGGTACTGAAAGTGGAGTGAGCTTCCAGGTCGGTGTGCAGCAAGATAACTGGTTGGGTACCGGTAATACTGTCGGTATTAACGGCACGAAAAATGATTATCAGACCTATGCTGAATTTACCTTAACTGACCCTTACTTCACTGTTGATGGTGTAAGTCTGGGCGGTCGTATCTTCTATAATGATTTTAAAGCTGATAACGCAGACCTGTCCGGTTATACCAACAGCAGCTACGGTGTTGACGGTACTTTAGGCTTCCCTATCAATGAAAATAACTCATTGCGTGTTGGCTTAGGTTATGTCCATAACGACCTGTCTGATATGGAACCACAAGTCGCGATGTGGCGCTATCTGGATTCAGTAGGCCAACGACCAGGCTATACTGGCCGCGAAGGCTTTACTACTGATGACTTTACGCTGAATCTGGGTTGGACATATAACAACCTTGACCGTGGTTTCTTCCCAACGTCGGGTGTGAAATCATCGGTGAATACGAAAGTGACTGTGCCAGGCTCAGATAATGAGTTCTACAAAGTGACATTCGATACGTCAGCATACCAGCCATTAGATGAAGATCGTTCGTGGGTGCTCTTGGGCCGTGGTCGCTTGGGTTATGGTGGCGGTATTGGTTCAAAAGAAATGCCATTCTACGAAAACTTCTATGCAGGTGGTTCTAGCTCTGTTCGTGGCTTCCGATCTAATAACATCGGTCCAAAAGCTGCGTATTATGCCAATAATGGGGCTACAGTTAATAACTCTACCGATGCGGTAGGGGGGAACGCGATGGCGGTGGCCAGTATAGAACTGATTACACCGACGCCGTTCATTAGCGAGAAATACTCAAACTCTGTACGTACTTCTGTCTTTATTGACTCGGGTACCGTATGGGATACCAATTGGGAAAATACCGCACAAACACGAGCCGCAGGTATTCCTGATTACAGTAAAGCCAGCAATATTCGTGTTTCTGCCGGTGTAGCACTACAATGGATGTCGCCATTGGGGCCTTTAGTGTTCTCATATGCTAAGCCGGTTAAAGATTACGAAGGCGACAAGTCAGAGCAATTCCAGTTTAACATTGGTAAAACTTGGTAATTGATTGGCAAAGTAGTACTGAATTTTAAAGACAGCACTGGTAGTTGAATAACCTAAAGTGGCGTCGGCTTAGGCTGGCGCTGTCTTTAGTATTATTTTGTATTAAGTGCACTTCAAGGTGTCTCTGACACAAACGGGTAATGGTAAGGAGTTTATAGTGAAAAAGTGGTTGTGTGCCGCAGGTCTTGGTTTAGCATTGGCAGCTTCTGCCAGCGTTCAAGCCGCAGACAAAATTGCTATTGTCAACGTTTCCAGCATTTTCCAACAATTACCTGCGCGTGAAACCGTAGCTAAACAGCTGGAAAATGAATTCAAAGGCCGTGCAACCGAATTGCAAGGAATGGAGCGCGATCTGCAGACTAAAATGCAGAAACTGCAACGTGATGGTTCTACCATGAAAGCCAGTGATCGTACCAAGCTGGAAAACGACGTAATGAAACAGCGTGAAACTTTCTCTACTAAAGCCCAGGCTTTTGAGCAAGATAATCGCCGTCGTCAGATGGAAGAGCGTAACAAAATCCTGAGCCGTATTCAGGATGCTGTTAAATCTGTTGCCAGCAAAGGTGGTTATGATGTAGTGATTGATGCAAATGCTGTGGCATATGCAGATCCTTCAAAAGATATCACTGCTGATGTGCTAAAACAGGTTAAATAAAACATGCCTTCAATTCGACTGGCTGATTTAGCCCAGCAGTTGGATGCACAGGTGCACGGTGATGGCGATCTCGTCATCACCGGCATCGCTTCTATGCATTCTGCCGAGCCTTCGCAAATCACGTTTTTGTCAAACAGCCGTTATCAGGAACAACTCGCGACTTGTAATGCAAGTGCAGTTGTATTGACTGAGGCTGACTTACCTTTTTGTAAATCTGCGGCCTTGGTGGTTAAAAACCCTTATTTAACCTATGCGCGCATGGCGCAGATAATGGATACCACACCTCAACCCGCGCAGGATATTGCCCCAAGTGCGGTGATTTCTCCGCAGGCGATAGTGGGAGAGAACGTTTCTGTCGGTGCAAATGCAGTAATAGAGTCCGGCGTTGTGCTGGGCGATAATGTGGTTATCGGTGCTGGCTGTTTTATCGGTAAGAATACTCATATTGGTGCTGGTAGCCGTTTGTGGGCCAATGTTTCCGTTTATCATGAAGTTGTAATTGGGCAAAACTGCCTGATTCAATCCGGTACGGTCATTGGTGCAGATGGTTTTGGCTATGCAAATGATCGCGGTAACTGGATAAAAATACCACAGCTTGGTTCTGTACATATTGGCGATCGGGTTGAGATTGGTGCCTGTACAACAATTGACCGTGGTGCGTTGGATAATACGATTATTGGGAATGGCGTCATCATTGATAATCAATGTCAGATTGCACATAACGTTGTGATTGGCGACAATACCGCAGTTGCAGGTGGTGTTATCATGGCTGGTAGCCTCAAAGTTGGGCGCTACTGTATGATTGGCGGTGCCAGTGTGATCAATGGTCATATGGAGATTTGTGACAAAGTCACAATTACCGGGATGGGAATGGTGATGCGTCCAATCACTGAACCTGGGTTATACTCCTCCGGTATTCCGCTACAACCCAATAAAGTTTGGCGTAAAACAGCTGCTTTAGTGATGAATATTGATGGAATTAATAAACGCTTAAAAGCTATTGAGCGCAAAATCGATAAAGAATAATCACTTAAGCACGAAACTCTGAGCAAATAATCAAACTTATTGGCAACTGATGCCAAAAGTAAGTGTAAAGAGTTCCTAATTTGCGGCCTGCCTAACGCCTCCCTTTTGGGGCTGTGCAGGCCGTGTTGTTGATAGCATCAGTTTTAGACAGGAAGAGTATTTTGACTACTGACACTCATACTCTGCACATTGAAGAGATTTTGGATCTACTCCCGCACCGCTTTCCATTTTTGCTGGTAGATCGCGTCCTCGATTTTGAGGAAGGAAAATTTCTGCGTGCAGTGAAGAACGTCTCTTTCAACGAGCCATTTTTCCAAGGCCATTTCCCTGGCAAGCCAATATTCCCTGGCGTGCTGATATTAGAAGCGATGGCTCAGGCTACCGGGATTTTGGCGTTTAAGAGCCGTGGCAAACTTGAGCCAGGTGAGCTTTATTATTTTGCTGGTATTGATGAAGCACGCTTTAAACGTCCGGTAGTGCCTGGCGATCAGATGATCATGGAAGTTGAGTTTGTCAAAGAACGCCGTGGTCTGACCCGTTTTACGGGTGTTGCAAAAGTCGATGGTGAAATCGTTTGTACAGCAACAATGATGTGTGCTCGTAGCAAACCAGCAACAGCAGTAGTTGCAAAACCTGAAGTTAAGGAGTCCTGATACGTGATTGACAAAACCGCCGTTATCCATCCAAGTTCTATCGTCGAAGAAGGTGCAATTATTGGCGCTGGTGTTCATATTGGCCCCTTTTGCTTTGTCGGATCCCAGGTGGAAATCGGCGCTGGCACGGAACTGAAATCCCATGTCGTCGTTAATGGAATAACAAAAATCGGCTGTGATAATCAGATTTATCAATTTGCTTCGATTGGTGAAGCAAATCAGGATCTGAAATATGCTGGCGAACCTACTCGCGTTGAGATTGGTGACCGTAACCGTATCCGTGAAAGCGTTTCTATCCACCGTGGCACAGTGCAAGGTGGGGGGTTAACGAAAGTAGGTAGCGATAATTTACTGATGATCAACGCCCACATAGCCCATGACTGTATCATCGGCAATCGTTGTATTCTTGCGAATAATGCAACGTTGGGTGGTCATGTAGAAATTGACGATTTTGCCATTATTGGCGGTATGACAGCGGTTCACCAATTTTGCGTGATTGGTGCGCATGTGATGGTGGGCGGCTGTTCTGGGGTTGCTCAAGATGTGCCTCCTTTTGTCATCGCTCAAGGTAACCATGCGACACCATTTGGTATCAATATCGAAGGGTTGAAGCGCCGTGGTTTCGACAAAGAATCACTCCATGCTATCCGTAATGCATACAAATTATTGTATCGTAGTGGTCGGACACTGGATGAAGTAAAACCTGAAATTGCCGAATTGGCGGAGCAACATCCGGCAGTCCAAGCATTCAGTGATTTCTTTGCTCGCTCGACTCGCGGCATTATTCGCTGATTTATGCAAAATAACCCATTACCTGTTGATCGTCCGTTAAGCGGCGGACGTCCTTTAACTATCGGTTTAGTCGCTGGCGAAACATCTGGCGACATCTTAGGTGCAGGATTGATTCGTGCGCTGAAAGCTCAGGTTCCTGATGCCCGTTTTGTTGGTGTCGCCGGCCCCCTGATGCAAGCTGAAGGATGTGAAGCTTGGTTCGAGATGGAAGAATTGGCAGTGATGGGTGTTGTTGAAGTATTAGAACGTCTGCCACGTCTGCTAAAAATCCGAAAAGAGCTGACTCAACGCTTTAGTGAGCTCTCGCCGGATGTGTTTGTGGGTATCGATGCCCCAGATTTCAATATTACCCTCGAAGGGCGTTTGAAACAGCGTGGTATCCGAACTGTTCATTATGTCAGCCCATCCGTTTGGGCCTGGCGACAAAAGCGTGTTTTCAAAATTGGTAAAGCGACCGATATGGTGCTCGCCTTTCTTCCTTTTGAAAAAGCGTTTTACGATCGTTTCAATGTTCCCTGTCGTTTTATCGGCCATACCATGGCAGATGCCATGCCGCTCACTCCCGATAAGCTCGCGGCAAAAGTAGAGCTAGGCATTGCAGAAAATACACCTTGTTTGGCATTGCTACCGGGTAGTCGCCATTCTGAAGTCGAAATGCTCAGTGATGATTTTCTGCGCACAGCGGTTATTTTGAAGCAGCAACTGCCTGATTTAGCCGTGTTGGTCCCTCTTGTTAACAGCAAGCGGCGCGAGCAATTTGAGCGCATTAAAGCTGAGGTTGCACCTGAGCTACCGGTACATTTATTGGATGGCAAGGCCCGTGTGGCGATGATTGCTGCCGATGCAACGTTGCTGGCTTCAGGTACTGCTGCACTAGAATGCATGTTGGCCAAATGTCCCATGGTGGTTGGCTATCGCATGAAACCTTTCACATTCTGGTTAGCCGAAAGGCTGGTCAAAACCCCTTATGTCTCATTGCCTAATTTATTGGCTGGCGAAGAGCTCGTGACAGAGTTGTTGCAACAAGAGTGTCAACCACAGAAATTAGCCGATGCATTGTTGCCGCTATTACAAGGTGGTGAGGCGATTGAGGCCTTAAAAGAACGCTTCCTGATTTTACATCAGAGCATCCGCTGTGGTGCGGATGAACAGGCGGCACAGGCTGTATTGGAGTTAGCAGGACGATGACAGATATCTTTATTTATCCACAGGCAAATCTGATTGCGGGTGTGGATGAAGTGGGGCGTGGCCCTTTAGTGGGAGCGGTTGTCACTGCGGCGGTTATTCTCGATCCTAAACGGCCAATAGTGGGTTTAGCCGACTCCAAAAAACTGAGCGAAAAGCGTCGTTTGTCACTTTATGACGAAATTACGGACAAGGCCTTATCATGGAGCCTTGGGCGCGCTGAACCTGAAGAGATTGACCATCTTAATATCTTGCACGCGACTATGCTGGCAATGCAAAGAGCGGTAGCCGGGCTACATATTACTCCCGATTATGTCTTGATTGACGGCAACCGTTGCCCAAAACTCCCTATGCCGTCATTGGCTGTAGTGAAAGGTGACAGTCGAGTCGCGGAGATCAGTGCCGCTTCAATTCTGGCCAAAGTAACGCGTGATCGTGAAATGACTGAGCTAGATCTCCATTTCCCTGAATATGGTTTCGCACAACACAAAGGTTATCCAACTGCCATCCACCTAGAAAAATTGGCAACTTTTGGGGCAACTGAGCATCACCGCCGTAGTTTTGGCCCAGTCAAGCGCGTGTTGGGTCTGGTGTAAATCATAGAACAACATCCATAACATATGGATATGATTCCTTGGCAATGAGTTGTTGAGGATACGATTCAATCTACTAATTTCTGGTGTCTGGATATGGCCGAACCTCGTTTTGTCCACCTACGTGTTCACAGCGATTATTCCATGATCGATGGATTAGCCAAGATTGGGCCCTTGGTGAAGAGAGCTGCCGCATTAGGCATGCCCGCTCTGGCCATTACCGATTTTACTAACCTGTGCGGTTTGGTAAAATTTTACGGTAGCGCTCATGGTGCTGGGGTCAAACCCATCATTGGCGCAGATTTCTATGTGCAAAGTGAAATCTTGGGTGATGAATTAGCTCACCTGACTGTCCTGGCTCGCAATAATGAAGGTTATCAAAACCTTACTTTACTTATATCTGAAGCTTATCAACGCGGATATGGTGCTGCTGGCCCTATCATTGACCGTGACTGGCTGATTAAACATAAAGAAGGGCTGATTCTGCTATCCGGTGGTCGGATGGGGGATGTTGGCAAGTTTATTCTGCGTGGTAATCATACTCAGGTTGATCAGTGTCTTGAATTTTATCAAGAACATTTCCCTGACAGTTATTATCTAGAATTGATTCGCACCGGTCGGCCGGATGAAGAAAACTATCTGCATGCCGCTGTAGCATTGGCAACCGAACGGGGTTTGCCCGTGGTGGCGACCAATGATGTGCGTTTTATTGATGAATCAGATTTTGATGCCCACGAGATTCGTGTTGCCATTCACGACGGTTTTACACTTGTTGACCCTAAGCGGCCTAAAAATTATAGCCCTCAGCAGTTTATGCGTGATGAAGAGCAGATGTGTGAGCTGTTCGCGGATATTCCTGAGGCACTGGCCAACAGTGTTGAAATCGCCAAACGTTGTAATGTGACTATCCGGCTTGGGGAATATTTCCTACCGCAATTCCCAACCGGGGATATGAGCACCGAAGATTTCCTGGTTGAAAAGTCTAAACAAGGTTTAGAAGAGCGACTGGAACTGTTATTCCCTGATTCTGAAATCCGGGCGCAAAAACGGCCAGCCTATGATGAACGTCTGGAAATAGAACTAAAAGTTATCAACCAGATGGGCTTCCCGGGCTACTTCTTGATAGTAATGGAATTTATCCAGTGGTCAAAAGATAACGGGGTGCCGGTAGGACCAGGGCGTGGTTCTGGTGCAGGTTCTCTGGTTGCTTACGCACTGAAGATTACCGATCTTGATCCGCTGGCATTTGATCTGCTGTTTGAACGTTTTCTAAACCCAGAACGTGTATCAATGCCCGACTTCGACGTCGACTTTTGCATGGAGAAGCGCGATCTGGTGATTGAACACGTTGCGGATATGTATGGTCGTGATGCGGTTTCTCAGATAATTACCTTTGGGACTATGGCGGCCAAAGCGGTTATCCGCGACGTGGGTCGTGTCTTGGGTCACCCCTACGGTTTTGTCGATCGGATTTCGAAATTAGTCCCGCTAGATCCCGGTATGACGCTGGAGAAAGCTTTCGCTGCGGAACCGCAACTGCCTGAAATCTATGAGGCAGATGAAGAGGTCAGGGCGCTAATTGATATGGCGCGCAAGTTGGAAGGGGTAACACGTAACGCCGGTAAACATGCCGGTGGGGTGGTTATCGCGCCAACAAAAATTACCGATTTCGCGCCGCTATACTGCGACGCGGAAGGCAATAACCCGGTTACCCAATTCGATAAGAATGATGTGGAATATGCCGGGCTGGTAAAGTTCGACTTCCTTGGTTTGCGAACACTTACTATCATTAACTGGGCGTTAGAAATGATAAACGCTCGGCGCGCGAAAACCGGATTAGAGCCGATTGATATTGCGTTTATTCCGCTGGATGATAAA
This sequence comes from Yersinia canariae, assembly GCF_009831415.1. Taxonomy (NCBI): domain Bacteria; kingdom Pseudomonadati; phylum Pseudomonadota; class Gammaproteobacteria; order Enterobacterales; family Yersiniaceae; genus Yersinia; species Yersinia canariae. The sequence continues at coordinate 3,618,704 of NZ_CP043727.1, read as the reverse complement.
AAAAGCTTCGATATGCTGCAACGTTCTGAAACGACAGCAGTATTCCAGCTTGAATCCAGAGGTATGAAAGACCTTATCAAGCGGCTGAAACCTGACTGCTTCGAAGATATGATTGCATTGGTGGCGCTGTTCCGCCCAGGCCCGTTGCAATCGGGGATGGTTGATAACTTTATTGACCGTAAACACGGCCGTGAAGCGATATCTTATCCTGATATTGAATGGCAGCATGAATCTCTAAAACCGGTGCTTGAGCCAACTTATGGCATCATCTTGTATCAAGAACAGGTTATGCAGATTGCTCAGGTTCTGTCTGGTTATTCACTCGGCGGCGCGGATATGTTGCGGCGTGCGATGGGTAAGAAGAACCCGGCAGAGATGGCAAAACAGCGCTCTGTATTTGAAGATGGTGCGAAAAGCCAAGGTGTTGACGGTGAATTGGCGATTAAGATTTTTGACCTGGTAGAGAAATTTGCTGGTTACGGTTTTAACAAGTCACACTCCGCAGCTTATGCTTTAGTCTCTTACCAAACTTTGTGGTTGAAAGCACATTACCCGGCTGAGTTTATGGCGGCGGTAATGACGGCCGATATGGACAACACCGATAAAGTGGTTGGGCTGGTTGATGAATGCTGGCGTATGGGGCTGAAAATTCTGCCTCCTGATATCAACAGCGGCCTGTATCATTTCCATGTAAATGATGAAGGTGAAATTGTTTATGGTATCGGCGCCATCAAGGGTGTTGGCGAAGGGCCGATTGAGGCCATGCTGGAAGCCCGTAAAGAGGGCGGCTATTTCAAAGAGTTATTTGATTTATGTGCCAGAGTTGATACTAAAAAACTCAATCGTCGGATTTTAGAAAAGCTTATTATGTCCGGTGCCTTTGACCGTTTGGGGCCGCACCGTGCCGCATTAATGAGCTCGTTAGGTGAAGCATTAAAAGCAGCAGACCAACATGCCAAAGCAGAAGCTATTGGTCAGGTTGATATGTTTGGTGTATTGGCAGATGCACCTGAGCAGGTTGAGCAATCTTATGCTAATGTGCCGCCGTGGCAGGAGCAGATTGTTTTAGATGGTGAGCGGGAAACGCTGGGGTTGTACCTGACTGGCCACCCAATTACCCAGTATCTGAAGGAAATAGAACGCTATGCCGGTGGGCTGCGTTTGAAAGATATGCACCCGACGGATCGGGGCAAAATGACCATGGCTGCGGGATTAGTTATCGCTGCAAGGGTTATGGTGACAAAACGCGGAAATCGTATTGGCATTTGTACGTTAGATGACCGTTCTGGGCGTCTTGAGGTCATGCTATTCACCGATGCGTTGGAAAAATATCAGCATTTGTTGGAAAAAGACCGTATCCTGATAGCCACTGGACAGGTCAGCTTTGATGACTTTAGTGGTGGACTTAAAATGACCGCCCGTGAGTTAATGGACATCAGTGAAGCTCGTGAAAAATATGCCCGTGGGCTTGCTATATCGCTGACCGACAGGCAAATTGATGACCAGCTTTTGAACCGTCTCCGTCAGTCGTTGGAACCCCATCGAGCGGGGACGATCCCAGTGCATCTTTATTACCAACGGGAAGATGCTCGCGCCCGGCTGCGGTTTGGAGCCACATGGCGCGTGACGCCCACCGATCGCTTATTGATAGATTTGCGAACGTTGGTAGGTAATGAGCAGGTGGAACTGGAATTTGACTAAAATAGGAATGCTATGAGTCTGAATTTTCTTGATTTTGAACAGCCGATTGCAGAGCTGGAAGCGAAAATTGACTCGCTGACCGCAGTCAGCCGTCAAGACGAAAAATTAGATATTAATCTGGACGAAGAGGTTCAGCGTCTACGTGAGAAAAGTGTCGAGCTGACGCGGAAGATATTCTCGGATCTCGGTGCATGGCAAATTGCCCAATTGGCACGCCATCCTCGTCGCCCTTATACCCTGGATTATATCGCTAATATCTTTACCGATTTCGAAGAACTGGCAGGTGATCGCGCCTATGCCGATGATAAAGCTATCGTCGGTGGTATTGCTCGTCTGGATGGCCGCCCGGTGATGATCATTGGTCATCAAAAAGGCCGTGAAACCAAAGAAAAGATTCGTCGCAACTTTGGCATGCCAGCACCAGAAGGTTATCGTAAAGCATTGCGTCTAATGGAAATGGCTGAGCGCTTTAAGCTCCCAATCATTACTTTCATTGATACGCCGGGGGCTTATCCTGGTGTCGGCGCTGAAGAGCGTGGTCAATCTGAAGCCATTGCACGCAACCTGCGTGAGATGTCTCGCCTGAATGTACCTATCGTTTGTACCGTCATTGGTGAGGGTGGTTCTGGTGGTGCATTGGCAATTGGTGTTGGCGATAAAGTGAATATGTTGCAATACAGCACTTATTCCGTTATCTCACCAGAAGGCTGTGCTTCAATTTTGTGGAAAAGTGCTGATAAAGCACCGTTAGCCGCAGAAGCCATGGGTATTACAGCGCATCGTTTGAAAGAACTGAAAATGATCGATTCGGTGATCCCTGAGCCTTTAGGTGGCGCGCATCGTGATTATTTAGCGATTGCGGCCTCACTCAAAGCACAACTTCTGGCTGATCTCAGTGATCTGGATGTTCTGAATAACGAAGAGTTATTAAATCGTCGTTATCAGCGTCTGATGAATTATGGTTATTGTTGAGTCATAGCACTTAGGTAACCCACATAGCTGATCACTTAAGTCAGATAATGAAATCCGGTACATTTATTGTGTACCGGATTTTTTGTTTATAAGCACTCGGCTAACACGATCAAGTCATTATGCAATGTTATCGCCTCCCTTCTGGTGAGGGACGTGTTTAAATGACCCAAATAATATTTTTTAATATCAAAAATGTTAATTAGGTATTTATCTCAAAATAATGTTTAACCTCATAATTTTAAAGTAAAAGGTACCCTGTGTTGAATTTTCATGTTGTTATAGATAGTGAGTGAACAATTTGAGGATTCATCAATGAATATCATCGCAATCATGGGGCCAATGGGGGTTTACTATAAAGATGAACCCATACGAGAGTTGAATGATGCTCTGCTCGCCAGAGGTTTTCAGCTAGTTTATCCTAAGAGCCGTAGTGATCTGCTCAAACTTATTGAGCATAACGAGCGAATTATTGGTGTTATCTTTGATTGGGACCAGCACAGCACAGAGCTTTGCGCTGAGATTAATGAGCTAAACGAATATCTTCCACTTTACGCATTTATTAATACAACGTCGTCATTGGACGTTAGTTTGAATGAAATGCGCATGGCACTTTATTTCTTTGAATATACTCTGAATGCTGCTGAAGATATTGCGCAACATATTGAACAATATACGGCAGAGTATATGGATAGCATTACTCCGCCTTTAACCAAAGCTTTATTCAATTACGTCAAAGAAGGTAAGTATACTTTTTGTACACCCGGACATATGGCGGGAACGGCTTTTCAAAAAAGTCCCGTTGGAAGTTTGTTCCATGACTTCTTTGGTGCGAATACTCTCAAAGCAGATATTTCAATATCCGTCACTGAACTTGGCTCATTACTCGATCACACCGGGCCACATCTGGAGGCTGAGGAATATATTGCCCGTACTTTCAATGCCGAACAGAGTTATATGGTGACGAATGGCACGTCAACGGCAAACAAAATTATTGGCATGTATTCATCCCCCGCGGGAAGTACAGTACTGATTGACCGCAATTGCCATAAGTCTCTGACGCACCTTTTGATGATGAGCGATATTATTCCTCTCTATTTGTGCCCACTGCGTAATGCTTATGGCATTTTAGGCGGAATCCCGCAGCATGAATTTACCAAGGAATCTATTACGGCAAAAGTTGCGCAGACGAGCAATGCCAGTTGGCCGGTGCATGCGGTAATAACTAATTCTACCTATGATGGTTTACTCTATAATACTGATTATATTAAGCAGACATTAGATGTACCTTCCATTCACTTTGATTCCGCCTGGGTTCCTTATACTAACTTTCATGAAATTTATGAGGGTAAGAGTGGCATGAGTGGTGAGCGAATTGCGGGGAAAGTATTCTATGAAACGCAATCAACACATAAATTATTGGCCGCATTCTCTCAAGCATCCATGATTCATATTAAAGGTGATTACAATGAAAGCACTTTTAATGAAGCTTATATGATGCATACCACCACCTCACCCAATTATGGGATTGTTGCTTCGATGGAAACAGCGGCTGCAATGATGCGGGGTAACCCTGGTCGCCGAATGATCTTGCGCTCTATTGAGCGAGCTATGCATTTTCGCAAAGAAGTCCGCCGACTACGTTCAGAGAGTGATAATTGGTTCTTTGATGTTTGGCAGCCGGAAGATATCGACGAAATAACCTGTTGGCCACTACAACCTGGGCAAAAATGGCATGGTTTTAGCCATGCAGATGCTAATCATATGTATCTTGATCCGATAAAAGTAACTATTTTGATGCCGGGAATGAGCAGTGAAGGGGGGCTTGAAGATGAAGGGATCCCTGCGGCACTGGTCGCAAAGTTTTTGGATGAACGCGGGATCGTGGTTGAGAAAACCGGGCCTTATAATTTGCTGTTTTTATTCACTATTGGTATTGATAAAACCAAGGCAATGAGTTTATTGCGTGGCCTGACTGACTTTAAACGTGCTTTTGATCTTAATTTGCGAGTTAAAAATATGCTGCCGGATCTGTTTGCTGAAGATCCGGATTTTTACCGCCATATGCGCATTCAGGATCTGGCTACGGGTATCCATAAAATGATCCGTCGGCATGATTTACCTCGTCTGATGCGCCAGTCATTTAATGTGTTGCCTGAGATGAAACTCACGCCATATAACATGTTTCAGCAGCAGATCCGCGGTAATATAGTTGCTTGTGATATGGCTGATCTGATTGGCAAGGTGGTCGCCAATATGATTTTACCTTATCCGCCGGGTGTTCCATTGGTGATGCCAGGGGAAATGATCACCGAAGAGAGCCGCGCAGTATTGGATTTCCTCCTAATGCTTTGTGCTATTGGCGCACATTACCCTGGATTTGAAACCGATATACACGGTGCCACGCGCGATGATGATGGGCGTTACTGGGTCAATGTTCTCAATATAAATGAATGAGTTGGAGTGATATATGCTGGCAATACGTCAGGTTCATCACATTGCAATCATTGGCTCAGATTATCAAGCCAGCAAAAAATTCTACTGCGATGTATTGGGTTTTCGCCTCATGAGCGAAGTTTACCGTGAAGCACGGGATTCGTGGAAAGCTGATCTGGCGTTAAACGGTCAGTATACGATTGAGCTATTTTCCTTTCCTTCTCCTGCCGCTCGTCCCAGCCGCCCGGAAGCATGTGGCTTACGGCATTTGGCTTTTCAAGTTGATGATATTGAGCAGGCAGTACGGGAACTTGAAGTCGCCGGTGTGATTTGCGAAGCAGTTCGCATTGATCCCTATACACAATCACATTTTACTTTCTTTAATGACCCAGATGGTTTACCTCTGGAACTCTATGAATTGACACCGGAATAAGATGAGCGCCACTTCTGCTACACCCAATGTGTTACTTAACCCATTATTCGCGCAATTGGGAGAACATCGGCATGTTTTGGTTGGGTTCAGCGGTGGCCTCGATTCCAGTGTATTGCTACATTTATTGGTTTGCCTGCGTGATCAACTTATTCCTGATTTGATGATTCGCGCTATTCATATTCACCATGGTTTAAACCCACTAGCAGATAGTTGGGTAAAGCATTGTCAGCAACAGTGTCGGCAATGGAAAATTCCACTGGAAGTGGTGCGCGTCAGTATTGATACGCGTCATGCGGGTATTGAGGCGGCGGCAAGAACCGCTCGTTATGAGGCTTTTACCTCACATTTAGCCGCCAATGAAGTATTGCTTACTGCCCAGCATTTAGATGATCAATGTGAAACCTTCCTGCTGGCCCTTAAACGCGGCAGTGGTCCCGCGGGCTTATCCGCAATGGCGGCTAAAATGCCTTTTGCTCACAGCCAGCTATGGCGGCCATTATTAACATTTTCTCGTGAAATATTAGAGAACTATGCCAGAACGCAGCATCTGCAATGGATTGAAGACGACAGTAATCAGGATGATCGTTTCGATCGCAATTTCTTACGATTAAGAGTCTTACCTTTGCTGAATCAGCGCTGGCCACATTTTGCTCAAGCTACCGCGCGCAGCGCCAGTTTATGTGCGGAGCAGGAGCAACTGTTGGATGAGTTGCTGGCCGAGAATCTGCAGCAACTGCAAAATACTGAGGGCGCGCTGTCCGTCGAGGGGTTATTACTGGCCTCAGAGGTTAAGCGCGCAGCAATATTACGCCGTTGGTTAGCTGAGCGAGGTGCCTCAATGCCATCGCAGAGTCAACTGCAACGTTTGTGGTTGGAAGTGGCGATGGCCAGGCAAGATGCCGAGCCTCAATTAATGGTTGGTGCCCATCAGGTTCGCCGTTTCAGGCAATATTTATATCTGTTACCAGCACAGACAGAAATACGAATATCACATCTGCTTTGGGCTAAAGTTCAGGCAACATCTGACCAAGTGGCGGCTGTGCCCGCGCCTTTGATTTTACCTGCTCACCTTGGGGTGCTGAGCTTTGCGACAGAGGCTGGGCAAGCCATTAAGGTTCCCGCCATTGGTGAAGAAATAAGCATACGCTTTGGTTTGCAAGGGGATATCAAGATTGTCGGGCGGCATCATTCGCGCCACAGTAAGAAAATATGGCAGGAGCTAGGTATCCCGCCATGGCAGCGGGAACGTATTCCGCTGGTGTATTTTGGTGAGCAATTAATTGCTGCGGCAGGTGTTTTTGTCACTCAGATGGGGCAAGCTAAAGAAAGCGAACCGTGTTGGCACCTTCATTGGGCCAAACCGGAATCGAATAATAAGAATAAATAAGATTGTTAATTTTTGAGGAGCAATGATGAAATTAGTCGTTAGTCTGGTCGTATTCAGTTTATGTAGTTTTTCGGCACTGGCAAAAAATGATATTGAAGCAGGTCGTGCAAAGTCAGCCAGTTGTGTAGCTTGTCATGGTGCACAGGGTAAGGTTTCTGTCCCTATGTATCCTAACCTGGCCGGGCAGAATGCCATGTATTTAGAGCAATCATTAAAAGCGTATAAAAAAGGAGAGCGGACGGGTGGGCAAGCTGGAGTGATGCAGGCTTATGTAACCCCTTTAACCGACGATGATATCTCTGATTTGGCTGCTTATTATGCGAGTTTAAAGCCTTAAATTTACTTATATAAGCTCATCGGTGCAACTGGTCTGAACCTTGAAGTCTATTGGGTTTATAAAGCAGATTGGTCAGCTCTGAATGCAAAACGGGCCACTGAAAAGTGGCCCGTCTTAACGGTGCAGAAACTATGATGCACTTACTACCACCGTCCCGATTTCGGGGTGACTGAAGCTGGCTATGTGGTCAAGACGTAACTCACGCATTGTCCCTTCCTGCTCGACAATCAGGTATTCGACCTTTTTTCTCAGCAGCAGATCGCTAGCTTTACCTTCTACGATCTCACCGCCTCTCAACTTCAACGTCAGTATCAGGTGATGTTGGCAGGCGAGTTCCAGATTATCGTAGTCATCACAATTGATGGGTTGATACTCTTCACTCATCGACATAATCGCTCACCAATAAGTTAGCGGCGGCAAAGGCCGCCTGTTCCCTAACGGAGGACGGAAGTGCGTCGTTAGCCGCAACTTCGTCCAATGCTTTCAATACACAACCCAGTGCATCTGACACATAGCCCTGGTCACCACTAGCTATTTGCGCATAAAAACGGCGTACTAATTCACAGTATTGCTGCACGGTAATCCTCCTGGAAAAGTTTAACCCGGTAGATTCTCAGCGGAAACACCACACTGTCAACCCACGAAGATAAACTCTGAACTTATAAGGACTATAGCACAGGAGTGCTAGAGATATTAGAGCCAGAACCAAGCTTTCTTTTTAGTATTGATACCACTAATAACTCCATTTATACCGGGCTGGATGCTAGCGGACCTTATCAAGTACACTATTAGCCAGATAATTAAGAGGTCACCCATGGCACTAAAAGCAACCATCCATAAAGCCGCCGTTAACATTGCCGATATGGATCGTAATTTTTTTCAGGATGTTAACTTGACCATCGCGCAACACCCATCCGAAACTGACCAGCGCATGATGCTGCGTTTACTGGCATGGATTTGTCATGCTGATGAGCGCTTGTTGTTTACCAAGGGCTTAAGCGCTGATGATGAGCCAGAAATTTGGCGTCACAATGATCATAATGGTATCGAATTGTGGGTCGAACTCGGGCTCCCCGAGGAAAAAAGGTTGCGCAAGGCGTGTAACCAATCACAGCAAGTTGTGCTCTATGCTTATAGCGAAAGGGCCGCTAAAGTATGGTGGCCGCAGGTTCAGGACAAGTTGTCCGGGCACCGTAATCTTCGGGTGCTCTTCCTTGATGATGAACAGATGGCAAAGTTAGCAGCGTTGTCTCAGCGCAATATGTCATTGCAAGCCACGCTGCAAGAGGGAACTATTTGGTTATCAGATGATAAGAATAGTCTGGAAATTAGTTTTGATGAATGGCAAGGCGATGGGCAATAAGCGTGTTGATTATATCCAATAATGTCAGCCTACCCGACAGTGAGATTGAATTGACGGCTATCCGCGCTCAAGGTGCGGGCGGGCAACATGTTAATAAAACCTCAACGGCTATTCATTTGCGCTTTGACATTAAGGCCTCAAGCCTGCCAGAGTACTATAAAGAAAGGTTATTATTGTTAAATAGCCATCTGATGACCGCCGAGGGGGTCATCATTATCAAAGCGCAAGAATACCGTAGTCAGGATATGAATCGTGAGGCTGCATTAGCGCGGTTGGTGGCATTAATCCGCCAGGCTATGGTGGTAGAAAAAACACGCCGGGCGACAAAGCCGACTAAGGGTTCAAAAATCAGGCGAGTTGAAGGTAAAGTCCGCAAAGGGGCGACAAAAGCGCTGCGCGGTAAAATACATCAGGAATGATGCTGATGCCTGCCTATATTGGGGGCTTCTGCGGTTTCATTCCTTATATATCGGCCACAGTATGGGAGAATGACTGTGAGTAAATTAACAATAACGCTGTTTTTGGCAGTAGGTGCATTGTCATTATTAGGTTGTAATAACCGGCATCAACCTGTTGAGCAGGTTTTACAGCCAATGCAGCAAAGTTATCAGGGCCTTTTGCCTTGTGCAGATTGCAGTGGTTTGGATACTTCATTGTTTCTCGACAGTGACGGAACATTTGTCTTGAAAGAGATTTATCGTGGTGCAAATCATTCTGCTGACAATAAAAATGGCGATCCAGCTTTTGCCGAATATGGTCAGTGGGCACGTACGGCAGACAAATTAGTATTAACGACTGCGCAGGGGGAAAAACGTTATTTCCGGCCTGTGGGTAAAAACCTGGTTATGCTCGATCAACAAGGTTTGCCAATTGAATCTAAATTGAATTATCAGTTGGTACCTAGCAATCAGCCTTTACCTAAGACGCCGATGTCGCTAAGTGGTATGTATAAATACTTTGCGGATGCTGCGGTATTTACCGACTGCGCTACGGGCAAAACTTTCCCAGTAGAAAATAATATCTCATTGGAAAAGGGGTATTTAAAAGCCCGTAAAAATGTTGGGGAACCTGTATTTCTGACTCTCAATGGTCATTTTGATATTCGACCATCAATGGAAGAAGGGCAGTCAGATAAGACACTGATCCCGGCAGGCGATATTCAGTTTAATGCCAATAAAAGCTGTGATAGCCAATAGAATCAGTGGGTTGCAGTAATAAAAAAGCCGCCAGTTGTTGTTCACACTCTGGCGGCGTTATATTTATAGCTAATTAACGTCTGATTTGACCCAACAAGAAATCAATGATTTCACTGGTTTTAATCATTTGCTTCTCACCGACACGACGATTTTTATATTCCACTTCTTCGCTGTCGAGATTGCGATCGCCAATAACAATATTGTGTGGCACGCCAATCAACTCCATATCAGCAAACATCACGCCCGGGCGTTCTTTACGATCGTCGAGAATAACGTCAATGCCATGTGAGCGCAGGGTGTTATATAACTCTTCCGCCAGTTCTTTAACTCGGAAAGATTTATGCATATTCATCGGCAAAATAGCGACCTGGAATGGCGCAATAGCATCTGGCCAAATAATACCGCGGTCATCATGATTCTGCTCAATCGCCGCTGCAACTACGCGAGACACCCCAATTCCGTAGCAACCCATGGTCATCACTTGATTGCGGCCATCTTCACCTTGAACAGTCGCTTTCATCGCTTCTGAATATTTGGTTCCTAGCTGGAAGATGTGACCAACTTCAATACCGCGTTTGATTTGCAACGTGCCTTTACCATCAGGGCTGATATCACCTTCAACAACATTACGCAGGTCAGCAACCTGTGGCAGTGGCAAATCACGTTCCCAATTAATACCAAAGTAATGTTTGCCGTCGATGTTAGCGCCAGCACCGAAGTCACTCATCACCGCCACACTGCGGTCAATCACAACCGGCAGCGGCAGGTTAACCGGCCCTAATGAACCTGGGCCTGCGCCGATAACTGCACGAATTTCCTCTTCAGTCGCGAAGGTCAGCGGCTGGGCTACTTGTGGTAATTTTTCCGCTTTAATCTCATTTAGTTCGTGATCACCACGGACCAGCAGAGCAACTAACTTATGGCCACTCTCTTCGTGAGCATGAACCATTAAGGTTTTCACTGTTTTCTCAATCGGCAGTTTGAACTGTTCGACTAATTCAGCGATGGTTTTCGCATTCGGGGTATCAATGATACGCAGTTCTTCAGTTGCTACCGCCCGTGGTTCAGATGGCGTCAGCGCCTCAGCGAACTCGATGTTAGCGGCATAATCTGAGCCAGTTGAGAACACGATATCGTCTTCGCCACTGTCGGCCAGCACTTGGAATTCGTGAGATGCGCTGCCACCGATTGAACCGGTATCTGCCAACACTGCACGGAAATTCAGATCCATACGCTCGAAAATCTTACTGTAAGCGGCATACATCGCGTCATAAGTTTCCTGCAATGATTCCTGAGTTGTATGGAAAGAGTAAGCATCTTTCATCAAGAATTCACGGGCGCGCATTACACCAAAACGTGGCCGAACTTCATCACGGAATTTGGTTTGGATTTGGAAGAAGTTCAGCGGCAGCTGTTTGTAAGAGTTGATCTCACCGCGAATCAGGTCAGTAATCACTTCCTCATGGGTTGGGCCGAGCACAAAAGGACGCTCGCCACGATCAACAAAACGTAACAATTCAGGGCCATATTGTTCCCAACGACCACTTTCTTGCCACAAATCAGCGGGTTGTACGACCGGCATTGAAACTTCGATTGCACCGGCGTTATTCATTTCTTCGCGTACGATGTTTTCGACTTTCTTCAACACACGGACCCCGGTCGGCAACCAGGTATAAAGACCTGAGGCCAGTTTACGGATCATCCCGGCACGGAGCATCAGTTGGTGACTGATTACTTCAGCATCAGCAGGAGTCTCCTTCAGAGTGGAGAGCAAATATTGGCTAGTACGCATGATGTTTTGGTTCCATTAGCACTGCAACAAATAGAGGCAGCCAAAAAAGTAAAAGTGGTTTAGTTTAACAGCGAGTACGGGTTGTCAAAAGAGAGCAGGGTGAAATTTAGCGTGGGTCAAGTGATAAGACTTCCGTTTGGCCTTCAATAACCCGCCAGCGCACGTTAAATTCCAGTAGCAGAACTGCATATTCTCGGCTTTCACTATCACCTTTGCGATAGGCCGGGCGCGGGTCTTGCGCTAAAATCTGAGAAATAAAACGCCGTAAATATGGGTAACGCTGTTGTTGCTGTACTAACTGTTGTTCGGCAGTGTGGGAAAAGCTCACTGGCATATTTGCATCAGGTGCTGTTTGAGCAAAACCTGCCCGCGCATGGGGTTGGCTCTCCGCGAAAGGTAAATAGGGTTTGATATCAATCACGGGCGTACCATCAACTAAATCCAAACTGCCTAGCTCCAAAATAACCTCTGCCCCTTGGATCCGTACCCCTTTCAACTCTATTAGGGACATGCCAATCGGGTTGGGCCGAAATGTGGAACGGGTGGCAAATACTCCCATTCGGGCATTGCCGCCCAGGCGAGGAGGGCGGACGGTTGGACGCCAGCCACCATCCATGGTTTGATGAAAAACGAACATCACCCACAAATGGCTGAAGTCAGACAGGCCTCGCACAGCTTCTGCTTGATTATAGGGAGCTAATAGCTGTAACTCACCACCGCCATCTTCAATCAGACCGGGTTGCCGCGGCACTGCAAACTTTTCTTTATAGGGCGAGCGGATGACGCCGATCTGATTAAAGGAAAATACACTCATTTTGATGAAACATTCAGTGCAGAACCCTGACACACGGCTTGTTGGTAACAGCCGGGGACGCCACTTTGTATTTCACATTGATGCAGTAAGACTGCATTGGCTTTCATATAAGATGCGCGAGCCTGCATTCTCTTACGGGCGGTGGCGATACTCGGCGGGGAGTCTTGAACCGTGGATTGGCAAGATTCACCAGACACTTCGCCTAAGTCACGAAAAGGCTTACCTACAAGCTCTTCTGCACTTTTATAAAGTTTTACCGGCGCCGGCCGCGGGGCTACCGTAGGGCTGGGTTTGATGACCGGAGTCGGTTGCTTAACCGGATTTTCTGTGGTGGATGGCTTTGATTGAAGCACGGAACATCCAGTTAGCGAGAGAGCTAACAGACACAGAGGTAACGCACGCATAGAAATTCCTCAGCCTTTTTATTTAGGAGGCGCTATTGAAGCAATCTATTATGCAAATAACAAGACGGGCCATAGCCCGTCTTGCAATATATTTAGCAAACACTGAATTTAGTAAACGTAGTATTCAGCAAAATAGCCAATTGGCCATTACCAGCCTTTGACCGCGCCACCGTTGAACGCTTTGTTTGCTGCATCGTAAACTTCGTCAGATTGATAAGCTTGAACGAATTTCTTCACGTTTTCCGCATCTTTGTTATCTTCGCGGGCAACAATCAGATTGACGTAAGGTGACTCTTTGTCTTCGACAAACAGGCCATCTTTCGCTGGAGTCAGGCCGATTTGACTAGCATAAGTGGTGTTGATGATTGCCAAAGCAATTTGTTGGTCATCCAAAGAACGTGGCAGTTGAGGAGCTTCCAGTTCAACCAATTTCAGATTTTTAGGATTCTCAACAACATCCAGTACTGTTGGCAGCAGACCAACGCCGTCTTTCAGTTTAATCAAACCTACTTTTTGCAACAGCAGCAGAGAACGACCTAGGTTAGTCGGGTCATTGGGCAGTGCTACCTGAGAACCCGGCTGTAATTCTTCCAATGATTTGATTTTTTTAGAGTAGCCAGCAATTGGGTAAACGAATGAGTTACCGACAGAAACCAGTTTGTAGCCGCGATCTTTAATTTGCTGATCCAAATAAGGTTTATGTTGGAACGCATTCAGGTCAATATCACCTTTGCTCAGTGCTTCGTTTGGTAATACATAGTCGTTAAACGTGACCAGCTCAACATCCAGGCCGTATTTGTCTTTTGCAACTTTCTGAGCAACTTCAGCAACTTGTTGCTCAGCGCCGACAATTACGCCTACCTTAATGTGGTTTGGATCTTTTTCCGCAGGGCCGCAACCCACCAGTGCCAGAGTACCAATCAATGCACTGACTGCCGCGATAGATTTGAATTTTAAAGACATATCCTTTCCTCTATAGACATTCGTTAAGATGCGCCGCTGTGTGAGACCGTCGCTGGGTAATTTATGTGTTAATGACTATTTGTGGGTAACGGCTTTTACGATCCGATCGCCACTGAACTGAATCAGATAAACCAAAATAACTAATAATACTAATACCGTATTCATTACAGTGGCGTTATAACCAATGTAACCATACTGATAACCGATTTGGCCTAAGCCACCGGCACCGACTGCACCCCCCATAGCAGAATAGCCCACCAGGGTAATCAGGGTAATAGTTGCTGCATTCACCAAGCCGGGTAGGGCTTCTGGCAACAACACTTTTTTGATGATTTGCATTGGCGTAGCGCCCATTGCGCGGGCTGCTTCAACCAAACCGGATGGAATTTCCAGCAGGGCATTTTCCACCATACGGGCAATAAACGGCGCCGCACCGACGGTTAGCGGCACGATTGCCGCTTGTAAACCAATGGAAGTCCCCACGATCATCCGAGTGAATGGAATCATCCATACCAATAAGATAATAAAAGGTATGGAACGGAAGATATTTACTACCCCAGACAGAGTGCGGTAAATCTTATTGTTCGCAATAATTTGCCCTGGGCGGGTGACATACAACAGAACCCCAACCGGCAGCCCCAAAACAAAACCGAAGAAGCCAGAGACAAACGTCATCATTAGAGTTTCCCAGACGCCTCGGCCCATTAACCACATCATTGCCTCAGACATAACCCAGAACCTCTACTTTTACATGATGATCTTGCAAGAACTTGATGGCAGCGAGGCCATCCTGATTGTCGCCATGCAGCTCAGCCAGCATGACACCAAATTTAACGCCACCGGCATAATCCATTTGCGAGCTCAGGATGCCGATATCAATATTAAAGCGACGTACAGCCTGTGAAATTAACGGGGCGTCAACCGACTGACCAGTGAACTCCAGTTTGAGCAGTGGCACCCGGTCTTGGGTTGGCTCTTGAGTCATGCGCTGGGCGTAATCTTCTGGAATATCCAAATGCAGAGTTGATTGAATAAATTGTTGAGCCAATGGTGTTTTCGGATGAGAAAACACTTCGCTGACACTGTCTTTCTCAATCAGTTTGCCTTCACTAATTACGGCGACTTGATCACAAATACGTTTCACGACATCCATTTCATGTGTGATAAGCAAAATAGTGAGCCCTAAGCGGCGATTGATATCTTTGAGCAATTCGAGAATTGAGCGGGTTGTCGCCGGATCCAGCGCGCTGGTAGCCTCATCACACAACAAAACCTTAGGATTACTGGCCAAAGCACGGGCGATAGCCACGCGTTGTTTCTGCCCGCCGGACAGATTCGCTGGGTAAGCATCTTGTTTATCGGCAAGCCCGACTAAATCCAGCAACTCGGTAACTCTCTTCTTTATATCTGCACGTGGCGTGTTATCAAGCTCTAGTGGCAGTGCGATATTGCCATATACTGTGCGGGAAGAGAGTAAATTGAAATGCTGGAAAATCATGCCAATCTGACGACGTGCCCGTGTCAGTTGGCTTTCAGATAAAGTGGTGAGATCTTGCCCATCCACCAGTACTTGCCCGCTGGTAGGGCGCTCTAACATATTGGCGCATCGAATCAGCGTACTTTTACCGGCGCCTGAGGCACCAATAACGCCATAAATTTGGCCAGCCGGGACGTGCAGACTGACGTCCGAAAGCGCGGTAATCGTGCCTGAGCCCTGCTGGAACACTTTGCTGATGTGAGAAAGTTTAATCATATTATTCTTATTTTATCGTCATTTCCGTGGCTAGATAAAAAGTAAACCTTGGCAAAACCAAAGTATGGATTGGATGTTAAGGCGTCTAGACGGCCAAGTCAACTGGCAACACTGATTCTCTTCCATTCTCAATCGGCAATAAAACATGCAATACTAATGGGGTTTACAGCCCTTAGGAGCAAATAAGTGACTCAGCCCGTCCCCGCAATATTTTTAGATCGTGATGGTACAATTAATGTCGACCACGGTTATGTCCACGAAATTGATAATTTTCAGTTTATAGACGGCGTTATTGATGCTTGCCGTGAATTGAAAGAAATGGGTTTTGCTCTGGTTTTAGTCACTAACCAATCAGGCATTGCACGCGGTATCTTTACCGAAGAGCAATTCTTGAGCCTTACCGAGTGGATGGATTGGTCCTTGGCTGACCGCGGTGTTGATTTAGATGGTCTCTATTTCTGCCCGCATCATCCCGATGGCAGTGTAGCGGAGTTCCGCGAAACATGTGAATGCCGTAAGCCATTGCCCGGCATGTTACTGCAAGCACAAAGTGAATTGAACATTGATATGGCTTCTTCTTATATGGTTGGCGATAAAATTGAGGATATGCAGGCAGCGTTAGCGGCAAATGTCGGGACCAAAGTGTTGGTCCGCACGGGTAAGCCCGTGAGTGCTGAGGGGGAAGCCGCGGCTGATTGGGTGCTAAATAGCCTGGCTGATCTGCCAAAAGCAATAAAAATGCGTCATCATAAGTAGTCGTTGCGTTCAAATTATCAGCATTCAGAAAAAACTTTAATATAAACCCTTGCCATTCTGAAGCGGCTCCCTATAATGCGCATCCATCGAGACGGCACACAACGAACCAAGTAGTTGAGTGGCCGGCAGAGAGAACAGAGAAAATCAACGAAATTAGTAGTTGACTCTGAATGAGGAAAGCGTAATATACGCACCTCGCGTTACCAACCACCGGTTGATAACGCACTGCTCTTTAACAATTTATCAGACAATCTGTGTGGGCACTCGCAAGACGATATCGAAGCCTGTTTCGGCAGGCAGAAGCAATATCAAAGTCTTGAAGAGTGACCAAAGCAGTACACATTTGAACTTCGGTTCGAATGCATATTTGCAGAAAGTAATCTTTGAGCATCGCTATGTTAACTCATAGCAAATCAAACAAATCTTAAATTGAAGAGTTTGATCATGGCTCAGATTGAACGCTGGCGGCAGGCCTAACACATGCAAGTCGAGCGGCAGCGGGAAGTAGTTTACTACTTTGCCGGCGAGCGGCGGACGGGTGAGTAATGTCTGGGAAACTGCCTGATGGAGGGGGATAACTACTGGAAACGGTAGCTAATACCGCATGACCTCGCAAGAGCAAAGTGGGGGACCTTAGGGCCTCACGCCATCGGATGTGCCCAGATGGGATTAGCTAGTAGGTGGGGTAACGGCTCACCTAGGCGACGATCCCTAGCTGGTCTGAGAGGATGACCAGCCACACTGGAACTGAGACACGGTCCAGACTCCTACGGGAGGCAGCAGTGGGGAATATTGCACAATGGGCGCAAGCCTGATGCAGCCATGCCGCGTGTGTGAAGAAGGCCTTCGGGTTGTAAAGCACTTTCAGCGAGGAGGAAGGCATTGTGGTTAATAACTGCAGTGATTGACGTTACTCGCAGAAGAAGCACCGGCTAACTCCGTGCCAGCAGCCGCGGTAATACGGAGGGTGCAAGCGTTAATCGGAATTACTGGGCGTAAAGCGCACGCAGGCGGTTTGTTAAGTCAGATGTGAAATCCCCGCGCTTAACGTGGGAACTGCATTTGAAACTGGCAAGCTAGAGTCTTGTAGAGGGGGGTAGAATTCCAGGTGTAGCGGTGAAATGCGTAGAGATCTGGAGGAATACCGGTGGCGAAGGCGGCCCCCTGGACAAAGACTGACGCTCAGGTGCGAAAGCGTGGGGAGCAAACAGGATTAGATACCCTGGTAGTCCACGCTGTAAACGATGTCGACTTGGAGGTTGTGCCCTTGAGGCGTGGCTTCCGGAGCTAACGCGTTAAGTCGACCGCCTGGGGAGTACGGCCGCAAGGTTAAAACTCAAATGAATTGACGGGGGCCCGCACAAGCGGTGGAGCATGTGGTTTAATTCGATGCAACGCGAAGAACCTTACCTACTCTTGACATCCACAGAATTTAGCAGAGATGCTTTAGTGCCTTCGGGAACTGTGAGACAGGTGCTGCATGGCTGTCGTCAGCTCGTGTTGTGAAATGTTGGGTTAAGTCCCGCAACGAGCGCAACCCTTATCCTTTGTTGCCAGCACGTAATGGTGGGAACTCAAAGGAGACTGCCGGTGATAAACCGGAGGAAGGTGGGGATGACGTCAAGTCATCATGGCCCTTACGAGTAGGGCTACACACGTGCTACAATGGCAGATACAAAGTGAAGCGAACTCGCGAGAGCAAGCGGACCACATAAAGTCTGTCGTAGTCCGGATTGGAGTCTGCAACTCGACTCCATGAAGTCGGAATCGCTAGTAATCGTAGATCAGAATGCTACGGTGAATACGTTCCCGGGCCTTGTACACACCGCCCGTCACACCATGGGAGTGGGTTGCAAAAGAAGTAGGTAGCTTAACCTTCGGGAGGGCGCTTACCACTTTGTGATTCATGACTGGGGTGAAGTCGTAACAAGGTAACCGTAGGGGAACCTGCGGTTGGATCACCTCCTTACCTAACGATACGCATTGCGCAGTGTCCACACAGATTGTCTGATAGAAAGTAACGAGCAAATAAGGCCGGGCTGAGAAATTAGTCGGGCTTTAGTACCTTGTTGGGTCTGTAGCTCAGGTGGTTAGAGCGCACCCCTGATAAGGGTGAGGTCGGTGGTTCAAGTCCACTCAGACCCACCAACTCATCCCCATACTGCGTTACAGTCACACTCGTTTATAACAATAAACGTCGCGTATCTGTGCCTTGTCTGAAAATGAGTTGCAGCAATAAGGTGATTTGCTTTTTATATGGGGCTATAGCTCAGCTGGGAGAGCGCCTGCCTTGCACGCAGGAGGTCAGCGGTTCGATCCCGCTTAGCTCCACCATATAAAAAATTATTTCAAAACGTACTGCGGTCGTAAGACTCAGTGTGTTGTGAAATATTGCTCTTTAACAATCTGGAACAAGCTGAAAATTGAAACAATACAGCTGAAACTTATCTCTCCGTAGATTTACTGAGATAAGGATTAACCTGTATTAGAGTCTCTCAAATGATCGCAATACGACGATGTCTGTAAAGACACCTTCGGGTTGTGAGGTTAAGCGACTAAGCGTACACGGTGGATGCCTAGGCAGTCAGAGGCGATGAAGGGCGTGCTAATCTGCGAAAAGCGTCGGTAAGGTGATATGAACCGTTACAACCGACGATACCCGAATGGGGGAAACCCAGTGCAATTCGTTGCACTATTGCATGGTGAATACATAGCCATGCAAGGCGAACCGGGGGAACTGAAACATCTAAGTACCCCGAGGAAAAGAAATCAACCGAGATTCCCCCAGTAGCGGCGAGCGAACGGGGAGGAGCCCAGAGTCTGAATCAGTTTGTGTGTTAGTGGAAGCGTCTGGAAAGTCGCAGGGTACAGGGTGATACTCCCGTACACAAAAACACACTTGCTGTGAACTCGATGAGTAGGGCGGGACACGTGACATCCTGTCTGAATATGGGGGGGACCATCCTCCAAGGCTAAATACTCCTGACTGACCGATAGTGAACCAGTACCGTGAGGGAAAGGCGAAAAGAACCCCGGCGAGGGGAGTGAAATAGAACCTGAAACCGTGTACGTACAAGCAGTGGGAGCACCTTCGTGGTGTGACTGCGTACCTTTTGTATAATGGGTCAGCGACTTATATTTTGTAGCAAGGTTAACCGAATAGGGGAGCCGTAGGGAAACCGAGTCTTAACTGGGCGTCTAGTTGCAAGGTATAGACCCGAAACCCGGTGATCTAGCCATGGGCAGGTTGAAGGTTGGGTAACACTAACTGGAGGACCGAACCGACTAATGTTGAAAAATTAGCGGATGACTTGTGGCTGGGGGTGAAAGGCCAATCAAACCGGGAGATAGCTGGTTCTCCCCGAAAGCTATTTAGGTAGCGCCTCGTGAACTCATCTTCGGGGGTAGAGCACTGTTTCGGCTAGGGGGTCATCCCGACTTACCAAACCGATGCAAACTCCGAATACCGAAGAATGTTATCACGGGAGACACACGGCGGGTGCTAACGTCCGTCGTGAAGAGGGAAACAACCCAGACCGCCAGCTAAGGTCCCAAAGTCATGGTTAAGTGGGAAACGATGTGGGAAGGCATAGACAGCCAGGATGTTGGCTTAGAAGCAGCCATCATTTAAAGAAAGCGTAATAGCTCACTGGTCGAGTCGGCCTGCGCGGAAGATGTAACGGGGCTAAACCATGCACCGAAGCTGCGGCAGCGACACTTAGGTGTTGTTGGGTAGGGGAGCGTTCTGTAAGCCGTTGAAGGTGACCTGTGAGGGTTGCTGGAGGTATCAGAAGTGCGAATGCTGACATAAGTAACGATAATGCGGGTGAAAAGCCCGCACGCCGGAAGACCAAGGGTTCCTGTCCAACGTTAATCGGGGCAGGGTGAGTCGACCCCTAAGGCGAGGCTGAAAAGCGTAGTCGATGGGAAACAGGTTAATATTCCTGTACTTAGTGTTACTGCGAAGGGGGGACGGAGAAGGCTAGGCTAGCCGGGCGACGGTTGTCCCGGTTTAAGCATGTAGGCGGAGTGACTTGGTAAATCCGGTTGCTTATCAACGCTGAGGTGTGATGACGAGTCACTACGGTGATGAAGTAGTTGATGCCAAGCTTCCAGGAAAAGCCTCTAAGCATCAGGTAACATTAAATCGTACCCCAAACCGACACAGGTGGTCAGGTAGAGAATACTCAGGCGCTTGAGAGAACTCGGGTGAAGGAACTAGGCAAAATGGTGCCGTAACTTCGGGAGAAGGCACGCTGGCATTAGGTAAAGAGACTTGCTCTCGGCGCCGAAGCCAGTCGCAGATACCAGCTGGCTGCAACTGTTTAATAAAAACACAGCACTGTGCAAACACGAAAGTGGACGTATACGGTGTGACGCCTGCCCGGTGCTGGAAGGTTAATTGATGGGGTCAGCCGCAAGGCGAAGCTCTTGATCGAAGCCCCAGTAAACGGCGGCCGTAACTATAACGGTCCTAAGGTAGCGAAATTCCTTGTCGGGTAAGTTCCGACCTGCACGAATGGCGTAATGATGGCCAGGCTGTCTCCACCCGAGACTCAGTGAAATTGAACTCGCTGTGAAGATGCAGTGTACCCGCGGCAAGACGGAAAGACCCCGTGAACCTTTACTATAGCTTGACACTGAACATTGAGCCTTGATGTGTAGGATAGGTGGGAGGCATCGAAGCGTGGACGCCAGTCTGCGTGGAGCCAACCTTGAAATACCACCCTTTAATGTTTGATGTTCTAACTCGGCCCCGTAATCCGGGGTGAGGACAGTGTCTGGTGGGTAGTTTGACTGGGGCGGTCTCCTCCCAAAGAGTAACGGAGGAGCACGAAGGTTAGCTAATCACGGTCGGACATCGTGAGGTTAGTGCAAAGGCATAAGCTAGCTTGACTGCGAGAGTGACGGCTCGAGCAGGTACGAAAGTAGGTCTTAGTGATCCGGTGGTTCTGAATGGAAGGGCCATCGCTCAACGGATAAAAGGTACTCCGGGGATAACAGGCTGATACCGCCCAAGAGTTCATATCGACGGCGGTGTTTGGCACCTCGATGTCGGCTCATCACATCCTGGGGCTGAAGTAGGTCCCAAGGGTATGGCTGTTCGCCATTTAAAGTGGTACGCGAGCTGGGTTTAGAACGTCGTGAGACAGTTCGGTCCCTATCTGCCGTGGGCGTTGGAAGATTGAGAGGGGCTGCTCCTAGTACGAGAGGACCGGAGTGGACGAATCACTGGTGTTCGGGTTGTCATGCCAATGGCATTGCCCGGTAGCTAAATTCGGAAGAGATAACCGCTGAAAGCATCTAAGCGGGAAACTTGCCTCGAGATGAGTCTTCCCTGGGGCTTTAAGCCCCCTGAAGGAACGTTAAAGACTATGACGTTGATAGGCTGGGTGTGTAAGTGCAGCGATGCATTGAGCTAACCAGTACTAATGATCCGTGAGGCTTAACCTTACAACACCGAAGGTGTTTTGGTGATTTGAGAGAGATTTTCAGCGATGTTCCGAGATTGGGCTGGCTGGCTGTGTGTAGGATTGCATAGCGGGTTAGTTTAGACAGAATTTGCCTGGCGGCCATAGCGCGGTGGTCCCACCTGATCCCATGCCGAACTCAGAAGTGAAACGCCGTAGCGCCGATGGTAGTGTGGGGTCTCCCCATGCGAGAGTAGGACACTGCCAGGCATCAAATCAAGCCGAGACCCCATGCCAAAAGCGTGGGGTTTTTGCTATGTGCGCGATATAGAAAAGCCTTCTGCTGTGCAGAGGGCTTTTTTTATGTGTACATTTTAGGTGTGATTGAATGGATGACGAATCGAATACACCGATATTCGGATATAAATACATCCTCAAGCTAACTGTCCTGTTTGGCCATTTTTGTCTCAGTTGACTGCCTGGTAGAGACTATAGCCGGTGACTGCGCCAGCAACATCCCAGGCAAAGTCTTTCCAACTCCAGCCAGTACCACCTTGGCGGCTGTCATACAGTTCCTTACCTGCACCAATGCCTATCGAAAACAGCAAACCAAAATTGCGGCTTCTGGCATCTGACCAATTTTGATGTTCACCATAAGCTGTGCCCGCAGCCGCTAATGCAGCAGAGGCAAAGAAATGTTGTGCTTTGTCCTTCCCCGTCCAACTGTCATTGGCCATATGGGTACATGCAGAACTGGCGAAAAGTATCGGGGCAATAATGAAAGGGCGAAGATAAGGTGAGCACCACATACAGTCTCTCCTCCGGCCAGTGATAAAAAACCCGGTATGGGACCGGGTTTTTATGCTTTAGATTTACAGAATACGGCTGATGAGCCGGTCAATACGGATTCTGCGTAAGCGGCGGATCAGTTTGCGTACTTTGACTGGATATTGCTGAATATTCTCCAGATCAAGGTAGTGTGAAACAACTTTAGTATGAGTACGAATACATTCCAGCTCTTTTGCGCGCTGCTCATGCATCTCATGCTTAGGATCGTGGATCAAGATGGCATTTTCCAAGTCCAGACGCCATGCTCGCGGATTCAAGTTATTGCCGGTGATCAATTGCCAATTATTATCTACCCACATTCCTTTCAGATGATAGGTATTGTCGCCATCTTTCCACAAACGAACAATCAGTTGGCCGTTATCCACAAAGCGCTGTAAGCGGCTAAGGAAGCGGCGCAAATTGATTTCGTATAAGTATGGCAACGCACCGATAATTTTAAATGGTTGATCTTCTGGAATATAAAAGTCGTTTGCGGTTTTATCGCCAACAATAATCTCAACCTGTTTACCTTCGCGCAGCAGATAAATGATATTGCGGACTAATAATGCCGGCAGGTTAAAATAGGGCGTACAGATAGTGAGGCGTTCATCAGCGGAAGCCATTAAATGATGAATTGTTTTGTTGAGTTGGCTTTTTTTACCTAGCCCAACCAATGGCGTTACTGCTAATTCATCATTACCAGCTTGGGCTGGAAATTGATAACCAATATCTCGCAGTGATGAGCGAAATTGGCGGGTTTCATTTTTGATCTCGGGATTGGTTGGCCGATCCGTGCGATCGAGGCGCTGTACAGCACCGGCACTCAGCACCCGTTGCTTCACATAATCAACCATAATATTGGCTAATGATGGATTTGTGATTAATTGGTAGCGATCATAACGATACTTATCATTTTGATAAAGATAGACATCATTGATGCTGGCACCACTGTAAATGACGGTATCATCAATGACAAAACCCTTCAGATGCAATACACCCAAGGCTTCGCGGGTATTAACCGGAACACCATAAACCGGAACACAGACGTCCGGATGCTTGTCCGCCATCTCACAATACCAATCTGCATTAGTATTGACTGCTGCGGCTCCGATGCGGCCACGTTGGGCGCGATGCCAGTCGACCAGCACACAAATTTCCAGCTCAGGATGCCGCTGTTTGGCCTGATAGAGGGCATTCATCACATCACGGCCTGCATCATCCTGCTCAAGGTAAAGCGCCACCAGATAGATGCGTTTGCTCGCCTGGCCTATTAATTCCAGCAGAGTGGAGCGGAAAACCTTGGGGCAATAAAGCGTTTGGACATCATCAACTGACTGGGGGAGTTTGGGCAGTTGTGCAAGGTGTTGTTGATGTTTGCTACGTTTGAATTTTGACAACATCACAGTGCGCTTCTTCTCTTGTTATTTGATGGCAGAACCGCCATATCAAAAAAAACACTAATCCATAGAGTCGGGCGATAATACCACTACTTTTCCGGATTGTGCGCAAGTTTTGCCAACCGCAGACCGAATCGCTAATCTATGTGGGCTATATCACAGCGATTCATGTGATTGAAATCAAAGTGTCAGCTCAAGATTAACGATGCCATCTTCCATCTGCACATCAATGCTAAAACCCAGCTTTTTCGCCAAACCTATCATGCCGCGGTTATTGGGCATGGTGACCGCCGTCAGTCGTGTTAACCCATGGCTACGGGTGTACTGGATCATCTTCTCCAGTAGCTCCCGTCCCAGCCCCAGCCCTTTTAGATCCGAACGCACCAATACGGCAAACTCTGCGTCGATATTATCAGGGTCGGACAGCGCACGCGTAACACCAATGATTTCGGGGCCTATCGCATTTTGGCGCACAGCAACAAAGGCCATTTCCCGATCATAGTCAATTTGTGTCATATTCGCCAAATCATCGTGACTGAATTCGTTGATTTCGCTGAAGTAGCGATAGTAGAGATCTTCTTTAGTGACTTGATTAATAAACAATTTTAGCAGCGGCTCATCTTCCGGCAAAATAGGGCGGAACAGGCAATGAGAGCCGTCTTTTAGTACCACATTTTGTTCTAGCTCGTGTGGATAAGGGCGAATAGCCAGCCGTGCCTGTGGGTCGCCAGTGACGGGGGCTAACTGCATTGATACATCCAACAGTGTGAATTCATTGCCGGAAGCAAGCACCGGGTGAATATCTAAACGCGATATTTCCGGGCAATCAAGAATCAGGTTAGAGACCTGTACCAGCAAGCGGCTTAGCCCTGGGATGTCCAATGGTTGCAGTGACCCCCAGCTGCGGATTTTCCCACCTTTAACTGCCTGGATTATCAGATAGCGGGCCAGCGCCATATTCAATGGCGGCAATGCAACAGCGGCTTGTGTTTCATGGTGCCACTCAATACCACCTTCCCCTAACATAATCAGTGGGCCGAAAATAGCATCTTGCTCCACCGCAATTCGCAACTCCTGCGCACCGGCGCGGTTCGCCATACTTTGTACCAATAAGCCGTCGATGCGGGCTTGAGGATAAGTCCGTTTAACCCTATCAAGGATATCATCAGCAGCCCGCTGCACCTCAATTGCGGTGCGCAGATACAGCATCACTCCTTGAACTTCAGATTTGTGCACAATATCGGGCGAACGCAGCTTGATAGCGACCGGATACCCCAGCCGTTCGGCGATATGCACGGCTTCAACACTATCACCAGCAATCCAGGTTGGTAGCATATTGAGGCCATAGGCCTCAAGGATCGGCTGGACTTCATGGGTATCGAGTTGGGTTGCGCCCTCTGCCAGTGCCTGGCGGATCAACTGATGTACATGGGCAGTATTGGCGGTGAGGTCAACTGGCAATGCCGGTGTTTCTTTCAGCTGTTTTTGGTTGCGGCGGTATTCCACCATGTGCATAAAAGCGGTGATTGCACCTTCTGGTGTGCGATAGGTCGGAATCCCTGCTTCGGTGAACAAACGGCGGGCATCTTGTGATGAATATTCACCACACCAGTTTGTCAGTAAGGTAATGCGCTTGCCACGGGGATGTTGGCGGATAGCGGATATCAGTAACTCTGCAGTTTTACTGCCCGGCGCAGCGGCACTCGGTGAGTGGATAAGCAGGAGTGCGTCATAGTCAGTGCTGTCTAATAAAGGTTTAAGCGCCGCTAAATAGCGCTCAGCGCTGGCATCATCCCGCAGGTCTATTGGGTTGCGTAAGGAAACAAAAGGCGGCAGCACGGCACTCAGCGCGGATTGGGTGGTATCAGACAGCGTCGCCAGTTTGCCATTCCGGCTAATCAGTTCATCCAGCGCCATAGCAGCTGGCGCTGCGCCATTACTGACAATCAGCAAGCGCTCTCCACGCAATGGGTGCATATGGCTTAGCGTTTCGACTGCCGAAAATAGCTCGTGAGTATCCTGAACCCGCAATAAGCCCGCTCGCTGAATAGCAGCATCATAGGCAGCATCTAACCCTTGCTGACCATTGAGTAATTGTTGGGCGTGTTGGCTGCGGCCACTTTTGACCACCAGAATCGGTTTGTTCCGTGAAGCACTGCGTGAGGCGGATAAAAAACGGCGCGCATCACTGATATGCTCAATATACAGCATAATAGCGCTGGTTTTACCGTCTCTGGCCAGGAAGTCGAGTAAGTCATCGACATCAATATCCAAGCTATCACCCAGCGCAATAAAGTAAGAGAAGCCAACTTCTCGCTGCTGCGCCCAGTCCAAAATAGTGTTAGCCACGGCTGCTGATTGGGAGATAAATGCCAGCCGGCCTTTTTTGATAGGCACTGGCGAAAAACTGGCATTTAATCCTTGCCACGGAGCCAGCAAGCCCAAGCTATTTGGGCCAAGCAAGCGCATGTGATGGCGCTGCGCGCAAGCTTTCAATTCTGGGAATTGCTCGATTGCTGCCGACAAGATAATCACCGCCTTACAGCCACGAGTGCCCAAATCTTCCAGCAATGAGAGGTTACGCCGGTCATGGGTACACAAAATAGCCAAGTCAGGCGTTATGGGCAGAGAGGCGATATTGGTATAAGCCAATACACCGCAAACAGCTTTATGGGTCGGGGTGACGGGCAAAATGGGGCCATTGAAGCCGCCATCGAGCAAATTACGCATCATCAGGAAACCAGCCCGTTCAGGCTTTTCAGAAGCACCAATAACGGCAATCGACTTCGGGCGTAACAGTGCTTCTAATCCACGTTGGCTCATATATCCCCGTCATCTTTCAAGTTACAGGAGTGTTGGCTGCGTTCGCTTACTTGATTTTATGCGATTTCTTCCAGACTTGCTGTGACTCGGCCCACTGGATGATGAGGTTTCCCAGCTAAATATTGCTGCCGAAAATAATGAAAATGCGCAGTTAACCCATCAGCCGCCTGAATATCACCAGCTTGTTGGAGCAGGGCTGCGGCGACTTCCACCGTGCAATGTTGCTCCGGGCGTGGTGCTTCACGGAGTTGATAATCCGAGGTGTGACTGACATTTAGCGACAACATTGGTAACCCGGCGAGATAAGGACTTTTGCGAAACATTTTTTTGGCTTCAGTCCAAGTCCCATCCAGCAGAATAAATAACGGTGGTTTATCGCTGACAGGTAATTGATTGATCACCTGCCGCCCGGGTTCAGCATACTTTTCCGGGAATACGACATAAGGCTGGCGATGCGGGTCGCGTATTGCGGCTAATAACTCCGGGGCAACTTCAGTTCGCGCCCAGAGAAAGGCCTGAGTATTGGGGAGGATATCAGCAATCAGGCGGCCGGTATTACTGGGTTTAAGGGGTTCAGTGTCAAACATAATCAGGCAAAAGCGGCTGTTGGCCGGTTGCGGTTTGATCGTGTCACATAAACAAAATCGCTCAGTCAGTAGGCAGCCTTGGCAGCGAATAGCGCGGCAACCACGAGCGCGATAAGGGCGGGTGGAGGCGGATAAACGTTGTTGGCGTAAACGCAGTACTGCATTTCCCGTCGTTATGACCGAAGGTAAAGTATGGTCGGTGGTAAATGATTCAGTCACGACGGACTCCTG
The DNA here is from genome assembly GCF_009831415.1 of Yersinia canariae. Lineage (NCBI taxonomy): Bacteria > Pseudomonadati > Pseudomonadota > Gammaproteobacteria > Enterobacterales > Yersiniaceae > Yersinia > Yersinia canariae. The sequence goes on along the minus strand of NZ_CP043727.1, from coordinate 3,591,123 downwards.
AAGAAATAGCGTTATTCTAATCAACCCTTGCGCTCAGTCATACCATAAAAGAAAAAACAACGCCCCAACAGAAAACTGTCAGGGCGGAGACTTTATCGGGCACTTGAGCGGCCCCGAATGGCGATAAATGAGTTAAACTAGCTTAGCGAGCAGTGGGCTCCACGGATAATTGTTCATTTAGCCAATTATCAAAAGCTGCCTTTGGCAATGCGCCGCTGAGCATATCGACCATTTTGCCGTTTCGATACAGCATAATGGTGGGAATGCTGCGGATGCGAAAGCGCGTGCTGAGTGCGGGTTCAGCTTCAGTATTGATTTTAACGAAGCGAACTTTTCCGGCGCGTTCTGTGGCAACATCTTCAAAAATAGGGGCAAAGCTGCGGCAAGGGCCACACCAAGGTGCCCAGAAGTCGATGACAACAGGTAAGTCATCTTGCAGCAGTTTATCCAGTGTTTCGGCGGTGGCGTTAATGACTTCGCCATCAAATAAAGAGTGGCCGCAGCGCCCACATTTAGCGCCGTCATCAATACGTTCTTCCGGTAGGCGGTTGGTCGCCATACAAGCTGTACATACCGTATTCATAAATTAGCCTTTATTGTGTATCTCAATAGATAGAAGAGAAACCATACAGTCAAATATCGTTGAATTGTTTCTTGGTTGTTATCTATTATGAAGATAAATGAAGGAAGTGCCAAAATGGTTTATTCGATGAATACGATAGTTGGTAGCTTTTAGCGCTTGCTTATGGCTTACCGGGCAGACATCAGGTAATCTTCGCGCCCTGCGCGTTGGTGGAGAAGACAATGAACGATTCATTTAGTGGCAAAAACGGCAAAGTTAAAGTGATGTACGTCCGCAGTGACGAAAACAGCAGCGATGACCGTAACAGCAATAACCGTGGTAAAAACCCGCGTCCTGCAGGTAAAGGTCGCCCGGGGGATAATGCGGGTCGAGGCAGTTCACAGCGGAATAATGACTCACGTCGTAATGATTCTGGCCGTAATGAACGCGTGAGTCCTAGCCGCCCGGCGCGTTCTGACAGCAGTGGCCCATACGATTCACCGTGGAAAACCGTGTCCCGTGCGCCATCTGAAGAACCTGAATTTGATCACGGCGGCATCAGTGGTAAAAGCCATGTTGACCCAGCACAATTGCGTCGTCAACGGGCTGAAGAGACACGTGTTTATGGTGAGAATGCCTGTAAAGCGCTGTTTGAAAGCCGCCCTGATGCGATTGTGCGAGCTTGGTTCGTGCAGTCCGTTACCCCTCGTTTTCGTGAAGCGCTGAAATGGATGGCAGCTAACCGCAAGGCTTACCATGTGGTTGAAGAAGATGAGCTGGCGAAGGCGTCTGGCACTGAACACCATGGTGGCGTGTGCTTCCTGATTAAAAAACGTCAGGGTCTGGATGCTGAAACCTATCTGCAACAGCAGACTCAGGCGAAAGATTGCGTGTTGGCACTGGAAGATGTGGGTAACCCACATAACCTGGGCGGCATCATGCGGACTTGCGCGCATTTCGGTATTAACGGCGTGTTGTTGCAAGACCCGGCGATGCTGGAGTCAGGTGCAGCAGTTCGCACCGCTGAAGGTGGCGCAGAGCATATCAAAGCTATCAATGCTGATGATTTCCTCTCGGTGTTGGATACCTTCCGTAAAGCGGGTTACACCATAGTGACAACCTCGAGCCATAAAGGTGTCAGTCTGTCGAAAGCTGAACTGCCAGCCAAAATGGTGCTGGTCTTGGGGCAAGAGAGTGATGGCTTGACCGACAGCGCTTGGCAGCAGGGTGATGTGAGTGTGTCTATCGGTGGTACTGGCAAAGTTGAAAGCCTGAATGTTTCGGTGGCAACCGGCATTCTATTGGCCGAATGGTGGCGTCAGAATAGCGCTCAGTAAGTTAGAGTTGGATGTTTTGCTAGGCTACTGAATCATAAAGTAAAAAAGGGCACTGATGATAAGTCAGTGCCCTTTTTATTATTGAGCTTTAGCCGCTAGTGCGCGCCACCGCCGCCACCGCCAGAGGTGAATGGAGGTTTGGCAAACCACACCAGCGCCAGTAGCAGCAGGAACACGCCCGCCGAGAGCCAGAATATTTCATTAGCCGAGATAATCAGCCCCTGATTAGTAATCTCGCGCGCCAGATAAGCGGATGCTTGCTGCTGATTCATCCCCAGTTTTTCCAGATCCTGATACATCTGCGTGGCATTCGGGTTAAACGGGTTAACAAATTCCGTTAACTGCGAATGGTGCATCGATTCTCTTTGCGTCCACAAGGTGGTGGTGATTGACGTCCCAATCGACCCGGCCAGTGTTCGCAGGAAGTTAGACAAGCTGGATGCTGCCGCCATGCGCTCCGGCGGTAAACCGGACAAAGTAATTGCCGTCAGTGGCATAAAGAAGCAGGCAATAGCAAAACCTTGCACAAACTGCGGCCATGCCGAAGCACCAAAGTCCATTCCCGGCTCGAATGTATATGCTCGCCAGTAGAAACAAACCGCATACATAATGAAGCTGAATGTAACTAACTGCCGCATATCAATTCGATGTGAGAAGCGGCCAATAATCGGCGACAGCAGCACCGGCAATATTCCCACCGGCGCTGATGCCAAGCCGGCCCAGGTGGCGGTATAGCCATACACCTCCTGTAGTAGCTGCGGCAGCAATACAATTGCGCCAAAGTACAACATATAGGCCAGGCTGATACACAGACAGCCAATAGTAAAGTTTCTCGATTTGAATAATGACAAATCGATCACCGGATGGTCGTCGGTAAGCTCCCACACTATCAGGAAGGTAATGGCAATCACGGCAATAACCGTCAGGACAATAATCTCGGTTGAGTTAAACCAGTCCAGCTCCTTACCTTGGTCAAGCATGATTTGTAAGGCACCGATACCCACGACCAATAACACCAGCCCGATAGTATCGATAGGTTTGATTTCGGTTTTGGTCTCTCGCCCTTTCAGGGTGCTGCCCGCGACCAAAATAACCACCAACCCGATAGGGATGTTGATAAAGAAGATCCAGCCCCAGTGATAGTTGTCACTGATATAACCGCCAAGGATCGGCCCAAAAATAGGGGCGACAACAATTGTCATCGACCACAATGCCAGGGCCATACTTCGTTTCGCGGGCGGGTAATTATTCAGCAGTAAGCTTTGCGACAGCGGAATCAATGGGCCAGCGACCAGCCCTTGAATGACCCGGAAGAAGATAAGCATTCCCAAGCTGTTTGACACACCGCACAACCACGAGGCCAGTACAAATAGCCCCGTCGACCACAGGAACAATCTGACTTCACCAATGCGTTTTGCCAACCACCCCGTGATGGGGATAGAAATCGCATTTGCCACACCGAATGAGGTGATAACCCATGTTCCTTGGGAGTTGGATGAGCCAAGATCCCCGGCAATAGTCGGAATTGCCACGTTAGCAATGGTGGAGTCCAGCACTTGCATGAAGGTCGCTAATGATAGTGCGACTGTCATCCAGGCGAGTTGGGCACCTTCAAGCGGTTTTTGTGCCACAGTAGCCTCCGGCGCATTTAACCTGCGTTTGCATCAGTATTAACCCGCATTTGCATGAACAATATCGCCAATCATTTGATTAACCGGCGCTAAATCCAGGGACAGCGCGTGGGTGACAAATGCAGGTTCTTTACGCACGTTTTGCGCTAATACTGGGCCGTCGGGATTGGCGGTATCCACTCGCACTGTGGTCGATAGACCAATGCGCAGCGGATGTTCAGCCAGTTGTTTGGCATCTAGCTCAATACGAACCGGCAAACGCTGAACCACTTTAATCCAGTTACCGGTGGCATTTTGGGCGGGTAACAGTGAGAAGGCGCTGCCCGTCCCCATATCCAGGCCCACAACTTTGCCTTGGAAAACAACATCATTGCCATAGAAATCGGTCACCACAGTAGCGGATTGGCCGATACGCATATTGTCTAACTGCGTTTCTTTAAAGTTGGCGTCAATCCACATTTCATTCGCAGGAATAACGGCCATTAGTGGCGCGCCGTTGGCTATTTTGGCCCCGACTTGCACACTTCGGCGTGAGACATAACCGGTAATTGGACTGACAACTTTAGTGCGTTGCAGGGCGAGCCAGGCATCGCGCAACTTGGCAGCCGCTTGCTCAACAGCCGGTTGTTTCTCCAGTGGTGTATCAAGAACCAGCGCCTGATTGGCATTATACTGTGCAATCGCCACATCCAATGATGCTTGCGCGGCGTCTACTGCATCACGGGCGTGTTGCAGCTCTTCACGGCCAATTGCATCAACAGAACCCAGCACCACACGGCGCTTTAGGTCATTTTGTGCTTTACTCAGCTCCGTTTTTTTCAGGGCAATATTGGCCTGATACTGTTTGCTGTTAATCATGAGCTGGTGGGTTTGGCGCACACTGTTTGCCAATGCGGTTTTTGCTTGCTCATAGGCCTGTTCGGCGTCTGTCGGGTCGAGGGCCAGCAGGACATCACCACTTTTGACCAAGTCAGTGTTTTCAAAGTTAACACTGACAACACTGCCAGGAACTTGCGACATGATTTGGACTTGGTTGCCTGAAACATAAGCATTATCAGTCTCTTGGTGATGACGTAGCACCAGGAACCAATAAATAAGATAAGCCACCCCAATAATGATAAAAATAACCGTCAGTAAGAGAAGTACGCGTTTACGTTGCTTCTTTTTATTCTGCGGTTGTTGCGGCACTTGAGCTTCCGCGCTTGCACTCATGGTGTTCTCCACGCTTGATTTTATATTGTTTTATTTTGTGAACCATCACTGACGGGAGCCTGATAGCCACCTCCGAGTGATCGGATCAAACCAATCTTGGCCTGCAATAAATTATTGCTGGCGCTAAGTTCTGATTGCTGCTGTTGTAGATATTGCGACTGGCTAATTAACAGTTCGTCCCGACCAATAATCCCCGTTTTATAACGCGCGTCAGCAACACCATAAACTTTCTGCATAGATTGCGACGCTGATATAGCTTGTTGCAGTTGGAGTTGGCTGCTTTGTTGGATGGTGATGGCATCCGCAGTTTCTCGCACGGCATTGAGGATAGTTTGGTTGTAAGATTCAACCGCTTCGTCATAAAGGGCTGATTCTTCTCCTAATTTACTGCGTAACGCACCCGCGTGGAAAACAGGCAATGAGATTGCAGGTGCAAAGTTCCATGCTTGACTGGCCGCCTCTAACAGATTGGGGTTTGTGCCCCGGAAGTTAGTGGTCGAGAAACCGGCAAATCCAGTAATTGATAAGCTGGGATAAAATTCTTTGCGCGCCGCTTTAACCCGCTGGTCATAAGATTCAACGAGCTGGCGTTGTGCTGTGATATCCGGACGCTGGCCCAGTAAATCCGTGGTCAACTCCCCTTTAGGGGCCAGGCGGGTGATATCTGGCAAGGGCACCGGACGCAGATTTTGTGTCGCACTTGGGCCTTGGCCTGTCAGGGCCGCCAACTGATGTTTTAGCTGTTCACCTTGAGATTTCAGTTGGATAATTTGCTGCTTGGCAGTATCGGCCTGAGCTTGTGTTTGCTGTGGAATTTCAATGCTATAGATGCCTGCCTGATATTGCTTGGTACGCAATTCAGCCAAACTGTCATTATTATCGACTTCCTGCTGCAACACATTTTGCAGGGCAAAATTGCTTTGTAGCTGGTAATAAACAGAGGCAACCGAGCTGGTCAATGTCAGTGCAGCCTGCTGCTGTTCTGCCCGAGCAGCATTAACCTGCGCATTGGCAGCATTGACCCGATTGCGGTATTTACCCCACCAATCAAACTCGTAGCTAAGATTCAGGCCAAGGGTATTGGCGGTTTCATACAATGGTTTATTGGGATAAGACTGCAAGAACGGTTGCAGTGTGTTTTGCGACATCTTTTCCCGATTACTGCTGCCGTAGAGGTCCAGATTAGGGCCATTAGCCGCATCCGCCTGACCCATCACGCTTTGTGCTTCACGTACCCGTGCCGCCGCTTGTTTTAGCGAAGGTGAGGTTTGTAAACTTTGAGTCATCAAAGCATCAAGTTGGGGATCTTCCAGTACCCGCCACCACTGAGGGCTTAGCGCCAACGAACTGACTTTAGGCTGTGCCAATTGCAGTTGTTGGTTATCCAGCATTTGAGACTGAGGAGCAATATTATCGCTTGAGGCGCAGCCCGCCAGTAATAAAACGGCGAACAAGGGCGTGACTCTCCAGCTATGTGGGGATAGCATAGTTATGTACCTGGATATACCCGTCATACTTCAAGTTGCATGTGTTGGCTGCTCTTTCACCCGAATCATTGACTGGCTGTCAATTGATCGGAATTCATTCGCTTGTCGCCTTCCTGCAACTCGAATTATTTAGGGGCTAGATATGTTGGAATTACTGTTCTGGTATTTCCATTTGGTCTAATCGGGTCAGTAACTTGCGCGTCAGCGTTTCAAGCTGTTGCTGCTCGTGGGCGTCCAGTGTTGACCAAAGAAAATGCAGACACTTATGTTGTGGGGGAAGCAGCTGATTTAAAAACTCAACACCCGCTTCGGTCAGATGTAAATGCAAACAACGCCGGTCATTATGGCTTTCGCGGCGCTCAATCCAGCCTTTCTTTTCCAACTCGTCAGCAATCCGGGTGGCATTGGTTCGCGAAGACCCCAGCGCGGCACTGAGCTCTGACGGCTGAATACTGTGGCTCTCTTGTGCTTCCAGCGTAATTAGCGCCATAAACAGGGTTTCGTTAATTCCTTGTGCTTTCAGCATCTTATTGCGGTTTTCCAGCAATTTACTGTGCATATGCATACATAAGCGCGTCAGCAGAATTTCTTGGTAAGGGAAATTCTTCTGGCGTTTAGCACGAGAATTAAGCATCTGTTCTATGGGACTAAAGGAACTTTCCATTATAAGGAGCCTCATTAATTTCAAATGGTACAGTAACGGTAGTGACTAATAATGTAAACGGGTTAATAACAGAAAAATTTAGCAATTAGTGTTATTCAGTCACTGTGTGTGAGTAATTAGTATTATTAATTGTAAGGATATTGTGTTTTAGCTCACAATTCAGGCAAATTGTTACGCTAAAAGCATTATTAATTTGAATGTCAGGCCGTAGCTGAGTGCGCCCAGTAACGTGGCGAAGATAATACTGTTAGTTTTATAAAAGCACCCACAAATAACCAAAAAACCAATAAGTGTAGGAATTAATTTCTGTGGGTTATGCATAATCTCCGGTGTACTGGAAACCACTAATAAGGCACAAATAGAGGCGATGCCGATGCTGTCGAGTAACAGGGAGAGTTTGCCTCGTTGCAGGCCCGCTTGTTTGCGCGCTGGCCCAAGTCGCAGCGGCAAATAACGAAACAGATAATTTACTGTTCCCACCACCAAACCAATAATTAAAACATCCATATTCATGGTTTCTGCTCCTCTGAATCCGTCTCTTGGGGATCGATGAGGTCATCGCGAGCAGGCTGGAGTAAGGTCGCCAGACATCCGCCCCCAATACCGGCCAAAATAGCCACCGGAATAGAGAACAACAACACGCCGAGCAAAGCGCCCGTTAGCGAGGCAATAACAGTCAGGCTGTATTGGCGTTTAAACGCCGCCAACAGGAAACTGAGAAATAGCGCGGGTAACATAAAGGAAAGAGAAGCTTCAATTGCCGGGTAATTCTCTAGCGGGCCATTGCCAAACATCGCCCCGATAGCGGTGCCCGCAACCCAAGATAACCAAGAAGTGAGCGCGATGCCGAGCATCCAATTCTCGCTCCAGCGCCGTTGGTCTTTCATGAGTTTGGTGGTCGCGGCGGCAAACACTTCATCTGTCAGGCCAAAGGCCCAAAGGGCGGTTTTTTTTCCGGACATCTTAGTGACAATGCGGTGTTTCAGTGCCGGCCCGTACAAGATATGGCGGATATCCATTGCCATCACGGTCAATGCTGAAACCCACAATGACATCCCCGCGCTGAGCAGGGCGGTGATAACAAATTGGCTGGCTCCGGCATAAATGATGCAAGAGAAGAAAATACCTTCCCACGGGGTAAAGCCCAGTTTTACCGAACTCAAACCAAAGGCGAAAGCCACAGGTAAATAACCGATAACAATGGGGAGGCTGTCAGTTATTCCTTCAGTGAATGTAGCTGTCGACTGAGTCGTCGAGGGGGAGTCGGTGATTTGGCTTTGCATAGAGTCAACTATTGATAATTTGGGTTATATATCCGTCATGCTTCGAGCTGCATGTGTGTTGGCTGCCTTTGCTCACCCCAGTCACTTACTAATGTAAGCTCCTGGGGATTGACTCAGTTGCCGCTTTCCTGCAACTCGAATTATTTAGGGTAAAGTATAAAGTTAAGTAACATTACCAGAGTGGTAATTGTCTTAATACCCTATAACCCAAATTTATATCTCAATTGATTATTAGTTAGCTAACTAATCAAGATCACTCGACGGGGAGATTTGCCGGGGGATCAAATCGTTTACCCACCAACCAGGTTGCCATGTTCAAAATACACAGCACCAGCCCGGCGATTGCCACGCCATACCAGCCCGCATGCTGATAGGCGGCGGCTGAAATCAGGGAACCTAATGCGCCGCCAATAAAGTAAGTGGTCATATAGCCCGCAGTTAAGCGATTTCGGGCCTCTGGCATCATACGGTATATCACACTCTGATTGGTGACATGCACCGCTTGGACAGCAAGGTCTAACACGATAATCCCAATAATCAGCGCCATGATGGAATGCTGCCCCAAAGCTATGGGAATCCATGACAACAGCAATAATACCAAGCCGACGCTGGTGGTGATGCGGGCTTTTCCTTTATCTGCCAGTTGGCCTGCTTTGGTGGCCATTAATGCCCCCGCCGCCCCTACCAGGCCAAATAGCCCGATAGCCGCTTCTGAATAGCCAAAAGGTGGCGACGCCAGCAGGAAAGCCATTGACGTCCACAAGACACTGAAGTTGGCAAATGACAGTGCGCCAAGTAAGGCGCGGGTGCGCAGCACCGGAGTGCGGATAAATAAAGAAAATATTGAGCCGAGCAACTGACCATAATTGAGGCCGGAATGTTGCTTATAACGCGGCAGATAGCGCCATAGAATCAACGCCATGATTATCATCAACACACTGGCAACCCAATAAATGGTACGCCAGCCACCAATAGAAGCCAATGCGCCCGCCACAGTTCGTGCCAGCAAAATACCCAGCAATAAGCCGCTCATGATAATGCCGACTACTTTGCCGCGTTTTTCTGGGGCCGCCAGTGTGGCGGCTAAGGGCACCAGTAATTGCGCCACGACAGAGAACAAGCCGGTGAGGGCGGTGCCGACAATCATCATGGTGAGATTTTGCGACATGGCCGTAATCAGCATCCCGCCCGCCGCCAGCAAGGTCATACCGACAATCAACCCGCGCCGTTCAAACATATCCCCTAAAGGAACCAAAAACATTAACCCAACCGCATAACCTAACTGGGCGGCGGTGACGATAAAACCGGCCTGATTGACCGAAAGATTAAAAGCTTGAGCGATAGTTTCCAACAATGGCTGAGCATAATAGTTACTGGCAACCGCCAGCCCGGTAGCGACCGACATCAATACAATCAATGCCGGACTTAAGCCAACGTGTTCGGTTTTTTGTGTCATAAGGAATTATTCTGAATTGATAAGAGTGACAGTATTAGATAAATAAGAATGATAAACCAATGTATAATTTTCATTTGATTAATCTCATTTCGAGATAGATAAATGAATCTCAAACAAATCCGTTATGCACTGGCGGTGGCGGAAACGCAGAGTTTTACTCAGGCGGCAAAGGCATGTCATACCGTGCAATCGGCACTGAGTCACCAGATAGCCCGGCTGGAGGAATCTCTGGGTTGCACACTGTTTGAACGCACTTCACGTCGGGTGACTCTGACACCTGCGGGACAGGCATTTATCCTGCCAGCGCAACGATTATTAGCCGCTCAGCAGCAGTTGCGCGATGAAGTGACTGCCGCCAGTGGGAATGTTACCGGCACCTTGACGATAGGCACTATCTCAACGTTAAACGCGATAGATTTAACCGAAACGTTGGGGGAGTTTAATCGTTGCTATCCAGCGGTAAATATTCGGTTGTATGTCGGCATGAGTGAGACTTTGCTGGAAGATACCCGAGCACAAAAGACAGATGTCGGTTTTGTGGGGATTTGGCCGGGTGATAAGAGTCTGTTACCGCTTTCTCATTATCAGTTAATGGATGAGCCCTTGGTGGCGCTGGTCTCTCCCTCCCATGAATTGGCGCAGCAACTGAGTGTGAATTTGCAGCGTTTAGCAAGTGTGCCATTGGTGGATTTTTACAGTGGTACAGGGGCCAGGCGGCAGACGGACCGAGCATTTCAGGCCGCAGGTATTAAGCGACATGTGAATTTCGAGATTGATCATATCGAGTGGCTGGAGAATTTGGTCCGGCGTGGTTTAGCCGCGGGAATTGTGCCAATTTCTACCGCCCAGCGTTTGGCATCCTTAGTCGCAATCCCTATTGATGATGGTCCACGGCGTCAGGTTTACTGTGTGTGGGGCGCACCGCTAAGTGTTGCCGCCGAACGCTTTTTACAATTTAGTGGTATTAAAGTGGAATAGTGACTCCATCTGGGATGAATTGCGCCAGTGTAGAATATTCCGCTGGGGCGACTTTAGCCTAATTAGCATTAATATGACGGGCAATATTCACTAAAAAAATGAACAACATCATATTGCCATTCGGCGTGTTATTAATGCGGTGAAATTACCGCACATTTTTTCATCCGCAACCCGCTGAAATTAAGATGATTTATATCCTCAGCTAATGGTTTGTAGGAAATATTTTACTGATTTATATAAGAATGGAGATTTTCTATGGCGGCAATAAATCCTAACCCATTGTTTAGTCAGATCAATCCGCCAGCACGGTTATTGATGGGGCCGGGGCCTATCAATGCTGATCCGCGAGTATTGCGCGCGATGTCTAGCCCGCTAATCGGGCAATATGACCCGGCGATGACAGATTATATGAATCAGGTTATGGCGCTGTATCGCGGTGTTTTTCGCACTGAAAATCTGTGGACGATGCTAGTCGATGGCACATCTCGCGCGGGTATAGAGGCAGTTTTGCTGTCCTCCATTCGCCCTGGTGATAAAGTGCTGGTGCCGATTTTTGGTCGCTTTGGTCATCTGTTATGTGAAATTGCCCGCCGTTGTCGTGCTGAGGTCCATATCATTGAAGTGCCGTGGGGCGAAGTATTCACCCCGGATATGATTGAGGATGCTATCAAGAAAGTACGCCCGCGCCTGCTGTTGACGGTACAGGGCGATACCTCGACTACCATGTTGCAGCCGCTGGCTGAATTGGGCGAGATTTGCCGCCGTCACCAAGTGCTGTTTTATACTGATGCCACGGCATCATTAGGTGGGAACGTGTTGGAAACGGATGCCTGGGGGCTGGATGCAGTCTCGGCTGGGCTGCAAAAGTGCCTTGGTGGGCCATCCGGCAGTTCTCCGCTGACACTCAGCCCACAACTTGCCGAGCAAATCCGACGCCGTCAATGTATTGAGCAGGGGATCCGCACGGAAGATCATGCTGATGGCGACGAAGAGATTATCTATTCCAATTACTTTGATTTGGGCATGATCATGGATTATTGGGGGCCGGAGCGCCTGAATCATCATACTGAGGCGACCAGTATGTTGTTTGCTGCCCGAGAGTGTGCGCGAGTGATATTAGAAGAAGGTTTAGAGAAGGGTATTGCTCGCCATGCTTTGCACGGCGCGGCATTGCTGGCGGGGATTCAGGGCATGGGGCTTGCCGTGTTTGGCGACATGAAGCACCGGATGAACAATGTGCTGGGGGTGGTTATTCCGGTAGGAATTGCTGGTGAGCAAGTGCGGCAATTGATGCTGAATGATTTTGGTATTGAAATTGGGACTTCATTCGGGCCGCTGAATGGCAAAATTTGGCGCATAGGGACAATGGGGTATAACGCGCGCAAAGATTGCGTCATGCAAACATTGGCGGCACTGGAAGCTGTATTGAATCGGTTAGGATTTGCCACTGTTCAGGGCGCAGGGCTGCAAGCCGCGTGGGATATTTATCAGGCTCAATAGCACGAAGTGAGCTGATGGCTGTGGCACGCCGTGGGCGGGTGTTGGCCGCAGCGAGAACAGACAGAGAGCAAAGACTTTGTAAACACCAGCATCCAGGTCGGTTCGAGCCGCGCCATCTCTGGCGTGGGCACTTTAACTCTCCTGCTTATTCTCACCGCGTAAGCTTATGTTATTGTTAACTTACAACAGCAAAAACTTATCGGTATCGTGGAAAGCTGGAAACTTTTCCCGATATGCTTGTAAGGCTTCCAAAGATAACTCGGCATCCAATTGTGCCGCTTGTCCCGGCGCTACTTGGGCCAAAATCTCACCTTGGGCATCCAAAATCACACTATCACCCTGATAATGATGGCCATTATCATCATCACCGACCCGATTACAACCCGCGACGTAAACTTGGTTTTCTATCGCGCGCGCCGCCAGCAAGGTTTGCCAATGTTTGGCTCGGGCTGCCGGCCAGTTAGCCACATACAGTGCTAAATCATAGTCTTGCAGGTTGCGTGACCACACAGGAAAACGCAGGTCATAACAGACTTGCGGCAGAATTCGCCAGCCGCGCCATTCTATAATTTTACGTGTTTTACCCGCCAGATAGTGATGATGTTCACCCGCCATGCGGAATAAGTGGCGCTTGTCATAGTGATGGACTTTTCCGCCCGGTTCCACTAGCAGAAAACGGTTAACCGCGCCGTCGGGCGTTTTGAGTGCCACGCTGCCGCCAATCAGGGCATCAGTGCGTGCTGACCAATGGCGCAGCCAGCCGATAACTTCAGCTTCTGGCAGCGCATTTTCAGCCGCATTCATCGCAAAACCTGTGGTAAACATTTCCGGCAGCACAATAACATCGCGCTGCTGTATGGGCTCCAGCAGCATGTCAAAGTGACGTAGATTTGCTTGCGCATCCAGCCACACCAGGGGCTGTTGCAGAAGAGTCAGTTTTAAAGTTGACACAATCGCTCCGCGGCGGCGTCCAGAGTGGCATCTTGTTTGGCGAAGCACAGCCGGATCAGTTTATGAGGGAAAGGGCCTTCGCAGAATACTGACAGAGGTATCGCGGCCACACCCACATGTTCGGTCAGCCATTTGCAGAACTCAACATCGTCGAGATCCGAAATGGCGCTGTAGTCGGCCAGTAAGAAGTAAGTTCCCTCGCTAGGCAAAATCTTAAATTGGCTGGCAGACAAAGCATTGACGAAAAGATCGCGGCGAGCACGATAGAATTCCGGCAATTGTTGCCAGTGTTCTGGCTCGGCGTTAAGCATATCCGCCAGTGCAAACTGTACCGGAGTACATACCGAAAATGTCAGATATTGATGAATTTTGCGTACTTCAGCACTGATCGTCGCAGGGGCGATGCAATAGCCCGCTTTCCAACCGGTCATATGAAAAGTTTTGCCGAAAGAGGAAACGGCAATAGCCCGCTGGCGTAATTGCGGGTGTGCCAATACGCTGGCATGGCCTGCCGCGCTGAAACAGATGTGTTCGTACACTTCATCACTGAGAACATAAATATTGCGCTCAGCAATCACTTGCCACAATTGCTCAAAATCTTCTGCGCGCCACACGGTCGCCGATGGGTTATGCGGCGTATTCACAATCACCAATCGGGTACGTTCAGATATCAGATCAGCAAACTCAGCCCAGTCGGTAGTGAACGCCGGAGGTTTGAGCGCAATGCGCTTGAGTATGCCGCCGGCCAGTTTCACTACTGGGGCATAGCTGTCGTAGCTGGGATCAAAGCAAATGACTTCGTCGCCTGGGCGCACCAGTGCGGTAATCGCGGCAAATAAAGCTTCACTGGCCCCGGTGGTGACAGTGACTTCGCTGTCAGCATCGGGTTTCCAACCATAGGTTTTAGCCGTTTTATCGGCGATAGCATTGCGCAGTGACGCCACCCCTGTCATGGGGGCATATTGGTTTGCGCCTTGGCTAACATGGTAGGCTAATCGTTGCTTTAGATAATCAGGGCCATCGAAATCTGGGAAGCCCTGTGACAGGTTAATTGCTTGATACTTTTGCGCTAATGCACTCATTTGCGTAAAGATTGTGGTGCCCTGTGCGGGTAATTTACTGTCTGGAATAAAAGATAAAGTGCTCATGGCGGGTGAATACTCCTCGCGCTGTATGTTGCCGTCAATATAACACGATGTTAAGATTTGGCAATCAAGACGCTTAGATGTTTAAACGGCTAAATGACGTTATTTGCTAAGCATAGATAAAATTGTGCTAATGATTTTTTTGCGCAAATAAATGTCGTCAGGTTGATTGCGGTGGCAACATGCCATGGCACAGCAACACCACAACAGGGATATGCAATGACAGAAAATGTACAACTCGGCGCGCTGCTAGCCGCCTGCCACTGGATTGGTGAGAAGGGCTGGTGCCCGGCGACTGGCGGTAATATGTCCCTGCGGCTGGACTCGGCTCAATGTTTGGTTACCGAGTCGGGCAAAGATAAAGGGAGTCTGACGGCAGATGATTTTTTGCTGGTGGAGACGGCCAATAACCATGTGCCCAGCGGGCGTACACCCTCGGCGGAAACCGGTCTGCATACTTTGCTTTATCGTCTGTATCCAGAAATCAATGCGGTCTTACATACTCACTCGGTGAATGCTACCGTGCTATCACGAGTAGAGCGTGGCAATGAGTTGGTGTTGCAAGGCTATGAAATGCAAAAATCGCTTTCTGGGCAACGCAGTCACCTTGATAGCGTGGTGATCCCTATTTTCGATAATGATCAGGATATTCCTGCTTTAGTACAACGGGTTACGGCATTGGCTGATAATAATCCATTGCGTTACGGTTTCCTGGTTCGTGGCCATGGTTTGTACTGCTGGGGCAATAGCGTGTCTGAAGCTCGCCGCCATTTGGAAGGGCTGGAGTTTCTGTTCCAGTGTGAACTGCAACGCCGCCTATTGGATGTCAATTATCAAGCGGAGGCAAAATGATCCAGGCAATAGTCACTGATATTGAAGGCACCACGACCGACATCCGATTTGTCCATCAAGTGCTTTTCCCCTATGCCCGTGAGCGGCTGACATCTTTCTTACGTGAGCATCAACAGGATGAAGACGTTGCCACCGCATTGTTGGGGCTACGCGGTGAAATTGAAAAACCGAATGCGGATATTGAAACGCTGATTACCACTTTGCACCGTTTTATGGATGAAGATCGCAAATCCACTGCGTTAAAAGCCATTCAGGGGATTATTTGGCGTAGCGGCTATCTGCAAGGGGATTTTCGCGGTCATTTGTATTCTGATGTTGCCCCGCAACTGACGAATTGGCAGCAGCAGGGGCTGGGGCTGTATGTCTATTCATCCGGCTCGGTTGATGCCCAGAAATTATTGTTTGGCTACAGTGATGCGGGCGATTTACGGCCATTATTTAGCGGTTATTTTGACACTCATGTTGGGGCGAAGCGCGAAGTGAGCGCTTACCAGAATATAGCCAATCGGTTGGCCATTGCGCCGGCAGCATTACTGTTTTTGTCCGATATTCGCCAGGAATTGGATGCTGCACAGCTTGCCGGTTGGCAAACTTGCCAGTTGATTCGCGACCTTCCCGATAGCGAAAGCCGTCATCCCCAAGTCAACCGTTTTGATCAGATAGACATAGAGGATTTTACAGCATGAGCGGATTAACCATTTTTAGTGATGAACAGCCAGAACAGCCGCTGTGGCAAAGCCGCGATGCTGAAGAAATTCAGCAACAATTGACCGCCATTGGCGTGCGATTTGAGCGCTGGCAGGCAGATCACGAGTTAGGCGAGAACCCACAGCCGGATGCAGTGATTGCAGCTTATCAGCATGAAATTGACCGATTAGTGGCAGAAAAAGGCTATCAGAGTTGGGATGTGATCAGCATGCGCCCTGATAATGCGCAGCGGGAAGTGTTGCGCGAAAAATTCTTATCGGAGCATACCCATGGTGAAGATGAGGTGCGTTTCTTCGTGGAAGGAACGGGGCTATTTTGCTTGCATCTGAAAGGCAAAATTTACCAGATTCTTTGCGAAAAGAATGATTTGCTATCAGTGCCAGCCAATACGCCCCATTGGTTTGATATGGGGTCTCAACCGAATTTTACTGCTATTCGCGTATTTGATAACCCAGAGGGGTGGGTCGCGCATTTTACCGGCGATAAAATTGCTGATGTTTACCCGCGCTTAGATTAATCCCCTCGGGCTTCAAGCTACAGGGGCTTAGTCATCCGAATCATTGACTTATGTAAGATCATCGGGAGCCGTGCCCTTGCTGCTTTCCTGCGATTATGCTAATTCTTCGGTTGGAAGAAGCCTGCGGCGACTTGTTCTGGCGTAATAACGCCGCTGTCTAATACCCAGCCAGTGATTAATGCGGCTGGGGTGACATCAAACGCCGGGTTATACACCGGGGCATCTTCTGGTGCCCATTGGCAGTGACCAAAACTCCCAGATATCCCTTTGACTTCACTGGCATTTCGTTGCTCTATGGGGATGGCCGCGCCATTTGGGCAGTCCGGGTCATGGGTGGTATGTGGTGCGGCCACGTAGAATGGAATGCGGTGATAATGCGCCAATACCGCCAAACTGTAGGTGCCAATTTTATTCGCGACATCGCCATTCGCGGCAATGCGATCAGCCCCAACCCAGATAGCATCGACTTTGCCTTGGGCCATTAAGCTGGCGGCCATCGAATCACAAATCAATTGATAGGGAATGCCCAATTCGCCCAGTTCCCAGGCTGTTAAACGGCCACCTTGCAGCAGGGGGCGGGTTTCATCGACCCAGACCTGTCTTATCTTGCCTTGCTGATGAGCGCGTAGTAATACGCCGATGGCCGTACCAATACCCGCGGTGGCTAGCCCCCCGGTGTTACAGTGAGTCAGCAAATTGCTGCCGGGTTTGACCAATTTTGCTCCCTGCTGGGCGATACGCTCACATAATTCGCGGTCTTCTGCTACCAGACGCAACGCTTCGTGAACCATGGCTTCGACCCAATTGGCTTGCAATAACGCCTGCTGCATCCGCGCCAAATTATTCATCAAATTCACCGCCGTCGGGCGTGATTCCCGCAAGGCAATCAGGGCTTGTTCAAGCTGAGCTTGCGATAAGCCGCGCTCTGCCAGCAAAGCCAACAGCAGGCTGGCTGATAAGCCAATCAATGGCGCACCGCGCACGCGCAGCGCTTGAATATGCTCAATCAGTAATTCTACCGTATCGGCAGATAGCCATTCCTGGCGCTGTGGCAAGGCCTGTTGGTCCAGTATCCACAGCTGGCCATCGGCAATTTTCAAACTGGTTGTTTGTAATCGATTAATTTGTAATTGATTACTGTGAAAATCGGGTGTGTTAAACGTCTGCATTGTCAGTTAAATCCATGTTGCGTTATTGCATCTGGTTTCTTATTCTGCCAACATATCTTACGGATGTGTAGACGTCTATATGGTTTTACGCCTAAATACGGAATTTTTTGCTCGAACAGGGAATAATTTCACGGCTAAGCAAATGGTTGGCGGTGAGTGAATCAGAATCAGATAAAGAACAAAGAGGTTGAAGATGTCGCGCTACCATACATTTACTGCTGCGGATGCTGTTGAATATGCTCGCCAATATGGTCAAGTAGCTGATCCGCGGGCCTTGGTGACGGCCGATGAAATTGGAGATGGAAATCTCAATCTGGTGTTTAAAATCCGTGATACAGCCGGGATTAGCCGAGTGATTGTCAAACAAGCACTGCCTTATGTGCGCTGCGTGGGCGAATCCTGGCCACTCACTTTGGATCGCGCCAGAATTGAAGCTGAAACTCTGCTGACACACCGCCAATTTTGCCCCCAACATACGGTTAATGTTCTGCATCACGATGCAGAATTAGCGGTGATGGTGCAGGAAGATTTATCCGACCACCAAATCTGGCGCAGTGAATTGGTGAAGGGAAAATACTATCCTCAGGCCGCGGGGCAATTGGCGGAATATTTAGCACAAACCTTATTTCATACCTCCGATTTTTATCAGTCAGCTCAAGCTAAAAAGGCCGCAGTTAGCCGCTACACCAACCCAGAATTATGCCAAATCACCGAAGATTTATTCTTTACTGATCCCTATATTGATCATGAACGCAATAACTTTGACCCGGCGCTATTACCAGACGTGCTGGTATTACGTCAGGATATTGCACTCAAATTAGCTGTCGCTTCGCTAAAGCACCGTTTTTTGAGCAAGGCCGAAGCATTGCTGCACGGCGATATTCACAGTGGTTCAATTTTTGTTTCAAAGGGGCGTCTGATAGCCATTGATGCCGAGTTTGGTTTCTATGGCCCGATTGGTTTTGATGTCGGTACGGCACTGGGCAATTTGCTGCTTAATTACTGCGGTTTACCGGGGTTAGCTGGCCCACGAGACGCGGCTGCTGGTCGTGAACAGCGTTTGGAAGATATCCATATTCTGTGGAACATCTTTGCCAGCCGTTTTCTGGCATTAAGCGAGGAAAAAACGCAAGATTCGGCTCTGGCAACCGCAGGTTATGCGCAGCTATTTTTACAGCAAGTTTGGCAAGATGCCGTGGGGTATTGTGGCTGTGAATTAATTCGGCGCACCATTGGGTTAGCCCATGTGGCTGATCTGGATAGCATTGCTGATGATGAAATGCGCAGGGCATGCCAGCGCCATGCTTTGAGTTTAGGACGTACTTTGATATTAGCGGTATCACATATTGATACTATTGATGATTTAATTGCTCGTATTCGGCAAAATGGATAGTGAAATTACTTATCTTGATGCGATAGATTAATAATGATTGCAATATAGTAACCCCGTAAGTAATGCGGGGTTTTTTATTATATAAGTTACTATTGCGTATTTTGTTTATTATTAGAGGCGGCGTCGCAAATACTTTACTGAATTATGGGTGTTTAGGCTAATTTGAAATGCAATTAATGTTTTTTGTTGTTGCTGTTATTTTTATTTTCTACTTACTATTTTTGTTGCTTTTAATTCTAGTTGGTATTATTTGTGCTGAGAGCGTTATTTTAATGTATATATTTCATATAATTATGTAATTACCAGTCTATTTATATAAAACAAAGCCAATTTAATTATTTATCTGTATGGGATGTTATTATAATTTCATGTCAACTATGATATATCTACCATAAATAACTATTTGTTATAAATATGAAGTGGCTATTAGTCTGAAGCTACAGAGGGCGATTTTTAGTATTTGTATTTATTATGTGTGTTACACCCTGTTTAATTCTATTTAATATTTTAATAAAGACATTACTTGATAACTAAAATTTAATCCTATGCCAGTGTTAAATAGCTAAGGTTTTTTATTCAAACTGGCGTTATCACCATGCTAAGCAGGCGTATTTTATGCGACATTTTTATTATCCAGAAAAATCACAGTATCAGACTAAATTGAGCTTCCAAGGAATTATATCGACCCTTTTTTTTTGCTCACAGGTAGTTGCCGCCCCTCAGGTAATCAATGTACCGAATGCAGGTACGATTAGTAACGAAATACAGCAAACAATGCAGGAGCCATTACGTGCGCCACAGCAAGCTGAAATCAAGCTTTCGCCTTTGGTTCCCTCCTTATCATCCGGCCGCTCCACAGCGGAGAAGAAAATCATTTTACGAGAGGTTAGATTCGAGGGCGAAACACTGTTATTACCACCCAGTAATAGAAATAATAAAGCGCTACAAGCCGTTATTACCCCTTGGTTGGGGCAGAAATTAACTTTTAATGATTTACAAACTATGACGTTAGCAGTAACTCGCTTTTATCGACAACAAGGATTTATTGCCGCACAAGCAATATTGCCACCACAAACTATCCGTGAAGGTATCGTCATCGTCCGTATTCTTCCCGGCAGGTTAGATAAACCGGAAGTCAATAATCAGAGCCGGTTGAATACTGGCTTTGCTACTGCTGTGATTGAAAGTAATAGTTGCAGCAAGGCGGTAGGATTTTTGGGTGACAAAGATTGTGCCGCTTCCCCAGCTGAATTATCCCGACTGGAAAGAGCCGCCCTTATTCTTAATGACGTGCCGGGAGTTGATGCTGCTTTAGCATTAAAACCAGGAACCCAATCGGGAATGACAAGAATTTATGCTGATATTACCCCAGGCCAAGCCGTGATGGGATATATTGGTGCAGATAATCAGGGTAATGATTACTCGGGTCATAATCGGTTATTAGCAGGCAGTGTATTAAATAATATAACAGGGTGGGGCGATCAATTACGTACAGATTTGATTCTATCCAGCTCTGCCGATGTATTCAATGGCCTGTTGGACTACAATTTTCCCATTAATACTTATGGCACCCGCGCAGCGCTTAATTATAGCTACCTGGATTATACCCTTAAAGGGCCTTTCGAAATATTGAATGCTCGCGGTCATTCTAATACTTGGGGCATTAATTTTCGCCATCCATGGGTTCGTCATTCAGCAGCCCGAATTGATGTGAATGCCGGTTATTATCAGAGCAGAATGCGTGATTCACTGATTATGCTTCCGAACCAAAAACGCAATTTGAATACCAGTGAGTTTGGCATTAATGGCACTTTTACCGCACTCCCTCGTGGGCTGAGTCATTTTTATTTACTGGGCATAGCAGGCCACTTGTCATTGGATGATGAATTCAGTCAGGAAGCTAATGCTGTGACCGATATTGCCGGTACTTTTGCCCGTTTTAATTATCGTACGGGTCATGATCAGGGCTTTGGCCGTTATTTCTCTTTCTTCAATCAATTTACCGGCCAAATAGCCAGTAAGAATCTTGATAGTTCACAGAAGTTGTTATTGGGTGGGCCACTGGCGGTTCGTGCTTATGGTGTTGGTGAAGGGGCGGTGGATAAAGGCAATATTTTCACCACTGAATTACGTGCCCTTTGGCCTCCCCCATTCTCGAATTGGGCTGGTGCAGGGAATCAAATTACTTTTGCAGCATTCTTTGACCAAGGGTGGGGTTCTTATTATCGCCAGCCTATTGAAGGCCTGATGGGGAATAATATCAACCTGTCGGGCTATGGTGCCTATATCACTCTCTCCCGCCCGGTAGATTACTCCTTGAATCTGACTTGGGCGCATCGAACCGGCCAGGCGGCAACTCCTCAACCGGATAATGACCAACTTTGGCTTAGCGCTTACAAAATGTTTTAGCCCTCTATCGGCATATTTGTCAGATTTAATGGACGCGAATAATGAACAGTAAATTATACAAACTTATTTTCTGCCGTCGGTTGGGGTGCTTAGTTGCTGTCGGGGAATTTACCCGAGCTTATGGACGATCGTTTTCATCTACCGGTAAAAAAGTCATTAATGCTTATGATTCGAGAGTCGGAATATTAAGCCGGCTGGCGATCCTAACGGGGCTGGCACTCGGAATATTGCCATTATTAGTATTTGCCCATCCCTCACTGCCGGTTAACGGCAATATAGTTGTTGGTCAAGGGGCATTGGATGCTAATAACACCACCCTTATCGTGACTCAGCAAAGCGATAAACTGGCGATCAATTGGGCCAGTTATGATATCGCGCAAGGGAACAGTGTTATTTATCACCAGCCGGGGCAGCAGAGTATTGCGCTGAACCAAGTGTTGGGTCGCGATGCATCACAGATATATGGCAACTTAAAAGCCAATGGTCAGGTCTTTTTGCTTAATCCAAATGGCATTTTGTTTGGTAAAGGCGCTCAAATTGATGTTGGGGGGTTAGTCGCCAGCACAAAAGTTATGTCTAATCAGGACTTTGCTTCTGGGCGCTATACGCTAAATAGCCTAAAACATGAAGGTGAGTTAATTAATCAGGCCAATTTGCGTGCCACCGAAAATGGCTATATTGCGCTGATTAGTCAGAAGGTGATTAATCAGCGTTCAGGTGTTATTCAGGCGCCGAAAGGTAAAGTGGCGTTAGCCAGTGGGAGTCGTGTCATTCTTCATCTGGACCACGGTAGTTTGCTCGGGGTTCAAGTTGAGGGCGAACAAGTCAGTACTTTGCTCCAAAACGGTGGGCTGATTCAAGCTGATTTGGGGGTTATCCAACTGACAGCACACGGCAAAGAGATGTTAATGAATACCGTGATTGATAATACCGGTATTTTGCAGGCGCAGAGCTTATCTGAAAAAAATGGTGTTATTTACCTCGATGGCGGCAGCAGAGGTGTGGTGCGGCAGCAGGGACTCATTGATGTGAGTAATCCGCAGGGCCGTGGCGGGAATGTCATCGTGCAAGGTGAAAATATTCATTTGGTTGCTGCGAGCAAAATTGATGCGCGCGGGACAACTGGCGGTGGCAAAGTACTGGTCGGTGGCGATTGGCAGGGCAAAAATAAACGGATAAAAAAAGCTCGCGCCGTCGTCATGGACAACAGTGCGAATATTGATGTTTCTTCCTCACAACAAGGGGCCGGCGGCACAGCCGTGTTATGGTCTGAATATTACACTGGTTTCTATGGCGATATTCATGCCCGTGGCGGGCCACAGTCAGGTGATGGTGGGCGAGTAGAAACATCCAGTCAGCATATTTTACAAGCTTTTGGTCAGGTTGATGCGAGTGCGATAGCCGGAAAAAAGGGCCTCTGGTTGCTCGATCCGGCCGAGGTAAACATTGTTGGCAGCGGTGCTGAGAGTGGGGTAGTGGTTCAGACGGGGGATATCCCTGTCGGGTATGTGAAAAATGTACAGGTTTTCACGCCAACCGCCAATATTGCACAAATACTGAATGCCAGTATTAATACTCAACTCGATCGTGGCACTAATGTGACGGTCACCACCAGTAATAGTAGTTTAGCCAACTGCCGCTGGTGCCAGATTACGGTAAATGCGGACATCAATAAAACCGCCGGAGGTGATGCTACGCTGACGTTGCATGCTGACGGGAATATTGTCGTTAACAATAATATTTCGTCTAATACCGGGAAACTGAACCTTAATTTATTGGCAGGCAATTCCACCGCAGATTCTGTTATTACATTAAATGATAGTCATGTTTTATTAAACCAAGGAGATTTCCTGGCAAAATATGCCGATAATAAAAGTGCAGCGCGTATTGTTATCGCTGGTGGGCGATATGAGATAGGTAATCTGACTCTGGAAGGCAATTCTGGAGTTGCATCCCTCATAGGAGTGAATATCACTCATGCTGCTAATTTCTCCGTGGCGGGTGAAACGCGTATTACGGGAGAAAGTAGTAATGTTAATGGGCAAGGGTGGCGTGGTATTGATATCTCTGAAGACTCAGTCCTCACTGGCTCAGGTAATATGTCATTTGTTATGAAATCTAATTCTAATAGCTCGTTGATGGGGACGTTCACTAATTCCACTATTACCAGTGATAAAGATATTATATTTCAGGGCAATGCTAATGGTAGTGCATCAGGAGGCGTAGATCTTACTAATACGCGTGTTTCTTCGCAGTCTGGCAATGTTTCATTTTATATCAATGGCGAAATTATTACCCAGACTAATTATGGACTGCAAATAGTGAACTCAAATGTCAGTGGCAATAATGTTGATTTTAACATCAATGTCTCCGGCGTTGATGGTTTCATATTCAGAGATAGTCATCTTACGGCCACTGCTGGCGATATAAATGCTAATGCTACTGCCACTGCTAAAGGGATTTGGCTTTCAGGTGAGAGCAATGTAAGTGCCAGTGGCAATATCAATTTGAACGGCGTGACCAGTAATTCTGCTGTCGCGGGTGCTGAAACAATAAAAATAAGCGGTAACGCGAGTAATGTTCTGGTTAATATGACAGCCGGTGGCAATATATCGATAGTGGCAGTTAATGACGGAGCGGAAAACGGTAGTGCTGTTGCGGGGGAGTTTGCCGTTATAAAATCTGAAAATGGAGATTTTAATTTAAATATTACGGGCGTTAAGGGTAGCAATTTCAATAATGTCAGTATCAGTGCCAATAATATTTTATTGAATGGTAATGTCAGTGATAGTAATACAGTAGAGATGACTAACTCAGTTCTTGCGGCTAAAAATGATATTGAAGCCAATTTAAGTTCACTAAATAATAAAGCCTTTTTTTTCAATGGTAATGGCGAAATAATTACGGGTCAGAACATCTCAATAGTGGGTAATAATTCAGTTCCGGCTATGGAGGCAGTGACAATTGTTGGGAATTCATCTAATAGAGTGAGTGTTACTGCTGGAAAGGATATCTCAATAACAGCTAATAATTATGGTAATACATCAGGTGCAGGTGCAGGTGCAGGTGTTGATATTGATGGTGCTAATATTGAAACTAAAAACGGAAATTTTACAGTAACTAATAATGGTTCAACAGGTGTCGTGCTTGCCAATACCCAACTTATCGTAAATGAGATTAGCTTTATTTCTACGACTAATGGTGCTGACGGATTGATATTGGATAATGCTAATATCACTGCCACAACAGGTGATATTGATGCCAATATAAGTTCAACCAGTAATAAAGGGGTTTATATTAAAGGTAATACCACGTTAAATGCACAAAAAGATATTACTTTAAATGGGGCGACACTTGTTTCAAGTGAGGGAGTCTATGTTGAAGGTTTTTCGGATAACTCCCGTAATAATATTACTGCACAAGAAAATATTACTATTACAGGAAAGAATGGTAGTGGGAGTGCTCAAGCAACATCTGTTGATTTAGAAAATGTCAATCTGACATCGGCGACGAAAAACATTAATATTAATGGCTCTTCTACTGGGTCAGGAAATGTTTATTTTAATAATATTAACTTTGATTCCTCACTAGGTAATATTACTGTTTATTCTGAGTCGGTGACGCCATTACTGGCCGACCAAAGTGGCACATTAAGCTTTGGTGGCAATAATACCATAGTGGCCAATAATGGTTCATTTGTCGGTAAGGCACTTAATACTACGCAGGGTGCGGCACTTATCTTTAGAGCCAATAATACCTTGTCAGTTGGCGGGAATATCGCCTTTATAGGCGAGACAGAAGGCACCGGCGCAACCCGTAAAGGGATTGAATTTAGTGGTGCTAATACGCTCAATATTGTCAAGGGCAGCCAATTATCTCTCCTCGGTGAAAATAAAGGCACACAAGCCACTACGGATGGGAATGGCATCACTTATACTAGCCCCCAAAAATTAACGATTAATAATAATGGTTCCCTAAAAATGGAGGGGCGAGCAACCCGCGGCGTCGGTATTAACTTTCCGACCAGTAATAATGCCGTGGTATTAAATGGCGATGGTGACACACTTATTCAAGGCAATAGTGTCGCGGACATTGGGGTGGCTATTTCCGGTGTGGTTAATAACAGTACCGGCCCGGTTACTATTAAAGGCACCAGTACCGATAGTACAGGTGTTCATCTCTTCAGTGCAGAACATCAAATTAATCGCATTAATGTGACGGGTATTTCAACTCATGCCGAAGGTCTGCGCATTAGTGGTAATGCTACCATTATTGATACTGCACTGACCGGGCAATCAATTAATAGTATTGGTATCAAGGTTGATTCCTTGCCGGGTTCCAATGTTATTACCCGTACAATATTAGATAATGGCGCACTTAATGGCAGCAGTACTCACGGTAAAGGCGTGGAGTTAACCCATGATATTAATGGCATTCATCAGAGCATAATAAGTGGTACCACTGAAGGTGTTAGTTATGGCATTGATATAGCAGAAAATTTACATGTCACAGGCACCAGTGAAGCCGACTTACTGACGCTAAACGGCGTGGCGATAAGTGATACCGGCACTGGGATAAAACTCAATGGAAATAACTATTTAAGTAATACCAGTTTAAATGGTTTGGCTGTGGACAGTGTTGCATTAAATATCTCCGGCCCACTCACCAATCAAGGTAATACAGTATTAAACGGCACGGCATCTGGCACCGGTATTGGTGTGCAGGTTAATGGCCCGCTGAGTGGCGGAGTGGTCAATGGGATTGCGGCCAGCGGGACTGTTGTACTTGCTGGTCAGGCGGCTAACGGCATTGGTGTGCAGCTGAATGGCACCATTAATGGCGGCACGGTGAATGGGACTTCCATCAATGGGACTGGAATCAAGATTGATGCCAATAGTGAGTTAGATAATACCACCCTATATGGCTACAGCGGTGACGGTAAAGGGGTCGAGATCGCCGGTAATCTGAGCGGTAATAATATCAGTTCGGTGAATGGCAACACCGCCAACGGCACTGGGGTGGATGTGGGTGAAAATGTCACACTGAGTGGTGGTGGGTGGGACGAACTGCTGAATATCAGCGGCAACGCCACCAGTGTGCAAGGCATCGGGGTTCATATTGATGGCAATAACACGCTAGATAATGCCACTATAAACGGCAATGCCACTGATGGTCATGGGGTAGAAATCACGGGCCTGATGTTTAGCAATGGTAATACCACGATTAATGGTAATGCGGCGGGTGATGGCCACGGTGTTTATATTGATGGCCCAATAAGTGGTGGTGTGGTGACGGGGAGTTCCGGTAATCATCACGGTATTTTCCTTGACGATAATGCGGCGATAACGGGAATTGCGCTTGGCGGGAATACTCATTCGCTATTTAAGTCACCGGTATTTATAACCTTGCCGGATAATATTGGCAATAATGTGACCATCAATGGCAAGCCGGTTGATCAAAATAGTTTTAGAGATAAGACTGGGCGTCAAAGCAATAATCCGAATTCGGGTAATATCAAACCTGTCCTTACCTCTGAAGGAAAAACAACTACAGAGAAAATAACGCGGCCTCAGAAACAGGAGGCGTTACTGATAAAACGAGATCAAATCCTCAGCTCCCTCGAAGAGCAGCAATTACCTCCCGCTATCGTGGTCGAATTTGAGCATGATATCACTGCAAATATTGGTATCGCGGTTTGTATTCCAGAAAGGGGAATCCACCAAATTCCAAATGATGCCGCTATCAAACCGGAAGTGTGTGACAAACATATTTTGGGGCGCTGGAAACCGCACCCTATAAGCAAACTCCCAAAATAGCCCAATATCATTACGTTTGGTGAGCCACTTATTGCTTTCAATAGGAGGTTGAAATATCAAATTGCCTAGGAGCGCTGAGTATGGTGGAAAAAACAATTGAAATAGCACCAATAGGTGAGAACTCAATCGCATTTTCATTGCCGTATTTTGAGTTTTTAGTTTGTACCCGACGTTATGAAGACGCCGGGCGAATATTAATATCGATGCTGGAACAGTTAGATATTCAGTATGGCCGGTGGGATGTTTTTTCTCTTAATAAACAGCCATTACAACAACAGGAACATTATTGTAATCGGTTAGCTGCGGCTATTGGAAACCTATTTTCGGACCCCGGATTTGTGTTGTCAGAAAAAGGATTCTTACAGTTTATTAACTTCCATCGGTGGATTGCATTGATTTTTGCGGCCTCGCCATTTAATCATGCTGATCATGTCATTACGAATCTTAATCAGGCGGGGGAGGGCTGTGCTCACCCTCTTAGGTTTGGGCGGAGTAATTTTCTTAAGTTTTGCGTGATGTATTTACCGGAATCGGGAATCCCGTTACAGCCAGATATATTATGGAAATTTAATCCCCATGCGGCGGCGGCACTATTTCTGGCGTTACTGTCGCCGCGTATTTTACCTAGCGCAGCGGGTCATGCGAAACGCGAGCAGCTATTAGAATGGTTGCCTGAAAAACTATTAACTCTTGCGAACCTTGAGGGCTTACCCGAACGTATCTTGCACGATGTTTATATGCATTGCAGTTATGCTGATAGGGCAGAAAAACACGCTATAAAGCGCAGTATTAATTTTCACTTACGTAGTACGCTGATCCATAATGGGTTAACTGATAACTGCTCCCCGCCACCATCACGGTGTAAGCCATTAATGCTAGTTATTCTTGAATGGTTTAATAGCGGCCATTCTATTTATCGCACTCATTCCAGTACCTTACGGGCCGCACGGGAACAGTTTGCTACCCATGGGGTCACCATTATTGAAGCAACGGACACCATAACTCGCGCCGTTTTTGATGATTTTACCGAGGTCAGCCGGATTGGGGCGGTTGAGGCGATTGCTGCTCTGGCACACAAACTCTGCCCTGATGTCATCTATTTTCCGAGTGTCGGTATGTTTCCGCTCACTATTGCACTGACAAATTTGCGGCTGGCACCCTTACAAATCATGGCGTTGGGGCATCCGGCGACAACTCATTCTGATTATATTGATGCGGTTTTGGTGGAGGAGGATTATCTGGGCGATATAGCCTGTTTCTCTGAAAAAGTTGTCATATTACCCAAAGATTGCCTGCCGTATGTGCCGCCCGCCAATATCAGTCAGCCGGAGCCTATATCGCGTTTTGATGAGCGGCCAGCCGTACATATTGCTGTTTGTGCCTCTGCAATGAAAATTAATCCCCGCTTCCTCGCGGCTTGTGCCGAAATAACCCAGCGAACATCAACGCCAGTGGTATTTCATTTTTTGATGGGGTTCTGTTGGGGAATAACCCATCGGGTGATGGAAAAAGCCGTGAATAATATTATCCCTCAAGCAAAAGTTTATGAGCATTTGGGATATTTGGATTATTTGCAGGTTATTAATCAGTGTGACCTGTTTATCAATCCATTTCCTTTTGGTAACACTAATGGCATTGTCGATACTGTCCGTCAGGGGCTCCCCGGTGTGTGCTTAAGCGGAGCCGAAGTCCATGAGCATATCGATGAGGGGTTATTCCGGCGCTTAGGGCTGGATGAAACGTTAATCGCACATACTTTGGCTGAATATATCGCGGTGACGGTGCGGCTGATTTCAGATAAAAAATGGCGGAATGATTTGCGCCAGCGGCTGTTACAGACTCAACCCGACAATGTGTTATTTACCGGCAAACCTGAACAGTTCGGTTTGATTGTGCGTGATTTATTAGCGGATAAAAAAAGCCTCCAGTAAGTGGAGGCTGAGTTATAGAGTTAGACACTCACATTATGCGGCTTCAGTATGCCGCTGTTTCGCGGGCTGCTTTAACACGGGCTTGGTTGCCAGCGCATCAGCCTCGAATTCATCAACATTAATGGAGCGCAGACGGCTATGCTCTGCTTTGGTCAATATCGCCGCTTCTTCAGCATTGATCTTCCCTTCAGCCAGTGCGCGTTTGGCCAACTTATCCAAGCGGGTAAATGGCAGGCTCTTACCTGCTTCTTTACTGAGGCGCTTATGAATAGGTTCTGCTGCAATCACATCCTGCAATGCTGCTTCCAGCAAACCAACCGGATTAAACTCGCTCGGCGTCAGGTACTGACCACGACCAATGCGGCTGCGGGTTGCTGATGGAACTTGCAGTAATTGCGCCAACTGGTGATCCAGACGGTCGGATGGCGCTTGATGCATACGCCCAAATGGGAAGACGACGAAGCGCATTAACCCGGCAATAAAGCCATTGGGGAAGTTGCGCAGTAAATCATCCAATGCTTGCTCCGCCTGATGCAGTGCATCTTGAACCCCCCAATGCACCAGCGGCAAATCTTCTTTCTGGCGGCCTTCATCTTCATAGCGTTTCAATGTGGCTGAGGCCAGATACATTTGGCTAAGAATATCCCCCAAACGGGCAGAAATTCGCTCGCGACGCTTCAGACTCCCGCCCAATACCCCCATGGAGACATCAGACAGCAAGGCCAGGTTGGCGCTCAGGCGGTTGAGATGCTGGTAATAACGGCGAGTACTGTCTTTGGTCGGCGTAGCACTGGTGCGGCCATTGGTCAGCCCTAGCCAGAAACTGCGGATTTTGCTGCTTCCCACATGACCCAAATGACCAAACAGCGCTTTATCAAAGGCGGCAACATCATTAGATTGCGCGGCGGCCATTTCATCAAGTACAAACGGATGGCAACGGATAGCGCCCTGGCCGAAGATAATCATACTGCGGGTCAGGATATTCGCACCTTCTACGGTGATACCAATTGGAGCACCTTGATAACTACGGGCGATGAAGTTGGCTGGGCCGAGGCAAATACCTTTACCGCCCGCGATATCCATCGCATCCATGACTGCGCGTTGACCACGATGCGTACAGTGATATTTCACAATGGCGGATAACACAGCCGGTTTCTCGCCCAGCATAATACCGCTGGTAATCAAGGTGGCGGCGGCGTCCATCACATAGGCATTGCCGGCAATGCGTGCCAGTGGCTCTTCAATCCCTTCCATTTTACCGATTGAGATTTTGAACTGACGGCGAATATAAGCATAAGCGCCAATCCCCATTGCCACACTTTTCAAGCTGCCAGTAGCGTTGGACGGCAGAGTAATGCCGCGGCCAACAGACAAACATTCAACCAGCATCCGCCAGCCTTGACCGGCCATTTTTGGCCCGCCAATAATGTAATCAATGGGCACAAAAATATCTTGACCACGGGTCGGGCCATTTTGGAACGGCACGTTCAGCGGGAAGTGGCGATGGCCAATTTCCACCCCTAGGGTGTTCGTCGGGATAAGCGCACAGGTAATGCCCAAATCAACCGTCTCGCCCAGCAAATGCTCAGGGTCAGACAATTTGAATGCTAACCCCAGTACAGTGGCGATCGGCGCGAGGGTAATATAGCGTTTGTCCCAGGTCAGGCGCATGCCCAAGACTTGTTTGCCTTGCCATTCACCCATACAAACCGTGCCGATATCCGGGATGGCACCAGCATCTGAACCGGCTTCCGGGCTGGTCAGGGCAAAACAAGGAATCTCATCGCCACGGGCTAAACCGGGTAAGTAATGATTCTTTTGCTCTTCAGTCCCATAGTGTTGCAGTAATTCGCCGGGGCCGAGGGAGTTTGGTACGCCGACGGTAATCGCCAGGATGCCAGACACGCCAGAAAGTTTTTGCAATACGCGCGCTTGAGCATAAGCAGAGAACTCAAGGCCGCCATATTCTTTCTTGATGATCATCGCGAAGAAGCGATTTTCTTTCAGATATGCCCAAAGCTCTGGCGGCAAGTCAGCCAATTCATGGGTAATTTGGAAGTCATTGGCCATACGACAGGCCTCTTCAACCGGCCCATCAATAAAAGCTTGTTCTTCGGCGGTTAATTGCGGTTT
Organism: Yersinia canariae; assembly: GCF_009831415.1. Lineage (NCBI taxonomy): Bacteria > Pseudomonadati > Pseudomonadota > Gammaproteobacteria > Enterobacterales > Yersiniaceae > Yersinia > Yersinia canariae. The sequence goes on along the minus strand of NZ_CP043727.1, from coordinate 3,559,989 downwards.
TGGATAGTTGTGCAATTTCTTCCAGTCCGGCCGGCCCTGGAACAAATCACCTTCCCACCAAGTTGTCCCCGCATCAATGGCTTCTTTTTCAGTACGAGACATCGCAGGCATGACTTTACGGAACATGCGCAATGCAGGGGCTGAAAATAAGGATTGGCGCAGTGGTGTTAGTGTCAGTGGCAGCAGAACAATCACCAGCGGCAATAATGCCCAGTATGACCATAACTGCGCAGCACCCATCGCGGCGGTGTAAACCACAAGAATCAAGCTACTGAGGTACAGGTTCACGCGGTGATAGAACAGCACACCAATAAGAACCAGCAAGGCAATAATGCTAAGAACCATCATAATGAAGCTCCTGAGATGTAGGAGGTCTGACCTGTTGAGTGATACATTTGTTGTAGTTCATCTCATTATTTTTATCAATACCATTACATGTTATTTACAACTCACTTCACAAATTGGCCGCACTAACCGCGAAAACTCTTCCGGCAAATTCATCACAGTGCTTCTCGCAGTTTATGCGATCCGGTACACTGGCACAGGACGAATATTTCGGTATAGAACGATAAAGAGGCTCCCATGTACCACGATTTAATCCGCAGTGAACTGAATGAAGCCGCTGATACTCTGGCGAACTTTTTGAAAGATGATAACAACATCAATGTCATACAGCGTGCGGCCGTATTACTGGCTGATTCTTTCAAGGCTGGCGGTAAAGTCTTGTCATGCGGCAATGGTGGTTCCCATTGTGATGCGATGCATTTTGCAGAAGAACTGACTGGCCGTTATCGTGAAAACCGCCCAGGTTATCCGGCCATTGCTATTTCAGATGTCAGCCATCTTTCTTGTGTGAGTAATGATTTTGGTTATGACTATGTTTTCTCTCGCTATGTTGAAGCTGTCGGCCGTGAAGGGGATGTGTTGCTGGGTATTTCCACTTCAGGTAATTCAGGTAATATCATTAAAGCAATTGAAGCGGCGCGTGCTAAAGGCATGAAAGTCATCACCCTCACCGGTAAGGATGGCGGTAAGATGGCCGGATCTGCGGATATTGAAATTCGAGTTCCTCATTTCGGTTATGCAGATCGCATTCAGGAAATTCATATTAAAGTAATTCACATCTTGATTCAGTTAATTGAAAAAGAGATGGTAAAGGCCTGATGTAACAAGGTGATCAACAGTATTGCTTAGCTTGTTGATCACCTTGAATGATGGGTATAGGGAGCGGGATATATGTGCGAATTGCTTGGAATGAGCTCAAATGTTCCTACGGATATTTGCTTTAGCTTTACCGGCCTGGTGCAGCGGGGCGGGGGAACTGGCCCGCATAAAGATGGCTGGGGGATTACCTTCTATGAAGGTAATGGCTGCCGCACGTTTAAAGATCCCCAACCCAGCTTTAATTCGCCAATTGCCCGATTGGTACAAGACTATCCAATTAAATCCTGTGCGGTGGTTTCCCATATTCGCCAGGCAAACCGGGGTGAAGTTGCATTAGAAAATACCCATCCTTTTACCCGCGAAATGTGGGGGCGAAATTGGACTTATGCCCACAATGGCCAGCTTAAAGGTTATCGTCAATTGGATACCGGGACTTTCCGGCCTATTGGCCAAACAGACAGCGAATATGCTTTCTGCTGGCTACTGAATCAACTGGCAAAACGTTACCCCCGCACCCCAAGTAACTGGCCAGCAGTATTTCGCTATATCGGCACCTTGTGTGAGCAATTACGCGCCAAAGGGGTGTTTAATATGTTGCTTTCGGATGGGCGTTTTGTGATGGCGTTCTGTTCGACCAACTTATATTGGATAACTCGCCGCGCGCCTTTCGGTAAAGCGACATTGTTGGATCAAGATGTTGAAATCGATTTTCAGCGGCAGACCACACCTAAAGATGTGGTCACCGTGATTGCAACTCAGCCCCTGACAGGTAATGAAACCTGGCACAAAATTGCACCAGGTGAGTTTGCATTATTCTGTTTTGGTGAGCGTATTTGATTTGGTGAGTGCTTCTGATTTTGTCATGGCGTACTGCGATACTGGTGCACTGGAGGTTGGCGGGCGGCTAAGGACATACTGCCCGTTGATCACAGAAACTGAAGGCGGCATCCGGTTTTTGGCAAAATATTCGTACCCAGGCTGCAACTGACGCCAGAAGTTATAATCTGAAGAGTTACGGTGGCGTTGCATATTTTTTTCAGTCATGCGGAAAGGGTAGATACTGATATCTACTTTTTCCTGACCAAAGATAAATGCCGTTTGTACGTAGTTAAATATCTCGTCCATATAAGCATCAGTCATGGCATAACAGCCGATTGATTTGCAAGCGCCATGGATCATCAGATATTTCCCTGAATAACCTTGCGACAGATCATAATCATTTGGGAAGCCAATATTGATTGCCCGGTAAAACTTACTGTCGGGCTTTAAGTGGCGCATATCAATACTGTAAAAACCTTCCGGGCTTTTAAAATCCCCTTCGCGGCGTTTCGGGCCAAGTCCGCCTGAGAATTCACAGATACGATAGCTTTGTACCAAACGATACTCACCTTGTAATCTGGCATATAATTCCAGAGTACGTTCTTCTTTGAAGATTTGAATATAGACCGATGACCCAAGTAATTGCTGTTTTAGCTCTTTGGATACCGCCACTGGCTCACTGGCTGAGCTGCTGAAAGATACCGCAGGCAAGCAAATTGTCATCGCAAACATAATCATCGCAAACACTGGCGCGACTTTACTCATTCTTATTCCTGCTTATATTTATAGATGCCACTGACTTTTCTGATTTTCCCTTTCTTACCTGAGGTTGCAGCTTTGTTAGCGGTCTCCACTACTCGGCCTACCCTGCGTATTAGCACAAATAATGTTCAAATTGGCTTCTAACCAATTTGTCATTCATTTGCTACTCCGCCGCAATTCCAATTATTTTAGGGAAATATATAGGCGCAGATTATCAGTCAGAAATTTTTTAGCAATATATGTTTTGTATAAAATAAATACAAAGTCGATAAAGACGAATTGACGATACGATTTTACCGAATATATACAGAATTTAGCAGTAAATTATTTGTATTTGCTTGACTCAAGTCACTGCATTTGTCAGACAGTGCAGGTTGGAAATGCTAGAATTGCCCGCTGCTGCTGATCTGCTCAATTAATGACTATTCCCGCTATTTTAGCGCCGATAACATCCAATATGAGGAGCAGCATTAATTTCTAAGGCTCTTTCGGTCAGTATTCATGTTTGTCTCGTTGATCCAGTATTAAGCCACCGTTTAACTGAACCATGAAAGTGCCTTCTCTTTGTATGCCTGTACATTCTGGGTTAAGTACAGCATTTGATATAACTAATAAAGTAGTTCAACTCTATGATTAAAATAAAGAAAGGACTAGATCTCCCCATCGCTGGGGCACCTGCACAAGTAATAGAAGAAGGGCCAGCTATTCACCATGTGGCTTTGCTCGGTGAAGAATATATCGGGATGCGCCCCTCGATGTTGGTTCAAGAAGGTGATTGGGTTAAGAAAGGTCAGGCGCTGTTTGAAGATAAAAAAAATCCAGGCGTGATATTCACCGCCCCTGCGTGTGGCAAAGTGAGTGCCATCAATCGGGGTGACCGCCGGGTTTTGCAATCTGTTGTGATTGATATTGACGGCGATGAACAAATCCCGTTTGAGCATTATGATTCATCTGATCTCAACCAACTCAGTGATGAACAAGTACAGAGCCATTTGCTGGCCTCTGGCTTATGGACGGCTCTGCGAACCCGACCTTTCAATAAAACTCCCTCCCCCGGTAGCCGCCCTCGGGCTATTTTTGTTAGCGCCATGGATACTCAACCGCTGGCGGCAGACCCGCAAGTCATCATTGCGACCGAGTTTGATGCTTTCAATCATGGATTAACCGTATTGGCCCGACTGACCGAGGGTAAAGTGCATGTTTGCCACGCGCCGGGGCAGGCTGTTGTCAGCCATCCGAATGCGCAGGTGACTTACAATGAATTCTCCGGCCCCCACCCAGCGGGCCTGGTGGGGACTCATATTCATTTCCTTGAGCCGGTCAGTCTGAACAAAACTGTATGGCATGTGGGTTATCAAGATGTCATTGCCATCGGCAAACTCTTTACTCGCGGTGAGTTGTGGACTGACCGCATCGTCGCCGTCGCTGGCCCGCAGGTGAATCAACCGACTCTACTGCGAACCCGTCTTGGGGCAAGTTTATCTGAATTGACTGCGGGCCGGCTGCTAGAGGGAGATAACCGTATTATTTCCGGCTCAGTACTCAGCGGCACCGCCTTCTCTGCTACCCATGGATATTTGGGGCGCTTCCATCAACAAGTGTCCGTCATCCGCGAAGGGCGAGAAAAAGAGCTATTCGGTTGGGTGATGCCAGGGCGCGATAAATATTCAATTACCCGCACCACATTAGGCCATTTCTTCAAACGGAAATTATTTGCCTTCTCCACTGATATGCATGGTGGGGAGCGCGCAATGGTGCCGATTGGTAATTATGAGCGCGTTATGCCGTTGGATATTTTGGCGACTCATTTGCTGCGTGATCTGCTCTCTGGCGATACCGACAGTGCGCAAGCGCTGGGATGTTTGGAATTGGATGAAGAAGATTTGGCTCTGTGTACATTTGTCTGCCCCGGTAAATATGAGTATGGGCCGGTATTGCGCGACATATTGACCAAGATTGAGCAGGAAGGATAACTGATGGGCCTGAAAAGTTTTCTTGAGAAAATAGAGCACCACTTTGAAACCGGTGGGAAGCTTGAGAAGTATTATCCGCTGTATGAAGCTGCGGCCACCATTTTTTATACTCAGGGCAAAGTGACCCCGGGTGCCTCTCACGTTCGTGATGCTATCGATCTGAAACGAATGATGATTTTGGTATGGCTGGCGGTATTCCCGGCAATGTTCTGGGGGATGTATAACGTCGGTGGTCAGGCTATTCTAGCGCTGAACCAACTTTACAGTGGCGTAGAGCTACAACAGATTATTGCCAGTGACTGGCACTACCGGCTGGCACAACTGTTGGGCGCATCACTAGCGCCTGATGCCGGTTGGGTTAGCAAAATGGTGCTAGGTGCAGTTTATTTCCTGCCGATTTATGCCGTGGTATTTGTCGTTGGTGGTTTTTGGGAAGTGGTATTTTCCATTATCCGCAAACATGAAATTAACGAAGGTTTCTTTGTTACCTCAATTCTGTTTTCCCTGATTGTACCGCCCACATTGCCATTATGGCAGGCGGCACTGGGGATTTCTTTTGGGGTCGTGATCGGTAAAGAGATCTTTGGCGGAACTGGGCGTAACTTCCTTAACCCCGCTCTGGCTGGGCGCGCTTTCTTATTCTTCGCTTATCCGGCGCAAATATCGGGTGATTTGGTCTGGACTGCGGCTGATGGTTTTTCCGGTGCCACCCCATTATCACAGTGGAGTGTTAATGGTAGCCAGAGTTTGATCAATACGGTCTCAGGCCAATCCATCACTTGGATGGATGCTTTCCTTGGCAATATCCCCGGTTCTATTGGTGAAGTATCCACACTGATGATCCTGATTGGGGGAGCCATTATCCTGTTCGGGCGTGTGGCCTCTTGGCGAATTGTTGCCGGAGTTATGATTGGCATGATGGCGACCGCTTATCTGTTTAATTGGGTCGGTTCCGCAACTAATCCCTTATTTGCTATGCCATGGTATTGGCATTTGGTGCTCGGTGGTTTTGCTTTCGGCATGATTTTTATGGCGACCGATCCGGTGTCTGCTTCCTTTACTAATAAAGGAAAATGGTGGTATGGCGGCTTGATTGGCGCAATGTGCGTGTTGATCCGCGTGGCTAACCCGGCTTATCCGGAGGGGATGATGCTGGCAATTCTGTTCGCTAACCTGTTTGCACCACTGTTCGACTATGTGGTTATTCAGGCCAATATTAAGCGGAGGAAAGCCCGTGGCGAATGATAAACCAAGAAATAATGACAGTATCGGCAAAACACTGCTGGTGGTTATTGTGCTTTGTCTGGTGTGTTCTGTCATCGTCGCCGGCGCGGCTGTTGGTTTGAAAGCTAAGCAGCAAGAGCAACGTTTGCTGGATAAGCAGCGTAATATTCTGGCGGTGGCTGGCTTACTGCAACCGCGAATGCCAGCAGAAGATGTGCAGCGTGAGTTTGCACAGCGGATTGAGCCGCGACTACTGGATTTGCAAAGCGGTGAATTTATTCAGCAAGATCCCGCGACATTTGATCGCGCGCAAGCATTACGTGATAACCAAATGAGCATCGCGCTGACACCGGCACAGGATATTGCGGGCATTCGCCGCCGGGCTAACGTGGTTGAAATTTATCTGGTACGCGGTGAAAGCGGGCAGATCGACAAAATCGTGTTACCGGTATACGGCTCAGGTTTGTGGTCAATGATGTATGCCTTTGTTGCCATTGATACTGACGGCAAAACAGTACGCGGCATCACCTATTATGATCAAGGCGAAACCCCGGGATTGGGGGGTGAAATTGAGAACCCTATCTGGCGTAACCAGTGGATTGGGAAGCGGTTATTTGATGACCAAGGGCAACCGGCTATTCGTATTGTTAAAGGGCGGGCACCTGCTAATGATCCTCACGCAATAGATGGTTTGTCCGGGGCAACACTGACATCCAATGGGGTACAAAATAGCTTTGATTTTTGGCTTGGTGAAAACGGCTTTGGCCCGTTCCTGAAAAAAGTGCGCGAAGGGGCGTTAAAAAATGGCTGATAGCAAAGAGATTAAACGGGTTTTATTGGGGCCGCTGTTTGATAACAACCCGATTGCGTTGCAAATTCTGGGAGTGTGCTCCGCTCTGGCGGTGACCACCAAGCTGGAAACAGCGTTGGTGATGACTTTGGCGGTGACTTTGGTCACGGCATTCTCCAGTTTTTTCATCTCACTGATTCGTCATCATATTCCAAACAGTGTACGTATCATTGTTCAGATGGTGATTATCGCCTCGCTGGTCATTGTGGTGGACCAGATTCTGCGTGCTTATGCTTATGAGATATCCAAACAGCTATCCGTATTTGTCGGCTTGATTATTACTAACTGCATTGTGATGGGGCGTGCCGAAGCTTATGCAATGAAATCCCCGCCTATCGAAAGCTTTATGGATGGTATTGGCAATGGCCTGGGCTATGGGGTGGTGTTAGTGCTGGTGGGTTTTGTCCGCGAGTTGATTGGGTCGGGTAAATTGTTTGGTGTGACAGTATTGGAAACTGTCCAAAATGGCGGTTGGTATCAGCCTAATGGATTATTTCTGCTGGCACCAAGTGCATTCTTTATCATTGGCTTGCTGATTTGGGGCCTGCGAACCCTGAAACCTGCGCAGATTGAGAAGGAGTAATTGACGATGGAGCATTACATCAGTCTGTTTGTCCGCGCAGTGTTTGTCGAGAATATGGCATTGGCGTTCTTCCTGGGGATGTGTACTTTCCTTGCCGTTTCCAAGAAAGTCTCGACAGCCTTTGGTCTTGGCATTGCGGTAACGGTCGTATTGGGCATCTCTGTGCCTGCTAATAATTTAGTTTATAACCTGGTGCTACGTGATGGCGCATTGGTTGAAGGTGTGGATCTCAGTTTCTTGAATTTTATTACCTTCATTGGTGTTATCGCCGCCATCGTGCAGGTGCTGGAAATGATACTCGATCGTTATTTCCCCGCGCTGTACAACGCGTTGGGCATTTTCCTGCCACTTATTACTGTGAACTGCGCCATCTTCGGTGGCGTGTCATTTATGGCACAACGCGATTATAACTTCCCTGAATCTATTGTTTATGGTTTTGGCTCCGGTATTGGCTGGATGTTAGCCATTGTCGCGTTAGCGGGTATTCGCGAAAAAATGAAATATGCCAATGTGCCTGCGGGCTTACAGGGGCTAGGGATCACCTTTATCACCACCGGATTGATGGCCTTAGGGTTTATGTCTTTCTCCGGCGTGAGCTTATAAAGGCAGGAATAATTCATGGAAATAATTCTGGGCGTAGTCATGTTCACCCTCATTGTGCTGGCATTGACGGTGATGATTTTATTTGCCAAGTCAAAACTGGTGAATACTGGTGATATCACCATTGATATAAATGAAGATGCGGATAAAAGCTTTACTGCTCCGGCAGGTGACAAGCTACTGAATATGCTTTCCAACCATGGCATATTTGTCTCTTCGGCGTGCGGTGGCGGCGGCTCTTGTGGGCAGTGTCGTGTGAAGATTAAAGAGGGTGGCGGAGATATTCTGCCAACAGAGCTTTCTCATATATCAAAGCGGGAAGCCAAAGAAGGTTGCCGGCTGGCATGTCAGGTTAGTGTAAAGCAGAGTCTGAAAATTGAATTGCCGGAAGAAATCTTTGGAGTGAAGAAATGGGAATGTGAAGTTATCTCTAATGATAATAAAGCTACATTTATCAAAGAGCTAAAACTGAAAATCCCTGATGGTGAAGTTGTACCATTCCGTGCTGGGGGCTTTATTCAAATTGAAGCCGAACCCCATACCGTGAAATATGCTGATTTTGACGTGCCCGAGGAATATCGCGGCGATTGGGATAAATTCAATTTATTCCGGTTTGAGTCAGTGGCCCCCGAGACGACCGTGCGTGCATACTCAATGGCAAACTATCCGCAAGAGAGCGGTATTATCTTGTTGAACGTGCGAATTGCAACGCCACCGCCCTCACTGCCGGAAGCACCGCCAGGAATTATGTCTTCCTATATCTGGTCACTGAAGCCGGGTGACAAAGTGGTTATCTCTGGGCCATTTGGTGAGTTTTTTGCTAAAGATACCGATGCCGAAATGATCTTTATTGGTGGTGGTGCGGGCATGGCGCCCATGCGCTCTCACATCTTTGACCAGCTCAAACGGCTGCATTCAAAACGAAAAATTAGCTTCTGGTATGGCGCACGTTCACGGCGCGAAATGTTTTATGAGGAAGATTTTGATCAGTTACAGGCCGAGAATGATAATTTCCGTTGGCATGTTGCTTTGTCGGATCCACAACCAGAGGATAATTGGACGGGCTATACTGGCTTCATTCATAACGTGTTATTAGAAAACTACCTTAAAAATCATCCAGCCCCTGAAGACTGCGAATTCTATATGTGTGGCCCACCGATGATGAATGCGGCAGTGATCAAGATGCTAAAAGATCTTGGGGTGGAAGATGAAAACATTATGCTCGATGACTTCGGTGGCTGATTTGCCGCGACTCGGGTTTTTACTGTAATTGGGGATATTGTGCAAAGATATATAATGCATTGGCTAATGTCTGTGGTGGGCATTTTGCTGCTTACAGGTTGTGGCCCTGAGCAAGTCAACCTTGAAGGTAAAACCATGGGGACCTCATACTCAATCAAGTATATGAGCGACTCAGCAACTCTTAGTCCGGAAAAGTTGCAGCAGGAAATAGATCGCGAGCTGGAACAGGTCAATAATCAAATGTCGACTTATCGGCCAAACTCCGAATTGAGTCGTTTCAACAAAAGTCAGCAAGTGGATACGCCATTTCCTGTTTCATTCGCGACAGCTAAAGTTGTACGGGAAGCTATTCGAATTAACCGCCTGACTGACGGTGCGCTGGATGTAACTGTCGGGCCTTTGGTTAATTTATGGGGCTTCGGCCCTGAAGGGCGCCCTAACGTGGTGCCTACCGATGCTGAAATTGATAAACGTCGGGAATGGGTTGGTATTGATAAACTTGCGGTAGAAAATGGCACTTTGATTAAACGTATTCCAGAGCTCTATGTGGATCTTTCAGCTATAGCTAAAGGATATGGAGTCGATGTTGTTGCCGAATACTTAGAAGCGCAGAATATCAATAACTATATGGTTGATATTGGCGGCGAAGTACGAACACGCGGCAACAATGGGGAGAATAAACCTTGGCGTATTGCTATCGAAAAGCCTGTTGCTGGGTCAGAACAAAGTGCGCAAGAGATTATCGAACCCGGTCGGATGGCTATTGCGACTTCTGGTGACTACCGAAATTACTTTGAACAGAATGGCGTCCGTTATTCGCATACTATTGACCCCGGCACTGGCCGACCAATAAATCATCGTTTAGTCTCAATTACTGTTTTAGACCCAAGCTGTATGACTGCTGACGGGCTCTCAACGGGGTTAGGCGTTCTCGGCCCTGAGCGGGGGATGGCATTAGCTAATTTGCTGGGTATTCCGGTATTTATGATAGTTAAAACTGATGAAGGTTTTGAGGAGCACTTTTCTGAGTCATTCAAACCGTATCTGCAAAAGCAGCCTTGATAGGAGAGGATTATGTTGACGGTTTTTATCGCGTCCTTCGTGTTTTTTCTGTTGGTCATCGCCGGGATGTCGTTGGGTTATATTGTAAAACGTAAAACCTTACAGGGCAGTTGCGGAGGTATTGGGGCTCTGGGGATGGAAAAAGTATGTGATTGCCCTGAGCCTTGTGATTCGCGAAAGAAACGATTGGCTAAAGAGGCCGCGCGTCAAAAAAAACTGGATCAGTATCGTATTGTGTAGCTATCGTCTAAGGGCTTTAAATAGCCATTAAATCCCCCAATCAATAAATAACTGATTGGGGGGTGTTTATGTGTAATTTTAATTATTTATTGTCATTGATTATCTTTTTAAACAAAGCAGGGGAGTCTACCATGACACCATTAGCACCTAATTCTTTTGCTTTCTTATAATCTTCGGGAGTATTAATTCCGAAGAAAATAATATGTGCATTTTTATTTTTACGGAAACAATCAACGGCTTCTTTATCCCAACTTAATACTGCATTAGAACGCCCTTCACCCAGCGTGAATTTTTCCACAACCTCGACCTTTCGGTGTAATTCCAGACCATACCAGCGCTCTTTATCATCTGCCGGTAACTCACATTTATGATCCATAGTGATATTGGCTAATTGAGTTCGAGTAACGTTACGACTTTCAAAACGCTGTATTTTAGGTGTGGAGTCGCTGGCTTGGTTTATCTTATCCAACGCATTCAAATAATTATCATCGGTTGAGTAAACTCGGGTTCGGCTTAGTCGGTTTTTCTCACCTTGAGTGGTTGCATTCAGTGTTGTTTTCAGTGCTTGCGCGAGTGTTGCTGGGGGAGCATCCGGAGATTTGATATCAAGATAAAATGTTGTTGTAGGGAATGTTTTTAATACTTCATCAAGTGTAGGAATGCCAACGTGAATCTTTGGGTTAGGATGAATATTATGTTTTTTATTGTAATCAGCGCTGGCATTAGCTTGGGCGAGTTGCTTTGCGGAATAATCAGAAACGTTGCCAAACATATCGGTCAATTCTTCGAGTTTGGAAGGGCGATACAGTACAAGTTCATTATCTTTTGATAACTGTAGTGTTATCCAGATTGCATCCGCACCATTATCCAACGCTTTTTTGATGGCTGGGATCGTATTTTCAGGCGCATCAGCAGTGCCACCACGATGGGCAATAATTTGTGGTGGGTTGAGATGAGTGCTTGAATTGACTGAATTAGCATTTGTTATAAAGGTAGCAGAGAGTAATAAAGTAGCCATTATATAATTTCGCATAATATTTGGTTTCCATCCATTGACTGATAATGAATTTTTGCAGGGTGATGTTAATCATATAACCAATCTTCTTCGGTCTTGTCGAATTTAATGATTTTTTATTAAAAATAAATGACAAAAAGGAAATAAATACCCATAACAGAATTCAATTCTGTTATTGCCTAAATTCGTTAGCATATTGATTAGGATAATTATGAGTTCCATCTATGGGGATATAATTTCTTCTGTTATTGATGTGAATGCCTAGTACTAAAATCATATGCTGGGATGAGGTGGACTTATCCGCCTGTATCACCAGAAATTTCTGTAAGAATCTTAAAAAACATTAGTTAAGCATACAAAAGTTGTATTAGTGTTATACCCGTCATACCTCAAGCTGCATGTGGGCGGGTTGCTTTCGTTCGCCTCATTGACTTACTCATGTAAGCTCATGGGGGCGTTCAGTTGCCGCTTTACTGCAACTCGAATTATTTAGGGTATGTGTGTAGTTTTATTGGGTGGTCGCGCCCCTAAGTGCCAGGTCTTAAGAAGGAATGTAGTGTGTCGAAATTGCGAGTTGGTGTGATTTTTGGCGGTAAATCGGCTGAACATGAAGTGTCATTGCAGTCGGCAAAGAACATCGTAGAGGCAATTGATAAAGAAAAATTCGATGTGATGCTGCTCGGTATTGATAAACAAGGGCAATGGCATGTTAATGATGCATCCAATTACTTATTAAATGCAGAGAACCCAGCATTAATTTCCCTGAATCACTCAAACAGAAGTGTGGCGCTGATTCCGGGTCAGAATCATCAGCAACTTATTGCTGCGGATAATGCTTCTGCTTTAGCCCAGTTGGATGTCATTTTCCCTATCGTTCACGGGACATTAGGGGAGGATGGCTCTTTGCAAGGTCTGCTGCGCATGGCGAATATTCCTTTCGTTGGCTCAGGTGTCGTGGGCTCTGCGGTCAGTATGGATAAAGACATCACCAAGCGGTTACTGCGCGATGCCGGGCTGAATATCGCGCCATTTATAACGCTGACACGGGCTAATAAAGAGAAATACCGTTTTGAGCAGGTGACTGAAACACTCGGCTTGCCTTTATTCATTAAGCCGGCCAATCAAGGCTCTTCGGTCGGGGTGAGTAAGGTTCGTAATGCACATGAATATGAACAGGCGGTAGCATTAGCCTTTGATTTTGACCATAAAGTGTTGGTGGAGTCAGCTATTGTTGGGCGCGAGATAGAATGCGCGGTTCTGGGTAATGACCATCCGCAAGCCAGTTTGTGTGGCGAAGTTGTCATCAGTGACGAGTTTTATTCCTATGACACAAAATACATCAATGAAACCGGTGCTCAGGTCATTATTCCTGCGCTAATAGACAGTGCCGTCAGCGACAATATTCGAGCAGTAGCATTAGCGGCATTTCGAACACTCGAATGTTGTGGTATGGCGCGGGTTGACGTCTTTTTAACACCTGATAACACGGTGGTTATCAATGAGATAAATACCCTGCCTGGGTTTACGAATATTAGTATGTATCCCAAATTATGGCGTGCTACGGGTATTGGTTCGACGGAACTGATTACTACGCTTATTGAATTAGCTTTAGAGCGCCATCAGCAAGACAAATCATTGAAAAGTTCCATTCTGAAGTAACTCCCACTCTGCAATGTCACGAAAAAGAGCTGCAATATGCGGCTCTTTGATTGAGATTTTATTACTGCATAATCAATTTGACAAAATGTCATAAGTTGACAATAATTCAGAAATGAAACTGACAGAAGATCAACTCCTCTTGCGGGAGAGCAAAAAAATCGTTGAGGCACTGGGCAAAACATTTGCACCTTTGGTGGAATTTGTCTTGCACGACCTCACTCAACCAGAACATGCCATTGCGGCAATATCAAACAACTTATCCGGCCGTGAAGTCGGTGAACCTGCGACTGAATTGGGGCTGAGCCGTATTGCTGACCCCAATTTTCCGGAGGTCATTCTGAACTATCCGAACCAATTTCCAGATGGTCGCCCAGCCAAAAGTACCTCAATTGGCCTGAAAAATAGCCAAGGGGAGTTCATCGGCGCGCTCTGTCTGAATATGGATATTTCGCTGTTTTCGGCGGTCAGTGCCAGCTTGTCTCAACTGACACAAACGACGGCAACTGATGTTCGCGAGTCTCTGGCATCACCTCGCCTTGAGATGCTGCGCACTCAACTGGAACAATTTGCCGCCGCTCACAATACCACCCCACGGGCACTGAACCCGGCGCAGCGGCGTGAGATTGTCCGCCAATTGGCGCAAGCAGGTTTGATGGATTTGAAAAATGCCCAGACCGTTGTTGCCAATAATCTGGGGGTTGCCCGCTCGACCGTTTATACCTATCTCCCGACTGAAGGAAACTGAAAATGGCCCCATTAGCAATCTGTTACGACGATATTATTCAAGCACATCAGCGGATTGCTGGCTTTGCGCTGAAAACGCCGGTTTTGACTTCATCCACCGCTAACGAACAGACTGGCGCACAGTTATTTTTTAAATGCGAAAATTTCCAACATATGGGCGCATTTAAATTTCGGGGAGCCTATAACGCATTAGTGAAGTTATCGCCGGAACAGCAAGCAAAAGGAGTTATTGCTTTTTCGTCGGGAAATCATGCACAAGCTATTGCTTTGTCCGCCCGTAAATTGGGCATTCGCGCCGTTATCGTCATGCCTAAAGATGCGCCGGCGGCTAAAATTGCCGCAACCCAAGGTTATGGCGGTGAAGTGGTGCTGTATGACCGCTATCTTGAAGACCGTGAGGTAATTAGCCATAAATTGGCGCAAGAGCAGGGGCTAACGTTAATTCCGCCTTATGACCACCCGGATGTCATGGCCGGGCAAGGAACGGCCGCTAAAGAGTTATTTGAAGAAGTGGGTGATTTGGATGTGTTGCTGGTGCCGTTAGGGGGCGGGGGGCTGTTGTCCGGGTGCGCCACGGTCGCCAAAGCGCTCAACCCAAATTGCCAGGTTATTGGGGTGGAACCCGCAGCCGGTAATGATGGGCAGCAGAGTTTCCGCAGCGGTAAAATTGTTAAAATTGATACCCCAGTGACGATTGCCGATGGCGCGCAAACTGCGGCTTTAGGCCATTACACCTTCCCTGTTATTCAGGAGCGAGTTGATAATATTCTGACCGCAACTGATGGCCAACTGATCTCGGCGATGAAGTTTTTCACTAGCCGAATGAAAATTGTGGTTGAGCCCACCGGGTGTTTAGGGGCGGCGGTTGCGTTTGGTGATCAGTTGGATATTCGGGGCAAACGGGTCGGGGTAATTATTTCGGGCGGTAATGTCGATTTAGACCGGCTGGCTCATTTTATTGATAAGTCTTGATAATGTCTGAGCCTATCTTAATAAACTCAACACAGGGCCAGCCCCCCGCGGGCCATTACAGCCATGCTGTTTGTGCGGGCGGCATGGTCTATCTTTCCGGCCAACTGCCCATTACGGCGCAGGGCGTTGTATTATCACATCAATCTTTTGATATTCAGGTCAAACAGGTTTTTGCCAATATTGAGGGCGTTCTAGCCGACTGTCATTGCAATCTCAACAGTTTGGTCCAAGTGCGCGTTTATCTGTGTGATATTGAACTCTGGCCACATTTTAATGCACTTTATGCTCAGTGGTTGGGGCCACACAAACCGGCGCGTTGTGTTGTACCCGTGCCCACTTTACACCACGATTTAGCCTTAGAAATTGAAGCAGTGGCTATGCTTCCTGTTTAGTATTTTGTCATAACATAATGTGCGTGGTCAGGGCTTAGGATAATCTTGAATTTTCCCTATTTAACTGTATTCTTATACAGTGGTTTGGTTGGGGGATAAACATGCGAAAAATTATTCACGTCGATATGGATTGCTTCTTTGCGGCAGTCGAAATGCGTGACGATCCCAGCTTGCGTGATATTCCTATTGCGATTGGCGGGAGCCGGGACCGGCGAGGGGTGATAAGCACAGCCAATTACCCCGCCCGGCGTTATGGTGTGCGTAGTGCGATGCCGACCGCAATGGCACTTAAACTTTGTCCGCACCTTAAAGTTATCCCAGGCCGAATGGCTGCCTATAAAGAAGCCTCGCTGCATATCCGTGAAATTTTTGCTCGTTATACTCCATTAATTGAGCCGCTATCATTGGATGAAGCTTATCTGGATGTTTCTGATTGCACGGCATGCAGCGGTTCCGCCACCTTAATTGCCCAAGAAATCCGTCAATCTATTGCCACGGAGATCAATCTGACGGCTTCTGCTGGCATTGCTCCTATCAAGTTTTTAGCCAAAATAGCCTCTGATTTAAATAAACCCAATGGCCAGTATGTAATAACGCCGGACCAGGTTTTGCCCTTCCTGCATGAGTTACCGCTGAGTAAAATCCCCGGAGTGGGAAAAGTCACCGCGAAACGTCTCCAGGAACTGGGATTGATAACCTGTAGTGATATTCAAAACTATCCGCAGGCTGAATTATTAAAGCGCTTTGGCAAGTTTGGCCATGTGTTGTGGGAGCGCAGCCACGGCATTGATGAGCGCGAAGTTTCCCCCGATCGCTTGCGTAAATCCGTCGGAGTGGAGCGAACGCTGGCTGAGGATATTCATGATTGGGAAAGTTGTGAGTCATTAATTGAGTCGCTTTATATTGAGTTGGAAACCCGCTTACGGAAGGTCAGGCCGGACCTGCATATTGCTCGGCAGGGGGTGAAATTGAAATTCCATGATTTTCAGCAAACAACACAAGAGCATGTTTGGCCGGAGCTGAATAAAGTGGATTTACTGCAAGTGGCGCGGACAGCATGGAATGAGCGGCGCGCGGGGCGGGGAGTCCGTTTGGTTGGGTTGCATGTCACTTTGCTTGACCCGCAACTTGAGCGGCAATTGCTGTTGAGTTTGGAGTAACACTGACAAATGGCGGGTCAGTAACCCCATGGTTGATATGAATATACTCACATAATCGCACTGCGGGAGTGCAGCCAACACCCCCACAGCTTGAA
Organism: Yersinia canariae; assembly: GCF_009831415.1. Taxonomy (NCBI): domain Bacteria; kingdom Pseudomonadati; phylum Pseudomonadota; class Gammaproteobacteria; order Enterobacterales; family Yersiniaceae; genus Yersinia; species Yersinia canariae. Next base: position 3,543,433 of record NZ_CP043727.1, on the reverse strand, counting down.
GTATGACGAGTATTATGCGCGCTCAGGAATGGCTTTCAGCAGCGCTGTCAGCAATTGCCAATATTGGCCCACACTTTCGATATGAACTTGTTCATCCGGTGAATGTGGCCCTGTCATAGTTGGCCCAATCGACACCATATCCATTTCTGGGTAAGGTTTTTTGAACAAACCACATTCCAGACCCGCATGGATAACCATGATGTTTGGCGTTTTGTTAAACAGCTTTTGGTAGGTTTCCCGCACGAGCGCCATCACTGGAGAGCTTGGGTCAGGCTGCCAGCCGGGGTAACCGCCTTTTGGTGTTGTTTCAGCGCCAGCTAACTGACCAATTGCGGTCAGCATGCTCACCACGTAATCTTTGCCGCTGTCGATCAGGGAACGAATCAGACAAATGATTTCTGCTTCATTCTCATTCATGGTCACCACACCCACATTCAGTGAGGTTTCAACCACACCTTTCACCGCGTCACTCATACGAATAACACCGTTTGGTGTGGCATTCAATAACGCGACCAGGCGCTGTTGAGTCTCTTTCGTCAGGGCTTTGGCATCTGTGGCTACCGGTTCAAGCAATATCGCCAGATTTTTTTCGACTGCGGCCAGCTCGTTTTTCAACGTCACCAGATACTCTTGACTCAGATTTTTCAACTGATCGACTTTATCGGCGGCAATCGCCAAGGTCACCGAACCTTCGCGCGGGATGGCATTACGCAGTGTGCCGCCATTCAAATCCAATATCCGTAGGTCTAAATCTTTGGTCTGTTCAAACAAGAAGCGCGCCAGAAGTTTATTGGCGTTACCTAGCCCTAAATGGATATCAGCGCCTGAGTGACCGCCTTTCAAGCCTTTAATGGTCAACTTCAACGTCTGGTAACCGGCAGGAACTGCTTCGCGTTGCAGTGCAAAAGTGGTAATAAAATCAATACCACCGGCGCAACCCATATAGATTTCACCTTCCTGCTCGGAATCGGTATTAATCAGAATATCGGCTTTCAGCCAGTTAGGTTGCAGACCAAATGCGCCATCCATACCGGCTTCTTCGGTCATGGTCAGCAGCACTTCCAGCGGGCCGTGTTCGACGCTACCGTCGGACAGCACTGCCAGCGCTGAAGCCATACCAATGCCGTTATCGGCCCCTAATGTGGTGCCACGGGCTTTAACCCATTCACCGTCGATATATGGCTGAATTGGGTCTTTGGTAAAGTCATGTACCGTATCATTATTCTTCTGCGGAACCATATCCAGATGGGCTTGCAGTGCAACGGGCTTACGGTTCTCCATCCCCTTGGTAGCCGGCTTACGCAGCAGGATATTACCGACCTTATCACGTTCGGCATGCAGGCCTTTTTCCTTGGCCCACGCCATAATATGTTGTGCCAGCGCTTCTTCATGGTAAGACGGGTGAGGGATAGAGCAGATTTTTGCGAAAATATCCCACAACGGCTGAGGCGAAAGTTGAGACAGTTCAGACACTGTAAGTCTCCTGTAACAGCATTCTCATATCGGCAACCTCACAGCGGAGATGTCAGAGATGCTATTGGGTTGATGACTAAAGATTTTAGGGGTGGTGACAAACCGCCATCAAGATGGCGAGATAGTTTGAGAATATCACTTTCATTGGCATTACGCGCGTATCGCAGCACAATTACTGCAACTGATCTGATTAATTAGCCGGATAATTGCTGGTTTTTATTCGGCTGGCTCTCTATAATCTCGCGCAACCTTTTTTCCCCTTCTGAACCATGGCAAGCCACTTCTATACTGGCTGGGATTACACTTTATGAGCGAAAAATACGTCGTTACTTGGGATATGTTGCAAATTCACGTCCGTAAATTGGCACAGCGTTTACTGCCTGCCGACCAATGGAAAGGCATCATTGCGGTTAGCCGCGGTGGGTTAGTACCGGCTGGTATTCTGGCGCGTGAGCTGGGTATTCGTTATGTCGACACCGTTTGCATCGCCAGCTATAACCATGATAACCAAGGTGAGCTCAAAGTCCTGAAACGTGCTGAAGGTGATGGTGAAGGCTTTATCGTGATTGATGATTTGGTTGATACTGGCGGTACGGCGAAAGCTATTCGCGAAATGTATCCAAAGGCACATTTTGTTACTGTCTTTGCTAAACCGGCAGGCCGACCATTAGTTGATGACTATGTGGTTGATATTCCACAGGGTACCTGGATTGAACAACCATGGGATATGGCGGTAACCTTCGTTGCCCCACTGAGCGGCAAGTAATTTAGCCCGCTATATATGCCCGGTGTCTACCGGGCGTTTCATTTTCCTCGCAGTATGAGTACACTTGACTCCATCTGACCAGCCCTTAACGGGCCTGAATCACGGCTTATGGAGGCTATTGTTACCATGGCACAAGCCAACCTTTCTGAAATTCTGTTCAAACCGAAGTTCAAGCATCCTGAAACCTCAACTTTAGTGCGGCATGCCCATTGCAACCATGCGATGAGTGTTCATTCGGCACTGGATGGGGATACAACTCAGCATTGGTACCGGATGATCAACCGCTTGATATGGACATGGCGAGGTGTTGATCCGCTTGAAATTGAAGAAGTATTATCACGAATTGCCTGCTCTAAAGCGGAACACAGCGATAACGAACTGCTCGATACTGTGGTGGGCTATCGTAATGGTAACTGGATTTATGAATGGGCCCATCAGGGGATGCAATGGCAGCAAAAAGCCATGGAAGAAGCTGATCCGATGAACGCCGGCCAGTACTGGCTGAATGCGGCAAATTTGTACAGTATTGCAGGTTATCCGCATCTGAAAGGCGATGAGCTGGCTGAGCAAATCGAGGTGCTGTCTAACCGTGCTTATGAAGAAGCGGCCAGACATCTACCTTACACGTTGAAAGAACTCAGTTTTGATATTTCAGATGGTGGCACGCTTACCGGTTTCCTGCATATGCCGACCATTGGCTGCGCCCCCTTCCCGACAGTGCTGATGTGCGGCGGGTTGGATACATTGCAAAGTGATTATCATCGCCTGTTCCGTGACTATCTGGCACCGAAAGGGATAGCAATGCTGACCATAGACATGCCTTCGGTTGGCGCATCATCACGGTGGAAACTGACTCAGGACACTAGCTTCTTGCATCAACAAGTATTGCAAGCATTGCCAAATATTCCGTGGGTTGATCATCAACGAGTCAGTGTTTTTGGTTTCCGTTTTGGCGCTAATGTGGCGGTGCGATTGGGCTATCTCGAACCTCAACGTGTGCGCGCAGTGGCATGCCTCGGGCCGATTGTTCATCATCTTCTGTGCAATGCCGATAGTCAGCGCAAAATGCCAGACATGTATATGGATGTGATGGCCAGCCGCCTGGGGATGGCTGATGCAGCAGATGAAACACTCAGAGCTGAAATGAACCGCTATTCATTGAAAACGCAAGGATTATTGGGGCGTCGCTGCCAGACGCCAATGTTGGCAGGTTTTTGGGAAAATGATCCTTTCAGCCCAAAAGAGGAGGCTAAACTGATTTGTTCCTCTTCTGCTGACGGCAAATTGCTGCCCATACCATCAACACCGCTGTATGACAATTTCCATCGCGCATTATTGCAAACTAGCCAGTGGTTAGAAGATAAAATGCGTTAATGAGTTGCTAATTTTTAACAGTTTGCTAAAAAGGTGAGTCTACATAAGGAGATTTAAGAATGACCTCAACCAGTGCTCATCCTAAAAGCAAGCTTATGAAACGTTTTGCAGCTTTAGGGCCATACCTGCGTGAAGGGCAGTGCCAGAGCGACCGATTTTTCTTTGATTGTTTGGCAGTGTGCGTCAATGTGAAACTTGCTCCAGAGAAGCGTGAGTTCTGGGGATGGTGGATTGAGCTGGAACCGGCAGCTGATCATTTCACTTATGTTTACCAGTTTGGCCTGTTCAATAAAGACGGCAACTGGAAAGTGGAAAAGATTAAAGATCCTGAAGTACAAGAGAAACTGGAGACTACGCTACGTGGTTTCCATAAACGCCTTGCCGAGATGCTGACTTCTATTGAAATGCGGTTAGAGCCAGCACGAGATTTTAGTGATGAACCCATTAAGCTGTCTGCGTAAAATTGACTCACTAATCTTCGAATAAAACAGCATTCCCCTTTTTAGCGCAATAAAAAGGGGAATTTCTTATTATGTCTGTTGGCATAATGCCCCGCGCCTGCTACAAAGACCTATCCCTTTCGTACTTGAAGCTGCAAGGTTGTTAGCTACGTTTACTCGTCTAAATCACTTACTGCTGTAAGCTTATTGGGATGAATAAACTTTATCTTTGATGCTTAGCCTGCGAGCTAGCATTAATGCTGTTCAAATGGGTTCCCAGCTGATTTGTCGTGCGCTTGCTGCTTGGCTGCAACTCCAATGACTTTGGGTGTATATTATTTCTTTTATTCTTTATCCCAACGGCAGAAAAATTATGAGTGGCGGCCAGACATTGGTTGTGAAATTGGGAACGAGTGTTCTGACTGGCGGTTCTCGTCGTCTTAACCGTGCCCATATTGTTGAACTGGTGCGTCAATGCGCTCAGCAACACGCAAAAGGTCATCGTATTGTTATTGTCACCTCCGGAGCCATTGCCGCCGGGCGTGAACACTTGGGTTATCCAGAATTACCCGCCACAATTGCTTCGAAGCAATTGTTAGCCGCAGTCGGGCAAAGTCGGCTTATTCAGCTCTGGGAACAGTTGTTCTCAATCTATGGTATTCATGTGGGCCAGATGTTGCTGACCCGGGCTGATTTAGAAGATCGTGAGCGTTTCTTAAATGCGCGCGACACCATGAATGCCTTGCTGGATAACCGTATCGTGCCGGTAATCAATGAAAATGATGCCGTGGCTACCGCTGAAATCAAAGTGGGCGATAACGATAATCTCTCCGCACTGGCAGCGATTTTGGCCGGTGCCGATAAGCTACTATTATTGACTGACCAGGCTGGGTTATATACCGCCGACCCACGCAATAATCCAGAAGCTGAATTAATCCGCGAAGTGCATGGCATCGATGATGCTTTGCGCGGGATTGCCGGTGATAGTGTCTCCGGCCTTGGAACCGGCGGCATGGCGACAAAATTGCAGGCGGCAGATGTCGCCTGTCGTGCCGGTATTGATGTCGTGATTGCTGCGGGCAGCCAGGTGAGTGTCATTGCTGATGTGATTGAAGGAAAGCCGGTTGGCACCCGATTCCACGCATTGGAAACCCCCCTTGAAAACCGTAAACGCTGGATTTTTGGCGCACCGCCAGCCGGTGAAATCACTGTCGATGACGGTGCGGTTACCGCTATTATGGAGCGGGGTAGTTCACTGTTGCCAAAAGGTATTCGCAGTGTCGTGGGGAATTTTTCTCGCGGCGAAGTGATCCGTATTCGCAATCTCAGTGGGCGCGATTTGGCTCACGGTGTGTCGCGCTACAACAGTGATGCTTTGCGCATGTTGGCGGGGCACCATTCGCAACAAATCAGTGAAATCCTCGGGTATGAATACGGCCCAGTGGCTGTTCATCGTGACGATATGATTGTCAGCTAAGGAGCAAGCATGAGCATGCTGGAACAGATGGGGAAAGCCGCTAAACAGGCTTCCTGGCAATTGGCGATGCTGAGTACGGCAAAGAAAAATCAGGCTTTGGCCGTGATAGCTAATTTGCTGGAGTCTGAAAGTCAGGCCATTTTACAAGCTAACGAGCAAGACATGGCTGCTGCGCGTGACAGTGGAATGAGCGAGGCGCTGCTGGATAGGTTGTTGCTGACTCCCGCGCGTTTAGCGGCCATTGCCAATGATGTGCGCCAGGTGTGCCGCCTGAATGACCCGGTAGGCCGGGTTATTGACGGTAGCCTGCTCGACAGTGGTTTAAAACTGGAGCGCCGCCGTGTACCTCTAGGCGTGATTGGCGTCATTTATGAAGCTCGCCCTAATGTGACGATTGATGTGGCGAGCTTATGTTTGAAGACTGGCAACGCGGTGATTCTGCGTGGTGGTAAAGAGACGCATCACACCAATCAGGCAACAGTGAATGTTATCCAACAAGCGCTGCAGCAATGCGGCTTACCGCCAGCGGCTGTGCAGGCGATTGAAAGCCCAGACCGCGAGTTGGTCACACAATTACTGCGCATGGATAAATACATTGATATGTTGATTCCGCGCGGTGGAGCCGGTTTACATAAATTGTGCCGTGAGCAATCGACTATTCCCGTTATCACCGGGGGTATTGGTGTTTGCCATACCTTTGTCGATGAAAGCGCTGATTTTGAGAAAGCGCTGTTGGTTATCGAAAATGCTAAAATTCAGCGGCCGAGTGCGTGTAACTCGCTGGAAACCTTACTCGTTCATCAGGCAATCGCTGAGCGTTTTCTGCCAGCGCTCAGTGCCAGAATGCACACCTTTGGTGTGACACTGCATGCCAGCCCACAGGCAATGCCTTATCTAGTAGAAGGTCAAGCCAGAGTCGTGGCAGTAGATGCCGCCGATTATGATGATGAATGGTTATCTCTGGATTTGAATGTAGACATTGTGGCTGATATCGATGCTGCCATTGATCATATTCGCGAACATGGCACCAGCCATTCTGATGCTATTTTGACGCGCTCACTGAGCAGCGCCGAACACTTTGTTCGCGCAGTCGATTCATCAGCAGTTTATGTCAATGCCAGTACTCGTTTCACTGATGGCGGCCAGTTTGGTTTGGGCGCAGAAGTCGCAGTGAGTACGCAAAAACTTCATGCTCGCGGCCCAATGGGGTTAGATGCATTAACGACCTATAAGTGGATTGGTTATGGTGATGATTTAGTTCGCAGCTAATTTATCTGCCCCTTGCAAGTTCCAGGTGTGATAACTGCGGCATGACATGGCCCCGTATTGGGCCTTGCCACAACCAGTTTATTGCTTGTGACTTCATCGTATTTCCAAATTTATTGGCTATAAAAAGATGAACCGTAAAGCGACATTAAGCATCCGCTGATGTCGCTTTATTTTTTTTGCTCACTTTCTCCAGTTAAAATCCTACCGTTATAGACCCCTTTAATTGTGAAATAGATCATTATTCGATGAAACAGCTTTCTTGTTATTTATAAATAGACGTACTGAAAAATAGACAACCAAACACTTGTTTGGTTATTTGGGCGGGATGCTTATCTCCTTGATTCTCTATCTTTATTTTTAGAGGAATATCTCTCTTATACGAATACTGTTGTTTAAATTTATTTGGATAACGGAAATAACTTGAGTTACTTCACAAAAAACACGCTGTAACTGATTGAAAACACGCTTACGATCATTATCCCAACTTTGAAATAGATTAATAAAATACGCTTTACTCTATTTAATCAAAATAATAAAACAGACACATGTTTAAAAACAAACAAGTGTCCATTATGACCAGCCGAGAAAAACAAATATTGCAGCTTCTGAGACGAGATCCATTGATCCCCCAGCAAGAAATTGCCGATATTCTAGGCATTAGTCGCTCGGGTGTTGCCGGCCACATTATGAATCTGATGCAAAAAGGTTATATCAAAGGGAAAGGATATATATTGTCAGAGCACAGTTATGTGGTGGTGGTCGGCTCTGTCAATATGGATGTTTGTGGCTATGCTGCCAGTAAACTTGTTTATGAAGATTCCAATCCAGGAAAAATAAAATGTACCCCTGGTGGGGTTGGGCGAAATATTGCTGAGAATATCGCTTTATTAGGCAAAGAGTGCCATTTGATCTCTGTAGTGGGGGATGATTTTTATGGTGCGACATTGATTGATGAGGCCAAACGGGCTGGTGTTAATGTCAGTAATTGCCACAGTCTTCATGGAGAGAATACCTCAACTTATGTTTCGTTACTTGATAACAGTGGCGAAATGCTAGTGGCAATTAATGATATGCGTATTTTAGAAAAATTAACGCCATCATTATTGGCAACTACGAAAGAATTAATTCAGCACGCAGGGATTCTAGTGGTTGATTGTAATTTAACAGAAGAATCTCTCTCATGGATATTTACCAACGCCGGTAATGTACCGGTATTCGTTGATACAGTTTCGGCGTTCAAAGCCCCTAGAATTAAGAATTGGCTATCCCATATTCATACATTGAAACCTAATCGCCTTGAAGCGGAAATATTGAGTGGCATGAAGATTAACAGCCGCGATGATATTCCGGACGTGGCGAATTGGTTCCATCAGCAAGGTGTCCAGCGCCTGGCACTCAGTATGGGTAAGGATGGCGTTTATTTCAGTGAAATTAATGGGCAGACCGGCTGGTCACTGCCACTGAATATCAACATTGTGAATGTGACCGGTGCCGGAGACGCCATGATGTCAGGGTTAGCAAGTTGCTGGCTCGATGATATGGAGTTTGCTGAGAGTATTCGTTTTGCTCAAGGGTGTTCAGCATTAACGCTTTCTTCGGAACTGACCAATAACCCCAATCTGTCGAATGGCAGTGTCAAAAAACTATTGGAATTACAACCATGACAAATAACGCAATGGCACAATCTTATTTAGATATCTCACCGGAAGTTGCGCAGGCCTTGGCGCAAAATAAAGCCGTCGTGGCATTGGAATCCACCATTATTTCTCATGGGATGCCCTATCCACAAAATGTTGAAACAGCTCTACTTGTCGAGCAAAAAATTCGTGAAAATGGTGCTATTCCAGCCACTATTGCAGTAATAAATGGCCGAATGAAAGCGGGCTTATCACGAGATGAAATAGAATTATTGGGGAAAGAAGGCCATAGCATTATGAAAGTCAGCCGCCGCGACTTACCTTTTGTGGTGGCTAATGGACAGCATGGCGCAACAACAGTTGCCTCCACCATGATTATTGCAGAAATGGCGAATATTAAAGTCTTTGCGACGGGCGGCATTGGTGGTGTACACCGCGGAGCAGCAACCACATTTGATATTTCTGCGGATTTACAAGAACTGGCGAAAACAAATGTAACTGTGGTGTGTGCAGGTGCTAAATCTATTTTGGACTTGGGCTTAACCACCGAATACCTGGAAACCAACGGTGTTCCGGTTATTGGTTATCAAACTCGTTCACTCCCGGCCTTTTTTTGCCGCACCAGTCCGTTTGATGTCAGTATCACTTTAGACAGCGCTGAACAAATTGCTGCGGCAATGAATGCTAAGTGGGGAATGGGGTTACGGGGGGGAATGGTTGTTGCTAATCCAATTCCCGAACAATATGCGCTACCAGAAAATATGATTAATGCCGCTATTGAGCAGGCAGTAAAAGAGTCAGAAGAACAGGGTGTTATCGGCAAAGAAAGTACGCCATTCCTATTAGCCAGAGTTGCTGAATTAACTGGAGGTGACAGCTTACATGCCAACATTCAACTGGTGTTTAATAATGCACAGTTGGCCGCCAAAATAGCTTGTTCATACCAGAGAATTATTTGACATGTAGAACGGTAATGCGCCTTAAATAGTGTCCTTATTACAGTTGCTAAATAATAGCTCATTTCTTCGAGGTGCCCTGACACATTTGTTGTCCGAGGGGCACCTTTTCGAGCATGGGCCTATCTATATAGGTACTTCGGGGGATTTATGGATTTATTGCGTAGTTTGGCAGGGATGTGCATCTTATTGTTTATCGCCTATATCTTCTCGGTAAACAAAAGAAAAATAAGATTAAGGACGGTAGGGGCAGCATTATTACTGCAAATAACGTTAGGCGCGGTGATGCTCTATGTCCCCGCCGGGAAGTGGTTTATATCTTCTATTGCTAATACGGTTAATAGAGTTATTTCTTATAGCGATGCAGGCAGCGCATTTATTTTCGGTGGTTTAGTTGGCCCAAAAATGAATGAGTTGTTTGATGGCGCAGGGTTTATTTTCGCATTCCATGTGTTACCAGCGATTATTTTCATCACTTCACTAATTTCCATCCTTTATTACTTGGGGATCATGGGTTGGCTGATCAATATTCTCGGTTCTATATTTCAAAAGTTACTGGGTATCAGTAAAGTTGAGTCATTTGCTGCGGTGACTACCATTTTTCTAGGGCAGAATGAAATCCCCGCAGTGGTAAAGCCCTTTATCAATAAGATGAACAGTAATGAGTTATTTACTGTAATTTGTAGCGGTATGGCATCCATCGCGGGTTCTATGTTGGTGGGATATGCTGGCCTCGGCGTTCCTATTGAGTATTTATTGGCTGCTTCGTTGATGGCTATCCCTGGAGGGATATTATTTGCCCGGATTATCAGCCCCGCGACTGAAGAGTCTAAAGTAGAATTTAATGAAATGACCTTCAGTGATAAACGCCCAGCCAGTATTATCGAAGCCGCTGCTAATGGTGCAATGCTGGGGCTGAAAATTGCCGTCGGGGTTGCCACTGTGGTGATGGCATTTGTGGCTTTGATAGCATTAATTAACGGCATTATTGGTGGTGTCGGCGGGCTGTTTGGATTTGAGCATCTGAGTTTGGAAAGTATCCTTGGCTATGTGTTCTCGCCTTTAGCTTATATTATGGGGGTATCGTGGGAACATGCTTCATTAGCCGGCGGTTTTATTGGCCAAAAATTAGCAATTAATGAATTTGTCGCCTATTTGAGTTTCTCCCCTTATCTGAAGGAAACCATAGGAACATTAGATGTAAAAACTATCGCTGTTATTTCCTTTGCACTGTGTGGTTTTGCTAACTTCGGTTCGATTGCGGTGGTGGTTGGGGCTTTTAGTGCTGTAGCACCTGAAAGAGCCTCTGAAATTGCCCGTCTAGGATTCCGTGCATTATTAGCGGCGACATTATCTAACTTGATGAGTGCCACTATTGCCGGTTTGTTTATTGGACTGGGGAGCTTATTACCGGGGTAGGGTGATTCGCACAATAGGCTGAAATAACCCGTAGTGCATTAATCTACTAATAAGAGATTAGTGCACTTATTTGGCATTTAATCGAGTGGGTGGCGCTTAAGATAGTAACTGATTTTATAATCAACAGGATTAAAAGTAATCACCGAAAAATCCACAATGACGCCATCAGTAGTATTAGAAACGGCCAATAATTGTAATAATAGCGTACGCGGATCGCAATGGAGCTGTAGGGCGAATTCCTGACTGGCAATAATAGGCAAAAATGTTTGCCGACATCCCTCAATCTGATAATTAGCGTGTTTTTCGATAAAATCATATTTTGATGATTCAAGATGATGGTAGGTTAAATCCGGCATCAGAGAGACTGGCAGATAACTCTCTTCTATCTGGATAATCTGTTTGTCGGCATAGCGCAATCTTTTGATATAATAAGTTTTATCATCCGGTTGGATGTTTAGCTGGCTGGCGATAGCTTGTGGGGCTCGGATAATTTTGAACTCAGATACCTCTGTATGCGGTGTTTTACCAAGCATTTTCATGTGTTCAGTAAAACTGTTCAGATGATTATTATCGTGTTTAAGATCTTTTCCAATAATAAAAGTGCCCCGACCTTGCTGACGTTCTAATAAACCATCCTGAATTAAAACATCCAATGCTTTTCTTACCGTCATTCGTGATGCGCCAAAACGTTCGGCAAGTTGAATTTCAGATGGTAAGCAATCGCCGACAGAAATATCTTGGTGATTTATTAACTTTCGGATATTAGTAACTAGATTTTTGTATACCATTTTTATACCTATTTGATTGGCGATATCCATCACGAATATTTTTTCAAACCACTGATAAACAATTAATAAAATTCAGTCGGTATAAAAAATAGCTTAAATGTCTAACTTTTAATGAAATAATATACAAGTGTGATAGGTGATTTAATGCAATCGTGATCACATATTTTTATCAATCGCCGAATCATAACCCGCCAATTCCATAGAGTGATGACTGTTTACACTCAAGAGGAAAGCGATCATGTTAAGTTCGTTTAATCGGTTTGGCGGGGCAATGCTTGGTGCGGTGCTACTCTTTCCTTTTGCTGGGATGATAGTTGGCCTATCTCTGGTACTGCAAAATCCAACCTTTGCCAGCCCTGATGGTATATTTTTTCAATTATTAAAAATTATTGAATCCGGTGGTTGGACTGTATTTAATAATATGGGGCTGTTATTCGCCGTCGGCTTACCTATCAAATTAGCAAATAAAGCACCAGCATCTGCCTGTTTGGTTTCTTTAATTACTTATCTGACCTTTAATGCTTTTCTCGGGGCTATGTGTGAAGTCTGGGGCGCACATTGGGGGGTTAATTTCGCACAAGAAACCGGCGGCACCAGTGGCCTGGCGACGATTGGTGGTATTAAAACACTGGATACCAGTGTGATTGGTGCAATTCTGTGTGGCAGTTTAGTGACCTGGATACATAACCGCTATTACTCTACCAAATTACCTGACTACATCAGTATTTTCCAGGGCGCTGCTTTCGTTAATATTCTTGGTTTTATTGTTATGTTACCGCTGGCCTTTATCACATTAATGCTATGGCCAAAAGTGCAGTTAGGCATGATTTCATTGCAAGGTTTCATTTTGCATGCCGGTAATTTTGGTATCTGGTGTTATATCTTCTTGGAAAAGATCTTATTGCCTACTGGCCTGCATCACTTTGTTTATAGCCCTTTCCAATATACTGATGTCGCGGTGCCTGGTGGTACCACATTGTATTGGCTAACCCATTTGCAAGAATTTAGTCAATCGACTGAACCTTTGAAACAACTTTTCCCGGCAGGCGGTTTCGCCATGCAGGGCAATGGCGCGGTATTTGGTGGTTTGGGAATGGCGTTGGCAATATACAGTACGGCAAAACCGGAAAATAAAGCCAAGGTTGCGGGGTTACTGATCCCGGCAACAATTACCAGCATGTTTATTGGTATTACTGAACCACTGGACTTTACCTTCCTGTTTATTGCTCCGGCGTTATTTGTGGTGCATGCCATGCTTTCCGCCACTATGACTGTCGTGATGTATAGCTTGGGTGTGGTCGGGAATTTTGGTTCTGGGATACTTGAATGGGCGACACAAAACTGGATACCGATGTTCAGTAACCACGTTAATGTCATGATTACACAGATTATTGTTGGACTTATTTTTAGTGGTATTTATTTCCTAATATTCCGAGTTTTGATACTCAGATTTAATTTCAAGACATTAGGTCGTGAAGACAGTGATCTCAAGCTTTATACAAAACAAGATTACAAACAAAAAGGCGAGAGTCAGGAGAATGAGTTTCAACAGCGTGCCAGTGCTTATTTAGAGGCCGCAGGTGGGAAAGACAATATTGCGAGTTATACCCACTGCTTTACTCGTTTGAGATTAGTCGTAAAGGATATTAGTCGAGTTCAACCCAGCACAGCATTCAAAGCCTATTCCGCGATTGAGGTTTATAAAAATGGCAATGATGTGCAGGTGATTGTTGGCAACAATGTGACGCATATTTATGAACAATTTGCAGAATTAATGAATTAAGGAGTTTTTTAGATGAAAAAATCATCCATTTTGATTGCTGGTGGTGGTTCAACTTATACCCATGGCATTATTCTTATGCTGTTGGATAATTTACATCGTTTCCCTATTGCGGAAATAAAATTGTATGACAATGATGGCCCGCGCCAAGAAATTGTGGCCAAAGCCTGTGAAATTATTCTACGTGAGCAATCCAGCGGAATAAAATTCTCCTACACTACTGATCCTCAAACCGCTTTTAGCGGGGTTGATTTCGTGATGGCGCATATTCGGCAAGGCAAACTTCCGATGCGCGAAAAAGACGAAAAAATCCCAATGAAATATGGGTGTGTTGGGCAAGAGACTTGTGGTGCGGGCGGAATTGCTTATGGGATGCGTTCGATCAGTGGTGTACTGGAAATTCTTGATTATATGACGGAATATTCACCGAATGCCTGGATGCTAAATTACTCTAATCCGGCAGCTATTGTGGCTGAAGCGACACGCCGTTTACGACCAACAGCCCGTATTTATCATATTTGCGATATGCCTATCAGTATTGAAGAGGCAATGGCAAAAATACTGCACTATCCTTCGGCAGCAGATTTGGAAACCCGTTATTACGGACTTAATCATTTTGGTTGGTGGAGTTCTGTACGTGATAAAGCCACTGGTGAAGATTTAATGCCAAAATTGGCCGAGCACGTGAGGCAATATGGTTATGCAGATGAGCAAGGTGAGGGGAAAGAAGAAATAAGCTGGAATGAAACTTTTGCTAAAGCTCGTGATAGTTTTGCATTAGATCCTAGCAGCTTCCCAAATACCTATTTGCAATATTATCTGTACGGCGACGATATGGTGGCGCATACCTCACCAGATCATTCCCGAGCAAATGAAGTGATGGAAGGTCGGGAAAAATTTGTATTTGATGAGTGCCGTAAGATTATTGCTGAAGGCAGTGCAGCCAATACTCAACTTAAAATTGATGAGCATGCATCTTATATTGTTGATTTAGCACAGGCTATTGCATTTAACACCAAGCGCCGTATGTTATTGATTGTACCTAATAAAGGTGCCATTAGTAATTTTGATAATGATGCGATGGTTGAAGTACCTTGCTTGGTGGGAGCTGAGGGTGTTGAGCCACTGGCTATTGGCGATATTCCTACTTTCCAGCGCGGTTTGTTGTATCAGCAGCATGCGGTAGAAAAATTGGTGGTCGACGCCTGGATTGAAAAGTCCTACCAAAAACTGTGGCAAGCGCTGACATTATCTAAAACTATCCCAAGTGCAAAAGTCGCGAAACTGATTTTAGATGATTTAATTGAAGCGAATAAAGACTACTGGACCCTGAGCTAGCTTTGGCAAAACACCGTTATAGCTGATTTGGGCTGTAACGGTGAGCCCAATCTGGGTGGGGTTGATAGGATTCGCATTTTATTTTAAAAATAATGATTAAAGTTTTACTAAAACTTGCCGATATTCATGTCTGATATTTATATGCTTATTAATAATAATCTGGATAGCCAGAGCAATAAATTAATGATGGGGAATGGCAGGTGAGCGAAGCGTCTAAAGAGAATTTTGTAAAAACCAACAAATTAGCCATCTGTGCAATTCTTCGTGATTTAAAGAAGAACGACACCGCTGTGATGGTTATGCATGCTCGTGGGCAATTTATTAGTCGTATTCTGGATGTCGTCCCTGAGACGAATCAGTTTATCTTTGATTTTGGCAGCGTGGCTCATGAGAATATTGCAGCACTTGCCGCCAACCAACTGACAATCATTGCAGAACCTACCGGCGCAAAAATTGAATTTACCTGTAGTCCCCTGAAAGAAATAAAATATTTATCTTTACCCGCTTTCAGCACCTCTATTCCTGACAGCCTCTATTTTATTCAGCGCCGGGAATATTTTCGGGTCAATATTCCTCAGTGGCCGGCTTATTATTGCGCAGGGAAATTCGCCGATGGCAGTAAGTTCTCTTACACATTAGCCGATGTTTCTTTGGGGGGGATGGGATTGTATGCCGTGAAAGGCAGTGAGTTCCCGCTCCAGGGGTGTAGCATTCTGCGTGATGTTTCAGTTGATTTATGTGGCTTTGGTATTTTTAAACTGGATTTGCAATTTATCCGAGCTATCGATAAACAAGTTGTGAATAACAAAGGTGAAACTCTCACTATGCAGCGCCTGAGCTTTAAATTCCCTCGCTTAAGCCCAATCCAAGAAAAAGGATTACAGCGGGCTATTTTTGAACTGGAAAAACAGCAAACTGCCAAGGCTCGAAAATTTCAGGATGGTATTTAGTTTCTGAAACTACCGGGTGATTACCTGCAGTCTATGCAACAGTACGTAGGCAGCAGGTGTTTCAATTTCCTTTCTGATGATCTTTATAACCGTTTGTTTCTTCTCTCTCATTTTATACCCGGATCCGTATTTTTTTCTTTGGACTATAGTTAATACTATTCAGCTTTGTTGCTGCTGTATGTTTATGCATATCGTCAGCCTTTACTCGCCTCTTTTTTGACTGAACGTTTTGCGTATCAGCCTTTTGCTTTCCACCTTCACTCAGCACTTTTGACAGCATTCGTCCTGTAAGGGTGTTTCCTGCTCAAAATCACGCGGCTCGCACAGCTCAGGAAGCTCACCTGAGCAATTCGTTTGGATACGCTCTTCTCTGGCTATCCCCGATTTTTTGTTATGCAGATTGCCTTAAGACTGTATGAGCACCCGACCAGAAAGGTACCTATGAAATTATTTCTAAAGACTATTCTTGGACAACGGCCCATTTGGGGATCACGAACTACAGTCACACCGTGGCATGATTTTGCCCCGGTAAGGGAAGAGTTATTCAGCGTGGAGCGGTTGGAGCAACACGCTGAAAGCCTTGCTAAAGCTCAGTCGATAACTACCCACCCACCACGGGTGTCCACTTTGCATGCCCGCCTCGATGATAATGCCAATACATTACTGGCGGCATATCGGGCCAGTGCCGTAGAGTTGGAAAAGGGCCGCGCAGTGGTGCCAGCGGCAGAGTGGTTGCTGGATAATTATCATCTGGTTGAAGAGCAGATCCGCGAAATTCGCGATGATTTACCGCCGGGTTATTACCGCCAATTGCCCAAACTGGCGGATGGGCCATTTGCCGGTTATCCGCGCGTTTTCGGCATTACCTGGGCATTTGTCGCGCACACTGACAGCCATTTAGATCCCGACGTTTTGTGCCGTTTTATCATGGCATATCAACGGGTTCAGCCGCTGACCATCGGCGAGCTATGGGCGGTGGCAATCACACTGCGTATTGTGTTGATAGAGAACTTACGTCGCCTTGCCGATCAGATAACACAAGGGCGTAAAGCGCGTGCAGATGCCGAGGCGTTGGCCAATCGGCTATTGGAAGCCGGGGACAGCCGGTTAGCGCTGGAGTCTGATATTGCGATGCGCTCCACCGAGCCTCTATCGGAGCAGTTTGCATCTCAGTTGGCGAAAAGGTTACGAGACCAAGACCCGCGTACCACTCCTGCGCTGGGCTGGCTGGAAGAACGCCTGAAATTACAAGGAGTTTCAGTCAGTGAAGTGGTTCAACATACCCAATTGCGGCAGGGGGCTTCCAACGTTTCAGTCCGAAATGTGATTACCAGTATGCGGCTGATTTCTGATATTGATTGGGCTGATTTTTTTGAGAGTGTCAGCTTGGTGGACGAATGCTTACGGCAAGGGAGTGCTTTTGCTAGCATGGATTTTCAAACCCGCAATCTGTATCGCAGTGCGATTGAACAATTATGTCGCGGTTCGACTTTTACCGAGCTGGAGATTGCGGGCCTTGCTCTGCAAGCAGCGCAGAATGCGGCAGCTACGGCTGAACCAGAAGATATTGACCGCTGCCGAGACCCCGGTTATCACTTGATTGGTGCGGGGCGTCGTGAATTAGAGAATCAGATAAGATTTAGCCCATCAATGCGATTGTGGTTTAGTCGGTTGAGCATCAGCCTAGGGGTTGGCGGCTATATAGGGGCAATTGTATTGCTCACTGCGGGGTTATTGGCATTGGCGCTGTGGGCGCTTTCTTTCCCTGGTTTGGCGAGCGGATGGCTGGTGTTATTTGCCTTAATCGGGTTTATTCCGGCCACTGAAGTGGCGACTGCGCTGGTCAATCGGGTCATTACCTGGAGCTTTGGCGCTACGATTTTGCCGGGGCTGGAGTTGCCCAACGGCGTTCCCGATGAGCTGCGCACTCTGGTGGCGGTGCCTACATTACTGACCAGTAAAGCAGATTTACTGGAACAAATTGAGCAGTTGGAAGTTCATCATTTGTCGGGCGCTACCGGCTCTCTGACTTTTGCCTTGTTGCTGGATGGGGTTGATGCCGATTCCCAAGTGGTCGCAAGTGATGGCCCGCTACTGGCCTTGGCCGATGAGGCCATTGCACGACTTAATCAACAATATGGCCCCGGCCCAGCAGGCCCGCGCTTCTTATTGCTCTACCGCCAGCGGATATTTAATGAAAGCGAAAATCGGTGGATGGGTTGGGAGCGCAAGCGGGGTAAGTTGCATGAGCTTAACCGCCTGTTGCGAGGGGCGACAGATACCTCCTTTATCGCCACTGCTGCCGGTGAGCCACAGGTGCCCGCGGATGTGCGTTATGTGATTACACTCGATGCCGATACCCGCCTTCCTCGCGATGCCGCCTTGCGTTTGATTGGCAAAATGGCGCATCCGCTTAATCGACCGAGATTTAGTGTTGATAAACAACGGGTTATTGACGGCTATGGCATTCTTCAGCCCCGAGTGACATTGGCCTTGCCAATGGGCAAAGGCGGCTCATTGTATCAATGGGCCTTTTCCGGCCCCGGTGGAATAGACCCTTACGCCGCGGCAGTTTCAGACGTTTATCAGGATATGTTTGGTGAAGGTTCTTATACCGGCAAGGGTATTTATGATGTTGATACGTTTGAAGCTGCATTAGCGGGTAGGGTACCGGACAATACTTTACTCAGCCATGACCTGTTTGAGGGGGTTTTTGTCCGTGCTGGCTTAGCCTCAGATATTGAAGTGGTTGAAGAGTCACCGGCGCGCTATGACGTGGTCACTAAACGCCAGCACCGCTGGACGCGTGGTGATTGGCAGCTATTGCCTTGGATTGTGAGACATAACAAAGACAGTAAAAGTATCCCATTGTTGGGCCGCTGGAAGATGGTTGATAACTTGCGGCGCTCTCTTGTCGCCCCTTTTATGCTGCTGTTGCTGGGGAGCAGTTGGATGTTGCCGATGCCCGCCGCGTCGGTTGGCGTACTGCTTGTGATGTTATTGATTGCCTTGCCCTTTTTCCTGCCGATTTTGTTTTCATTATGGCCAGCCCAAAATACTCGGCTGAGCAACCATTTACGCTCCCTATTGGATGATACCAAACGCGCCGGTAGCCAGACGTTGCTGTCATTGGTTTTTTTAGCAGATCATGCCTGGCAAATGGCGGATGCCATCGGCCGTACACTGATTCGCTTGTTTATAACGCATCGAAATTTATTGGAATGGACGACGGCAGCTCAATCGGCCGGGAAGCCGCGCCCCGGTTTATCGGGTTTTTATTACCATATGGCAGGGGGCACATTATTCGGTTTGCTGATGGCTGCCATTGCACTGATTGTCTCCCCCGCAGCCTGGCCGCTGATTTTGCCTTTTGCTGTGCTGTGGTTTTTTGCCCCTGCGATTGCACTGTGGGCCAGTCGGCCTCATCAGGAGACACCACATAAACCGATGACGGCAGACGATATTGTAGAGTTGCGCCTGACTGCCCGCCGTACTTGGCGTTTCTTCGAAACATTTGTCACGCCAGATGAAAATATGCTGCCGCCTGATAACTTTCAGGAAGACCCAAAACCGGTCGTGGCGCACCGAACATCACCGACCAATATGGGGCTGTATTTACTCTCGACTGTTGTTGCGCGTGATTTTGGCTGGGCAGGAACTTATCGTACTTTAATTCGGCTGGAAACGACTTTTGAGACGTTTCATAAGCTGGCTCGTTTTCGCGGGCATTTCTTTAACTGGTATGGCACGCAGGATCTGCGCGCTCTGGAACCTGCTTATGTTTCCTCCGTTGATAGTGGGAATCTGGCCGGGCATTTGATTGTGTTGGCCAATACCTGTGAAGAGTGGGCGGCAGAGCCATTAGCGGCCAACGGTGCCAAGGGGTTGATGGATAATCTGCTGTTGGCCGAGGTGTCGCTGAAGCAGTTACCGCCGGGAGATGCTGATTTTAAACGAAAACTTTGGGCGGTTTTGGAACAAATCCGTATGGATTTAAAAAGTGTCGGTGAAGCAGAAATGTTACCGCTGGCCTTAAAGCCGTTGTTGGCGAAAGCCTCTGCGATGGTGCATGGTGTTGCTCGCCCAATCGATGATCACGCATTCATTGATTTGAGTTATTGGATTGAGGCGTTGATTTTGGCCGCCGCTGAGCACGAATATGACCAGAAATTGACTCAAGAGATGCAGGATCAGGTCAATGACCGTTTGCTCAAATTGGCAACTCAAGCCCGCCATATGGCGCTGGAGATGGACTTTGCATTCCTGCTCGACCCTGAACGCAAATTACTGTCCATCGGCTATTCGCTGGTGGATAACAACCTTGATCCGAGTTGCTACGATTTGTTGGCTTCCGAGGCGCGACTTGCCAGCTTGTTTGCTATCGCCAAAGGGGATGTCCCGACACGGCATTGGTTCCGTTTGGGCCGAGCGGAAACCCCTATCGGCAAAGGGGCGGCGCTGATTTCATGGTCTGGTTCGATGTTCGAATATCTGATGCCGTCACTGGTGATGCGAGCGCCGGCTGGGAGCTTATTAGAACAGACCAATCAATTGGTGGTTGAACGGCAACAGTCTTATGGGCGCAGTTTGAATATCCCGTGGGGGATATCTGAGTCGGCATACAGTGCGCGTGATATCGAGTTTACCTATCAATACTCAAACTTTGGTGTGCCGGGGCTTGGGTTAAAACGCGGCTTATCAGAAAACACGGTTATCGCCCCTTATGCAACCGGTCTGGCGACGATGATTGATCCCCATGGCGCATTGCAAAATTATGAGCGGCTGGCCGATATGGGGGCGCTAGGGCGCTATGGTTTTTATGAGGCGCTGGACTTTACGCGTTCGCGATTACCGGAAAATCAGCCGGTGGTGATTGTCCGTAACTATATGGCGCACCATCAGGGGATGACCATTGTGGCCATCGCCAATACTGTGCAGCAGGGGCGGATGCGCAACCGCTTCCATCACGAGCCGATGATCCAAGCTTGTGAGTTATTGCTACAAGAGCGTATGCCGCGCAATGTGGCAATTGCCTATCCACGAACTGAGGAAGTATTGCTTTCCGCGGTGGCTGACAGTGCATTACCCACCGTGCGCCGCTTGTCTTCACCAGTGCTTGGGCCACCGGTCACTCATCTGTTATCCAATGGCCGCTACGCCGTCATGTTGACGACTGCGGGGGCCGGTTACAGCCGCTGGCGGGATATTGCTGTCACTCGCTGGCGGGAAGATGCCACTTGTGATGATTATGGCTCCTTTATTTTCCTGCGCGATTTACGCAGTGGCCGCAGTTGGTCTGCTGGGGCACAGTTAGCCGCCAGTGATAATGCTCATCGCGAAGTGATTTTTGGTGAGGATCATGCCGAGTTCATTTGCCGTGACGGCACGCTCACCAGCACCATGAATGTGCTTATCTCCAGCGAAGATGATGGTGAGGTTCGGCGGATTTCCTTGCTCAATACTGGTCGCCGTGCGCGGGAAATTGAACTGACTTCTTATGCTGAAGTTGTGCTCACTGCGGCTTCAGCCGACAACGCCCACCCCGCATTTGCCAAAATGTTTGTGGTTACCGAATTCTTGCCGGAGTTGGGGGCCTTAATTGCGACTCGGCGGCCGCGAACGGCGCAAGAACCTCAGGTTTGGGCGGCGCATTTCGCGGTAGCCGATGGCTTGCCAGTCTCTGCGCTGCAATATGAATCAGATCGCGCCAAATTTATTGGCCGTGGTAATCGGGTGGCCACCTCAGCGGCGATGCAACTGGGAGAGTCGCTATCGAACACCGTGGGAACTGTGCTGGACCCGATATTCTCACTGCGCAAAAGTTTATTGGTTCCGGCCGGTAAAACCATCACTGTTTCTTTCTGGACATTGATTGCCTCGTCAAAAGAAGACCTGCTGGATATGGTGGATAAACACCGTGACCGCAGCGCATATGACCGCGCTAAAACATTGGCCTGGACTCAAGCTCAAGTGCAATTGCGCCATTTGGAAATCAAAGCAGAAGAAGCGGCCGATTTTCAGCAATTGGCAGCGCCTATTCTGTATGCCGATGCCCGCTTCCGCTCGCCGTCCACGACTATCATGCGCGGGGCGGGGATACAGTCAATGCTATGGTCGCAATCCATTTCCGGCGATTTACCCATAGTCTTGCTGCGCATTGAAGATATTGAAGATATTGAGCAGGTGCGGCAATTACTGCGCGCGCATGAATACTGGCGTATGAAACGCCTGGCAGTTGATTTGGTTATTATCAATGAGCGGGCGTCGTCTTATGTTCAGGATTTACAAATCGCGATTGAAACTGCGGTGCGCAGCAGTCAGTCGCGCCCGCGTTTTGGTGATGAGCTTAGTCAGGGGTCAGCATATGCTTTGCGGGCTGATCTTATGAGCGCAGAAACGCGCGCATTATTGCGCTCGGTTGCACGGGTGGTGCTCTCAGCCCGTTATGGCACATTGAGCCATCAACTGAATCACCTCTTGTTCACGTTAGACAAAAAAGGGGTTCCAGCCGATAAAAAGCGGTTCGCATCAGATAAAAAATTATTTATGTCGGACAAGCGCTTGATAGCGCAAGATAAAAAAACAGTCTTTTCCCTGGTTAAATCGGCCAATTTACCCACGACGACTCAATTACCGCTATCCAAAACATTATTACCACAACCCGAAAATCTGGAGTTCTTTAATGGGCTGGGTGGCTTTGGCCAAGAAGGCCGGGAATATGTTACCTGCTTAAATGACGGTGAGAATACCCCAGCACCTTGGATTAATGTTATTTCTAATCAGGACTTTGGGTTCCAGGTTTCCGCAACGGGCAGTAGCTATACATGGGCTGAAAATAGCCGGGAAAATCAGATAACGCCGTGGCTGAATGATCCGGTCATTGATTCATCTGGTGAATGCTTGTATTTGCGAGATGAAGATTCCGGCCAACTTTGGAGCCCGACCGCGCAGCCAATCCGCGACGCTGGCACCTATATTGCTCGCCATGGTCATGGTTATAGCCGATTTGAGCATCAGGCTAATGGTATTGGTATGGCATTACTGCAATATGTGCCACTGGCCGACCCTATCAAGATATCTCGCCTGACGTTGCACAATATGTCGGATAAACCTCGACGTATCTCGGTAACGGCATATGCCGAGTGGGTTTTGGCGACGTCTCGCGGCGCAACCGGGCCATTTATTATCACTGAGATAGATGAGCTAACCGGTGCGATGTTGGCGCGTAATCCGTGGAGCACGGCTTTCCCCGGCCGGGTTTCTTTTGCCGACCTCAATGGTCAGCAAAGTCGCTGGACAGCTAACCGAAGTGAATTCCTTGGCCATTATGGCAATAGCGCAACACCTTTTGCATTGTTGGGAAATACGCCGCTGTCAGGCGCGACCGGTGCGGGGTTTGACCCCTGTAGCGCACTACAGCAGACCATTGAACTGGCCGCCGGTGAGCAGGTTGAAGTGGTTTGGCTTATTGGTCAATGTCATTCGGTGAGTGAGGCGCAAGCTTTGATTGCGCGCTACCGTGCTGCCAATCTGGATACAGTGCTGACTGAAGTCATCAATGAGTGGCGCAGTGTGCTGGAAGCGGTTCAGGTGAAAACCCCAGACAGGCAGATGGATATCATGCTCAATGGTTGGCTGCTGTATCAGACGCTAGCCTGCCGGGTTTGGGCAAGGTCGGCGTTTTATCAGGCCAGCGGGGCTTATGGTTTCCGTGATCAATTACAAGATGGCATGGCATTGACCTTTGCTCAGCCGGAGATGACTCGCCACCACCTGCTGCGTGCGGCTGGGCGACAATTTATTGAAGGCGATGTTCAGCACTGGTGGTTACCTCATTCAGGGCAGGGCGTGCGCACCCGAATCTCTGATGACCGGGTTTGGCTCTCTTATGCGACAGCTACTTATATTCTTGTCAGCGGCGACGCTGCGGTATTAGATGAAATCGTGCCTTTCCTCGAGGGGCCGATATTGCATCCGGGCGAACATGATGCTTTCTTCCAACCACAGGTGGCTCAAGAGACGGCCTCTTTGTTTGAGCACTGTGCCAAAGGATTAGATCAATGTATTGAACTGACCGGCGAGTTGGGCTTGCCGTTGATGGGAACCGGTGACTGGAATGACGGGATGAACCGGGTCGGTGAAGAGGGCAAAGGGGAAAGTGTCTGGCTAGGTTGGTTGCTGGTGGCAACACTGAAAATGTTTATTCCGATCGCGAAAGAACGTGATCCGCAGCGGGCCAGCCGGTGGCAACATCACCTCACAGACTTAATTGCTGCATTGGAGTGGGAAGCATGGGACGGCGATTGGTATCGGCGCGCCACTTTTGATAATGGCAGTTGGCTGGGCTCCAAAGAGTGCGACGAGTGCCGCATAGATTCTATTGCCCAATCATGGGCGGTGTTATCTGGAGCGGCTGATCCCCAGCGAGTCGTACAGGCCATGGCCTCACTGGAGCACCATCTTATTCGCCCGGATGATGGCATGGCGTTATTGTTTACTCCACCGTTCGACAAAACACCTGATGACCCCGGCTATATTAAAGGTTATCCACCAGGATTGCGTGAGAATGGCGGGCAATATAGTCATGCCGCGATGTGGGTGATTTTTGCCTTTGCTGAGTTAGGGGAGGGGGATAAAGCCCGTAATTTGTTTGCATTACTCAACCCGATAAATCATGGGAATACCCCGCAGGGGATTGCGCGTTATAAAGTTGAACCCTATGTGGTCGCTGCGGATGTTTATTCCGTCGCCCCGCATGTTGGGCGGGGGGGCTGGACATGGTATACCGGATCCGCAGGTTGGATGCATCGCGCGGGTATTGAAGGCATTTTAGGGATTCGGCGCGAGGGGGAAGAATTGGTCATTAATCCTTGTATTCCAGTTGGTTGGCAGGGGTTTGAAGCAACCATTAACCTTGCGAATACTTGCTATGCTATTCGAGTTGAAAACCCGGCGCAGCGCGGTCAGGGGATAAGTTCAGCGACATTAAATGGTTCATCTGTCACCCATCATTGCGATGGATTACGAGTGCCGCTGGACGGGGGTGAGTATGAACTGATTATCATTTTATAGTGATGGTTGCTCTGTCGGGATAGGCATTTTTGATGCAATCGGAAGAGTCAATCAGCGCTATCTCGACTTAACAAAATAAAAGCTGAAAAATATGTTGAATTATCATGCAACTGCCCCAATATTATAAGCTGAAAAATAAGGAGAATTAAGTATGGGGATCAGCGAAGAAGAGAGTATCCGCCGTTTGACTGATGAGAAAAGCTCTATTGGTCACTCGGCTAAATGGGTAGCAATTATTTCTGCTATCTATTTCATTATTATGTTGTTTTACCAACATGAGTTGGGCGTATTAACCTTGGCAGGTGGGATTTTTGTGGTGTCATTCTCGATCTGGATGAAAAAACGCCAGAAAGTGAAGTCTTACAAGGATCAACTGCAACAGATGGGTAATGACAAGATGATTTAATCTAGCGCCCACACACCGATTAGGCTGATTTGTCAGAGGAACAGCAGGTGACAATCCTGATTAACTGTTCGTCCGATTTTCAAGCTTTTATCTATTTTCGTTTGCTGACCTGCAAGCGCATCCGTAATATTGCCTTTATCTCTATTATGATTTGTCCGTCGGTTGTAGCGATTTAGACATATTAAATCCCGTCACGACAAATGCCATTTGCTCATATAATCTTTTCGCTTGTGGATTATCTGCCGCAACGCGTAGCTTTATCTCAAATATATCTTGAGCAACCAACAGATTTTCCAATGCCTGTAAACAGGCCGAGCCGTAACCTTTGCGCTGATACTGTGGTAAAACATAGAAATCTTTAATAAAGGCCGCGCTATCACTTTCGCCTAAGCCATACCATAAATAACCCACCACTTGGTCATCATGACTGATATCGCCGGTATTTTCGATACAATACAAATGATCGCCAGAACTATTAACCCCATCTGGTAGATAGCTATCAAAGAGGTATGTGGCATGAGCTACGGCCTGTTCGATGCTATAGCCACTATTAGACGATAAATCTTGCGCATATTCGGTAATAAATAAATTCCGATAGTCATTAAGTTCGTCAGTCCGCATTGCCCTGAGTGCTACCATGATGTTTTTCCTATGTGAACGCGCTATTGTGATATTTCAGTTTACAGACACTGCCCATAACTTTGGCTATATAGTAGATTTAATTTGGGAAAAGCAAAGTAAAGCTTTTGGGATAATGATATATATAAATAAAATCAGATAGTTAAATTATAAATGGGGATGTAATGACAACACAAAATAGCCATAAAGATGCAGTTGAAAGGCAGTTTGGTGATCAAGCAAATGCCTATTTGACCAGTGCAGTACATGCTCAGGGTAAAGATTTACAGCGCCTGGCGACACTGCTGCAACCCCATGCTAATGCCCGTTTGCTTGATCTTGGCTGTGGTGCTGGGCATGCTAGTTTTGCTGCCGCCGCAGCGGTCAAATCAGTGGTTTCTTATGATCTTTCAGCCCAAATGTTAGACGTTGTCCATCAGGCGGCGGCAGATAAGAACCTGGCTAATATTGAAGTAAAACAAGGCGTAGCGGAATCATTACCCTTTGCTGACCAAAGTTTTGATATTGTTATCAGCCGATATTCAGCTCATCACTGGCATGATGTTGGCCAAGCTTTGCGCGAAGTTAAGCGGGTATTACGCCCTGGCGGTAAAGTTATATTTATGGATGTGGTCTCCCCCGGACATCCTGTGCTGGATATTTATCTGCAAACTGTGGAGGTGTTACGTGATACCTCGCATGTACGTAATTACTCTCCAGGTGAATGGCTAGCGTTGTTCACCGAAGCAGGATTAGTCATTAATGAAGTGACCTCCGACCGGTTATATTTGGAGTTCAGTAGCTGGATTGCCAGAATGCGTACACCGGCACATTTCGCGACGGCTATCCGCGAACTACAAAAATTGGCATCTGATAGTGTGATTAATCATTATGAGATTCAAGCTGATGGTTCATTCACCAGTGATATTATGATGATTGTTGCAAGACGTAGTTAAATAGAGACAAAGTTGGGCGGCGGTATAATAGGCCGACGTCCACATTTTGTTATTTTTATTCATTATCGCGCACGACACAGATTTATTTATTTCCTCCATATTCTCCTCACAATGATTGATCTTCTTTACATAGCATTACGCCCCCTTGCATTGGTCCGTTCATAATTAACCTCACAAGGACATTACATATAACCCGTCAGTTGGAGCATATTATGAAACTATTACCTGTCATCGCAGCTGCACTTATTGCCACCGCCTCATTTACCACTATGGCCGCGCAAGAAGTCAGCTCAGAACAAGCAACTAAATTGCAAAGCATAGGGGTTATTTCTCTTTCTAATGTCAGTGGTTCACCGATGGATGTTGAGTCGGCACTGAATGCGAAAGCGGATGCAGATGGTGCCAGCCATTATCGAGTTATTGGTATCAGTAACCCAGGTGACTCGAGTAATTACAGCGCCAGTGCCGAGATTTATCGTTAATTTTTCACCATAAGTGATAGTTAATGAAATAGTTAGATACAGTATTGGTATTGATTATAAGCCCGATATGACAATAGCGATCCATTGTTATATCGGGTTTGTTTATTCAATACTTGATAGTATTCATAAAGACAGATTTCTTCTATTTATATGCAGAAAATAGTTAACTTTTAGAGCAATCTTAATGAGAACTTAAGGAAAATAAGGTGTTATTGTAGTCCATCCGGGTTTCCGAGGAGCGGCTATGTTAAACACTGTCCGGCGTAATTTTAAAAGTCAGTTTTCTTATTTACAGCGTTTTATTGCCTCGCCACGCACCATAGGTACGTTGGCTCCTTCTTCGCCTTGGTTATGTCAGGCGATGTTGAACCAGGTAGATTGGAAAAAAAACCTTAATATTGCTGAGTTAGGTGCTGCTGATGGGGTGCTCACCAAGCGAATTTTGTCGCATATGTCAGTAAACTCCCGCTTACAGGCTTACGAAATCCAGCCACATTTTGTGCATGCATTACATCAGATCAATGATCCGCGTTTGCAGGTTGCTTTCCGATCCGCTGAACAATTGGATCAAGATTACGATGTGGTGTTTTGCTGTCTGCCATTACTATCAATCCCCACCAAGATAAGTATCAGGATATTACAGCAGGCCCAGTTGCGTTTGCGGGCAAACAATGGCTTTTTGGTTTTGTTCCAATATAGCCACCTTTCTGAACCGCTATTATCCCGCTATTTCACTTGGAAAAAAATACGAGTAGTACGTAATTTCCCTCCTGCTTTGGTCTATATTTGCCAGCCTCGTTAGAGGCGAATTCCTGATATTCCCCTCATAAGTGCTACGCCATCCCTCTGGTTTGCCAGAGGATTATCAGGCGAAAAGCGCAATTTTCTCTCCCAAGAGCAAAATTGAGGGTGAATTTCAGCCACTTTTACCTCATATGCCAATGATGTAGCCAATTAAATTGAAAATGCCAATGATAATGATTATCATGCGCGACTGTTTTTTATTATTATGTGAAGTGCATGCGCTATTTTCAAACTCTATTGGTTTTTTGCTTGTTAACTCTTTCTCTCAACAGTCAGGCAAAAAGTGTCACCGATATTCTCGGGCGTCAGGTCGTTGTACCGGATAACCCGCAGCGCATTATTCTGGGTGAAAGCCGGATGTTATATACATTGGCGTTATTAGAACCCGGCAATCCGGCACAACGTATCATTGGTTGGCCCGCAGATCTTGAGCGTTTCGATGCGCAAAGTTGGCAGCTTTACACTCAAAAATTTCCTGAAATCGCGCAAATTCCAATAATTGGTAGTGGAAATATTCGTCAGGTAAATCTTGAACGGTTAATCCAATTACAGCCCGATCTGATCATTTTGCCGCGATTTGCTCGTGCTGAAGGTGATGATGGGACTTTGGCTGGCCTAACAAAAGCCGGTATCCCGGTTATCTATGTGGATCTCCGTGTTGATTTGTTAAAACACACAGTCCCCAGTATTAAACTTTTGGGCGAGGTCTTGAATCAGCAGGCCCGTGCTGAACAGTTTATCAATTTTTATCAGCAACATATGCAGATTATCCAGCAGCGTCTGGCTCATTATTCAGGGCGAAAACCGACGGTCATGCTGCATTTGCACCTCGGGCGGCGCGAAAGCTGTTGCACCACAGCTTCTAAAGGTAATCTCGGTGATTTGATTGCTTTTGCCGGTGGCGACAATATCGCCACTTCTCGCATTAACAGTGTTTACGGCGAGCTAAATCCAGAAAATGTGCTGCAAGCGAATCCTGATATCTATATAGCTACCGGTATGGCCGGTCCAACAGGAAAACGTTTCTCCAGCTTACAATTGGGGCCGCTGGTTAATACTGAGCAGGCACAGCACAGCTTCCAGCAAGTGCTAGCAGAACAACCCATTCTTTCTCACCTTAACGCCGTGACACAGGGCCGGGCCTACAGTATTTGGCACAATTTCTATCTCAGCCCTTACCATGTTGTGGCGGTAGAAATGTTTGCTAAAGCCTTCTATCCCGACCTATTTGCCGATATCAATCCGCAGCACACTTTCCAACAATTATATCAACAATTTTTGCCGTTACCTTTCTCAGGGATTTATTGGAGTCAGCTAGAAAATGAAAATAATTAAGCACCAGCATATGTACTGGTGCAGCCTGCCACTGCTTGTTATTGGGTCTGCTACCCAGGCGGCTGACACTCAGACAGCAACTAAAAATGGCGAAGAAAAAACTAAAATAGTGGTGATTGGTCAGCAAAGTGATGCCGACACACAAAGCTATCAACCGACCATGAGTGTGACCGGGACACGTACGGAAACCAACCTGTTGAATGTGCCACAGGCGGTTAATGTGGTTCCACGACAAGTATTGCGCGATCAGGCGGTAAGAAACATTGATGAGGCGCTGTATAACGTCAGTGGCATTACTCAATCGAATACATTGGGTGGTACGCAAGATGCTGTCATCAAACGTGGGTTCGGCGATAACCGTGATGGTTCCATTTTGCGAGATGGTGTGCGTTCGGCACAAGCGCGTAATTTTACGCCGACTACTGAGCGGGTCGAAGTTCTGAAAGGCCCGGCATCCATGTTATATGGCATGGGGGAGCCGGGTGGTGTAATCAATATGATTACCAAGAAACCGCAGTTAGCGCAGCAAACACATATTGAAAGTTGGGGCAGTAGTTTCAAAGGCGGCGGCGGTCAGTTGGATGTCACCGGCCCATTAGGCCAATCCGGTTTTGCTTACCGGATGATTGTTGATCACGATGAAACCGATTACTGGCGCAATTTTGGTCGGAATCGCCAAACTGTCGTCGCGCCTTCGGTCATGTGGTTTGGTGAAACCACCACGGTGCGTGTTGCTTACGAACATATGGAATACCTCACCCCCTTTGATCGCGGCACCATTATTGATAGCCGCACGGCCAAGACGGTAGATACTCCGCGAGATCGCCGCTTTGATGAGGCCTATAACGCGACTCGTGGTGACCAGGATAATATCACTCTGCAAATTGATCAGGTGCTTAATGACGATTGGAAAAGCTCCCTGACATATGCTTATAACCGCAATAGTTATAGTGATAACCAGGCCCGGGCATTATTGCTAAATCCGACGACCGGGGTCTTAAGTCGTCAGGCGGATGCGACCGCCAGTGCGGTGAGCCGTGCTCAGGCAGTGCAGCTGACACTCAATGGCGACCTTGATCTGGGTGGCATGGGCCATCAGATGCTCTTTGGTTTTGATTATGAGGACAACCGCACATATCGTGGCGATATGATCCGGGGTAAAAAGAATTCAGATTTTAATATCTATCATCCGGTATACGGTTTGATGCCGCCTTCGACAGCAGTCAGTGCTAAAGACAGTGATCAGCGCGAAAACCTGAAAAGTTATGGTTGGTTTATGCAAGACTCCATTGAATTGACCGAAAAATGGATTGTACTGGCAGGTTTACGTTACGATCATTTTGATGTTTTTGCCGGTAAAGGTCGGCCTTTCATTACCAATACTGATAGCTCCAACAGTAAATTAGTTCCCCGCACTGGTGTGGTCTATAAGTTGACACCAGAAGTCTCTTTATATGGCAGTTACAGTGAGTCTTTTAAACCTAACTCATCTATCGCCACCCAGATAGATTCATTGCCACCGGAGCAAGGCCAGTCTTGGGAAATTGGTAGCAAAGTGGAATGGACTAATGGGGTGACGGGGACTTTGGCACTGTTTGATATTGCCAAACGTAATGTCATGGTCAATGAATTAGTGAATG
Organism: Yersinia canariae; assembly: GCF_009831415.1. NCBI lineage: Bacteria > Pseudomonadati > Pseudomonadota > Gammaproteobacteria > Enterobacterales > Yersiniaceae > Yersinia > Yersinia canariae. Next base: position 3,512,453 of record NZ_CP043727.1, on the reverse strand, counting down.
GCGAAACCATCACGCGCACCGCAGGTCGTGTCCGCTCACAGGGCGTTGAATTAGATATTGCAGGGCAGCTGACGGATAATTTAAGCGCAATTGCCACTTATGCTTATACTGATGCAAGAGTGACGCAAGATCCTGATAATAAAGGTAATCAGATGGCTAATGTTGCCCGTAACAGCGCATCTCTATTCTTGACTCAGGCATTGGGGTCTACTGGTTGGCAAAGTGGTGATGATTTAAGAGTGGGTGCCGGAACACGTTATGTCGGGCGGCGCGCCGGTGATGCGGCAAACAGTTTTACCTTAGATGATTACACGGTGGCCGATGCATTTATTTCCTATTCATTACCGATTAATAATTATCGCGTGAAATGGCAACTTAACGTGAAAAACTTCTTTGATAAAACCTATTATCCATCCAGTGGTGGTAATCTTCGGGTTGCGGTGGGTGAGCCTCGGCAGTTTGTTTTGCGTGCCAGCGTTGATTTCTAATTACGGCCATCACCCGATGTGAATCATTGTTCCACATCGGGTGATGATTAAATATCACCATTATCGGGTGTATCGATAATTTTACAATATTGTAAAGTTTGCACTACCTTCAATTATAGGTATGATTTGCACCTACATGCAGGGCTAAGTGTAATTCAGTTTAACCGGTCAATAAGAGTGGCCGGTTTTTTGATGTCGAGAATTTATCCTCAAAAGTGGATGCGAAAGGACTTTCAAGTAATGACTCAGACTATCTTTATGGTCGGCGCACGCGGTGCAGGTAAGACAACAATAGGAAAAGCGTTGGCACAGGCGTTGGGATATCGCTTTATTGATACAGATTTATTTATGCAGCAAACTTTGCAGTCGAGTGTGGCCGAAATAGTCGCCCGCGAGGGATGGAATGGTTTTCGTCTGCGGGAAAGTATGGCCCTACAGACGGTTACTGCACCTAAAACGGTAGTCGCTACGGGGGGCGGTGCGGTCTTGTCCGATGAGAATCGCACATTTATGCGCCATCACGGCAGCGTGATTTATCTGCGCGCATCAGCCAATATATTGGCAGAGCGTTTGGCGGAAGATCCCGAAGACGCCCAGCGGCCCAGCCTGACGGGCAAACCGATTGTCGAGGAAATGCTAGATGTGTTGGCCAGTCGGGAGCCGTTATATCAGGAGGTCGCCCATCATGTGCTAGATGCTACTCAGCCGCCAAAAGAGGTTGTTGAGCATATTTTGCAAATTCTGGCTGATGAGAAGGTGAAGTAGTGGCTCGGCACAAAAAGCCTGTAATTAAAAATGTAAGATACGCTATTTATAGAATGAATAGCTTGCCTACCTGATTGCCTGTTAATTATACGAAGCGTACAATTATTACCTACGTAATCATTTTGACATAAATTATTTACGTCAATTAATGCCACTCAAGGCAAGGCCACCAAGGCGGGCCGATGAAAACCTTCAAGTCATTTATTCATCAACATACCAATTTTATGCCAGCATTCTGGTCAATATTGATTGTTGTGTTTGAAACCTCGCTGGCGCTGTACATTCTGCGCAATCTCTAATGCTCCCTGATTTTCAACTTATCAACCTTCACCCTTATGCTGTGGAGGTATTTGTGGGTTAGCCGATAACGACTTTCTACGAGCAGAAAATTGGCCTGAGAGGGTAAAATCGTATGCTTTCTCCGCAACTGTTGCAGTGAATCCGGTTATGATCCCATTTCGCCATAATAATCAGTGACAGAACATTTATAGTGACTCTAATATGAAAGCTCAATCTTGATTAAGGCGCGGGTGTAAAACTATGCTGAAATTTAATGAGTATTTTACCGGGAAAGTGAAATCTATTGGTTTTGACAGTGACAGCATTGGGCAAGCTAGCGTTGGGGTGATGGAAAAGGGCGAGTACACTTTCAGTACGGCTAAGCCGGAAGAGATGACTGTAATAACCGGTTGTTTAAAAGTACTGATTCCTGGTTCATCAGGCTGGGAGGTTTTCAAACCAGGTGAGACTTTCTATATCCCAGGGGAAAGTGAATTTAATTTGCAAGTTGCTGAAGCATCTTCGTATTTGTGTAAATATTTGAGCTAATAACTCTTTGAATTTGCCCTCTCAAACACCGAGAGGGCTATACTTTTTGCATTTGGGGCTATAGCGATATCAGTGCTGAGCTTCGCCACCCAAGGCTTCAATCAGATTTTTAATCAGAGCAGCTAACTCGCTGGTCATCAGAATAAAATCGGCATCAAAACGCTGGGCAAAATCTTCCCGATCAATATCTTCGTTCTGCTCACGCAGGGTGTCAGAGAATTTCAAACGTTTTAATGAACCGTCATCGGATAAAACTAGCTGAACACGTTCTTGCCAATCCAGCGCTAACTTAGTGACCAACTTACCCGCTTCAATATGCACCGCGATTTCATCACTGAATAAATCCTGTTTCTTACAGCGGATAACACCACCATCTTCCAGAATAGCTTTCAGTTCAGCTTCATCCATCAGGGCAAAGCCGGCCGGTAATTCTTTGCTGCGAACCCACTCAGTTAAAGTCAGTTCAATAGGATTTTCTAATGTCAGGGGGACAACGGGCAAAGAACCCAAGCTTTTACGCAGTAATGCCAAAGTATCTTCGGCACGTTTGGCACTGGCGGCATCGACCATAATTAGGTCATTGACAGTATCAATCCATAAGAAGGTTTGGTTAAAGCGGCTGAATGCACGTGGCAATAAGCTGTGCAAAACTTCATCTTTTAATGAGTCTTTTTCAGTTTTTTTCAGTTTGCGATGTTGTTCACCTTCCAACCGCTCTATCTTGGCTTGCAACTCTTGCTTAATCACTGGCGATGGTAAGATTTTCTCTTCTTTTCGCGCACAAATAACGATTTGACCATTAACCGTATGGGTTAATGCATCGCTGTGTGAACCCATCGGTGATACCCAACCGGTCTTTGCCATATCCTGACTGCCGCACGGTGTGAAACTGAGGGCGCTTAACTGTTTCTCCATTTCATCCGCAGACAGTGAAACTTCCCGGCTCAAACGGTAAACCATTAAATTCTTAAACCACAGCATAGTATTATCCCTGGCTCGGGCGCGCTTGGGGCGCGCGAGTTAATCAAACGCAGGGCGGCATAATAACGAATTGAGGCGTCGACCCCTAGTAAAAGAATAAGAAAAAAATGGTGCGGGCTGGTAAATCGCAGCAGCGGATTCTTATCTGAAGGGAGACCCATCAGGCAAAATGCAAAATTGCGAGTGACAAAGATTGTGCCGCCGCCGTGTATTGTCCACACTAAAAGAAGCCGTTTTTTATTATCATTATTACCCTGAAATGCCACAATATATGAAGAGATAAACGCGTTAACACGGCCACAATACAACAAATAATCCTGTCGACGAGGTGAGGCGCGATGCGCATTGGTATAGATTTGGGTGGAACCAAAATAGAAGTCATTGCTTTAGCAAATGATGGGCGGGAGCTTTTTCGTAAGCGAGTTGATACTCCGCGCCACGATTATCAAAAAACCTTACAGGCGATCGCAGCGTTAGTTACTGATGCACAAGAGGCTACCGGAGAACAGGGCAGTGTTGGCGTAGGGATCCCCGGCACACTTTCTCCTTTTACTGGCAAGGTGAAAAATGCCAATTCGGTATGGTTGAATGGGCAAGAGTTGGATAAGGATCTATCAGGATTACTTTCTCGTCCGGTACGTTTGGCAAATGATGCTAACTGTCTTGCTGTTTCTGAGGCGACGGATGGTGCAGGAGCCGGAAAGCATCTGGTGTTTGCCGTTATCATTGGTACAGGTTGTGGTTCTGGTATTGCTATTGATGGGCGTGTGCATGCGGGGGGAAATGGTATTTCCGGTGAGTGGGGGCATAATCCGTTACCGTGGCAGGATGATGAAGAGCGACGGTATCAGCAGGAAGTTGCTTGTTACTGCGGTAAAAAAGGCTGTATTGAGACTTTTGTCTCCGGTACTGGCTTTGCTACTGACTATTTTCGTTTGAGTGGTCAGCCACTCAAGGGACATGAAATTATGGCGTTGGTTGAACAAGGGGATGCGCAGGCTGAGCAGGTGATGGTAAATTATGAGCAGCGTTTGGCCAAGTCATTAGCCCATGTCATTAATCTGTTTGACCCGGATGTTGTGGTGTTAGGTGGAGGAATGAGTAATGTCGACCGCCTGTATAAAACATTGCCCGCGTTAATCAGCCCTTGGGTCTTTGGCGGTGAGTGTGAAACCCCAATTCGTAAAGCTTTGCACGGGGATTCTAGTGGGGTGCGAGGTGCCGCTTGGTTGTGGCCAGCACCTGCTCTTCGGCCTTGACGCTACAAAGTGTTGTTAGCCGCGCTGTTGCTCAGCACGGCGCAGCCCCGTGTTTAGTCTTGATTGACCCGGAAGATATTATCTAAGCGGCTAACCCCCAATCCATTGACTTTTTTAACTTTAATTTGCACTGGAATTCGGTCTTTCATTGCTTCTACATGGCTGATAACCCCAATAGTTTTACCCGATGCATTCAGGCTATCAAGGGCATCCAGTGCAGTATCCAGTGTCTCTGCATCCAGAGTGCCAAAGCCTTCATCAAGGAATAGGGAGTCAATACTGGTTTTATGGCTGACCAAATCTGATAGCGCCAAGGCCAGGGCTAAACTGACTAAGAAACTTTCTCCTCCTGATAGTGTGCGGGTATCACGGATAGCATCTGCTTGCCAGGTATCCACCACTTGTAGCTCCAGCGCATCACTGGTTTTACGCTGTAATTGATAGCGACCATGCAGCCGACTGAGTTGATTATTTGCCAGATAGACTAAATGATCGAGTGTCAGACCTTGTGCAAACTTGCGGAATTTATCACCTTCTTTGGAGCCGATTAAATGATTGAGATAGCTCCAGTCATCATATTGTTGCTGACTTTGTTTAATTTGCTCAAATAGCGAATGTTGGTTGCCACGGCGAACAGTATCGCTTTCTAACTGATTGCGTAATTCGCCTTGTCGCAAGGTATTGGCTTTCAGTTGGGCCAGTATTTGCTCTGATTGCTGTTGTAATATTGCTAATTCGGATGTTTGGCTGACCCCAGCGGGGCAAGAGTGTATCAGTTGTTCTAGCGCCTCACTGGCTTGCTGCTGGCGGATGTTTGCTTGTTGTTGCCGCTCGCTCAATTGTTGTTTCAATTGCTGCAAACGTTGCCTTTCTTCTTCACTGAGTAATGCGGTGGTTAATGCATCCTCATCCTCGAATTCACTGCTTGCCAACGCAAGTTGTAATTCAGCTTGGGCCTCGGTAGCGCGTTGCTGATTTTGCTGTTGTTGCTGTTTCAGCCCGGTTAACTCACCGGACATCAAGTTAAGTTGAGATTGTGCCTGTTGCAGGGCTTGTGATGCATTCTGTTGAGCCAGCTCCACTTGTTGCTGCTGTTGGCGTAATAACTGGCGTGCCTCGATAACCTGAATGTCACCAAACAGTGTCTGGCGTTGTTGTTTTTGTTGTTGTAACAAGGTTTCAGCTTGTTGATGCTGTTGGGTGAGTGTAGACAACTGATCAATACATTCTTGTAAATGGCGACGTTCATTTTCAATCTGCGTTTCCAGCGCTTTTTGGCCTAGAGCTAACTGCTGCTGCTCTTTCTGGTACTGGTGCCAGTGCTGATTTTCCTCTTCCCGCAGTGATAGCCAGCTCTGTTGTTGGTCTGTGTCAGGAAGGGAGAGTGATAATTCCGCCAGGGTATGGCTAAAATCTTGACGCGTTTTTGCCCATTCAGCTTGTTGATGTTGATGTTGTGCTAGCAGTTTTTGGTGAGACTGCTGGGCATCTTGCTGGCGCAGAATAACAAATGCCAATTGCTGCTGATGCTGTTGCTGCTGTTGTTCTGCCTGAGCCAGAATATCTTTAGCTTGTTGATATTGCTGATTCAGCCTTTCATATTCAGCCAGTTTTAGCTGACAGGTTTGTTCTGATTGTTCCTGTTGCTCTAACCAGGTTGCTAAGACCGCAGATTCATTCAAAGCAAATGTCAGCGCCAATGGCTGAGTGAGTGTTTGCCATCGCTGTTGATAATCTGCCAATTGTTGCTGGCTGTGCTGTAACTCTTGTTCCAGGCGCAACTGCTGTTGCTGCCCATTTGCTACCTGAGTACGTAATTCTGTTCCCACCGTGAAAAGCTGCTCAACCTGAAGTCGCAGTTCCTCAACCCGCAGGGTCGTTTCTGAGGGTTTTACTAATTGATACTCAGTAATAGCCGGGTGATCCAATGCCCCACATAATGGGCAGGCCTCTCCCGGTTGCAGTTTGGCTCTCTCAGCTTCTAGCCGGACTATTTGTTTTTCGCGTTCCAGCAAAGTTTCAAGATCCGTCAGATGTTGTTTTTGTTGTTTATATAACTGACGTTTCTCTGCCAACTGCTGTTCGAGGAGTTTTAACTGCTGTTGTTGGCCCACTAATTGTTGCTGCTGTTTATCATGCAGCGCTTGTACTTGTTGTGCCAGCGGCGATAACGCGGCTAGTTGTTGTCGGACTGGGCGCTGTTGCTGGAGTTCGGACAGTTGTTGGTGTAATTGTGCTAAAGGCTGTTGTTGCTCAAGTACTGATAATTGTTGCTGAATACCACCAACTTGAGAGTTGGCTTGGGCTAATGCGGTTTGCTGTTGTTTATCTTGTTCATTCAGTGTGGCGATTTGCTGTTGCAAGGAAGTGAGCAATGTGACTTCTTGCTGTAATTGTTGCTCGCTTTCAACTAATTGTTTTTGTTGAATTTGTAATTGACGAAATTGCTCTCGCCACAAAGGCAGATTTTTTTCCCAGTGCTGATGATGAGCATACTGGTGGGTATACTCAGTCAGTTGTTGCAGGCGCTGGTAGGTTTGCTTTAGCTGTTGTTCGTTTAACTCAAGTTGTTGTCTACCTTGCTGCTCCTTGCTTCGCAACTGTTGTACTTGTGTGGCAAGTAGCATTAATGCGTGCTGCTGTTGAGCAATAAGGTTATCCAGCGGAACGACTTTTTGCTCGATCAGTGTTTCTTGCTCATGCTGCCTGGTTGCTTGTTGTTGACGTGCAAGATTGGCTTGTTCCAAGGCGTGGGCCAGTGGCGTGAGTTGTGTCTGAAGTTGTTTTTGTTGTTCTGTCAGTGTGGTGACACGCAGTTGTATCTGCTGTAAATCTTGTAGGCTACGTGAGCGCTCATGTAATAAAGGGCGTAACTTTTCTGCGGGCTCACTACGGGCAAGCTGTTGCAGTTCGGGCTGCACCTGTTGATACTCTTGCTCAATGAGTTGCTGTTGTTGTTGATATTCAAGTACATTCTTTTGCTGTTGCTGCCAAAGGGTGAGCCAATTTATTTGGTTTTGATTTATGCGCTGTTCTGAGGTGAGCTGCTTTTCTTGTTCACCGAGCGTATCTAATTGTTGCGCCAAAGCTACACGCTGCTCTTCATTAAGAAGCTCAATACCACTGGCGCGTTGGTGCAATGCATCCAACGTGATCTTGGCCTGCTTATGCTGCTCAAAGACATATGCAGATAACCGCCCATAGATATCGGTGCCGGTTAATTCTTCTAATAATTCCGCGCGGTCATTAGCATCGGCATTGAGGAAAGCTGCGAATTGCCCCTGGGATAGCATCATCGATTTGGTGAAACGGCCAAAATCCAGTCCGGTGATTGCAGCAATCATATCAAGCTTATCACGCACTTTATCAGCCAGGATTTTGCCATCTTCACACAGCGCTAGCTCAACTTTAGGGGCTTGTAGATTCCCTTCAGGGCTATTTTTAGCACGACGCTGGCTCCAGAACGCGCGGTAACTCGTGCCTTTTACCTCGAATTCAACTTCAGCGAGCGACTCCGCAGTATGGCGGGTCATCAGTTCGTTTTGGCTCGGGGTGACATTCAAACGCGGAGTTTGGTGGTATAGCGCGAGACAGATGGCATCAAGCAGGGTAGTTTTGCCCGCCCCTGTAGGGCCGGTGATAGCGAATAACCCGTTGCTGGCAAAGGGTTCTGCGGTGAAATCTATCTTCCATTCACCCTGTAGAGAATTAATATTTTTCAAGCGTAGACTTAAAATTCTCATGCAGGTTGCTCCTCTGCAGCATCTTTACCTAGTGTGATGTCCACCACCACTTGATTGAACATTTGGCGCATGCGCTCTTGGCGTGGCTCGGCTAAATCCGCTTCCTGCGCCAGTCTGCGCTCAAATACATCTGTAACACTCAGCTCATTGAGTGTTTCTTTTTCCTGGCGTTCAATGCTGTTATTGCGCTGTTCTTTACTGCGCCGCAATAGCACCACTTCCACCGGAAGTTCCGCGGCCAATGCCTGGATTCGTCTTTGAATATCAGTGAGATAGTCTTGCGTTGCGACTTCTATATCTAGCCATACCGGTAAGCCCTGATGGTTAGCAAATTCGGCTAACTGTTGCTCTATTTGCGCCAAATCGCCTTTGATTAACTTCATTGGTTGAAATTGTGGGATGAAGAGTGGGGTCACTGATGTTAAAGCTTGCTGAGCAAATTCAACCAGATAAACACTTTTCTCGCTGCTCAATTCATCAAAACTTAAAGCGATTGGTGAGCCGCTATAACGGATATGCTCGGTTTTCGCAACTTGCTGAGCGCGATGGATATGACCCAGAGCAATATAATCTGCTGGGGGGAAAGCTTGTGCCGGGAAAGCATCCAGTGTGCCGATATAAATATCACGTACCGAATCTGTGGTGGTGACCCCGACTGTGGTCAAATGCCCAGTGGCGATAATAGGCAAGGGCAGCCCCAGTTCCGTGCGCCGCTCTAGCGCTCGCTGATAGAGCGCCTGATAGTGAGCGGCAATTGCTTCTTGTAATGCCAGTTGTTTTTGCTCACCGGACTCACCGGCCTGACTGGTAACTAAGTCGCGCGGTCGCAAAAAAGGAATAGCACAAAGCAAGGCCGCTGGCTGGCCCTGATGGTCTTTCAGTATAATAACTTGTTGATCCAGATTGTTATTGGCGCAGGAAATGACTGTGGTATTCAAATAAGAAAGCAAACCCCGAGATTCATTCAGCGTTGATACTGAATCATGATTTCCCCCCAAAACAATCAACTGGCAATTTGTTGCCTGGAGTTCGACCACAAAACGGTTATACAGCTCACGGGCATAGCTGGGTGGGGAGCCAGTATCAAAAATATCCCCTGCAACAATCAGCGCATCAACCTGATTTTCTTCAATCTGTTCAATAAGCCAGTGTAAAAAAGCCTGATGTTCAGGCGCACGACTTTTGGTAAAGAAATGCTGGCCTAAATGCCAGTCAGAGGTGTGAATAATGCGCATAAATCTCCCGCTATGGCAGGTTGTCTTTCAAAGATAATGGCGCTGATTATAAACGCTGCCCGCCGGATGTCGCGGCTAAAAGCAGGGTGTGAGGGAAATCTCCGAGACGCCTCGCAAACTTGAGCACTGCATTTTGCAATTATCATGAAATTTATCACTATGCTTATTGCTTACAAGAGCGCGATGTTTTTCATAAAAATGTCACAAAAGTGACGCATAATGGCATCCGAAATCAAATAGTGACCACTAACTTACTGGCAGGGTTGATGATGGCAAGACGCATACTGGTAGTTGAAGATGAAGCACCAATCCGTGAGATGGTGTGCTTTGTGTTGGAACAGAATGGCTACCAACCGTTAGAAGCCGAGGATTATGACAGTGCAGTCACGCGTTTGTCGGAGCCTTTCCCCGATTTAGTGTTATTGGACTGGATGTTACCTGGGGGCTCAGGTATTCAGTTTATTAAGCACATGAAACGTGAAGCGCTGACCCGCGATATCCCAGTGATGATGTTGACCGCCCGTGGCGAGGAAGAAGACAGAGTGCGCGGTTTGGAAGTCGGGGCGGATGACTATATTACCAAGCCTTTTTCACCCAAAGAATTGGTGGCGCGCATCAAAGCCGTCATGCGCCGGATATCGCCAATGGCGGTTGAAGAAGTCATTGAAATGCAAGGATTGAGTTTGGACCCGTCCTCACATCGGGTTATGGCCAATGAGCAAGCGCTGGATATGGGGCCGACCGAATTTAAGTTATTGCACTTCTTTATGACCCATCCTGAGCGAGTTTACAGCCGTGAACAGTTGCTTAATTATGTCTGGGGCACTAACGTTTATGTAGAAGATCGCACTGTTGACGTGCATATTCGTCGGCTACGTAAGGCGCTTGAAATTGATGGCCATGACAGAATGGTGCAAACTGTCCGGGGAACCGGATACCGTTTCTCAACGCGCTACTGAGTTTTCAGTGCCGGAGAATTCGTTGTGTTAGAACGTTTATCATGGAAAACGCTGGCTTTAGAGCTGGCCCTTTTTTGTTTGCCCGCATTATTGTTAGGTGCCTTTATCGGGTACCTTCCTTGGTTATTATTGGTTTCAGTTATCGCAGCACTGGTCTGGAATTTCTACAACCAACTTAAATTATCTCATTGGCTGTGGTTAGACCGCAGCATGACTCCGCCTTCTGGGCGCTGGAGTTGGGAGCCTTTATTTTACGGCTTATACCAGATGCAACTGCGAAATCGTCGTCGGCGTCGTGAATTAGCGCTACTTATCAAACGGTTCCGTAGCGGTGCCGAATCATTACCTGATGCAGTCATTATGACGACAATTGATGGCAATATTTTCTGGTGTAATGGTTTGGCTCAGCAATTGCTGGGGTTCCGTTGGCCGGAAGATAATGGCCAGCATATTCTTAACTTACTGCGTTATCCTGAATTCAGTCAGTATCTGCAACAGCAAGAGTTTTCTCGTCCATTGACCCTGCAACTCAATAATGGTTATTACGTTGAGTTCCGCGTGATGCCTTATTCTGAAGGCCAATTGCTAATGGTGGCTCGTGATGTGACCCAAATGCGCCAGCTAGAAGGGGCTCGGCGTAATTTCTTTGCCAACGTTAGTCATGAGCTGCGCACTCCTCTGACAGTCTTGCAGGGGTATCTGGAAATGATGCACGACCAGGAATTAGTTGGGCCATTACGGGATAAAGCACTAGGGACGATGCAGGAACAGACCAAGCGAATGGATGGGCTGGTTAAACAATTATTGACGCTGTCGCGAATTGAAGCAGCGCCTAATGTGGACATGAATGAGCAGGTCGACATTCCGCGGATGCTGAAAATGTTACAGCATGAGGTACAAGCGCTGAGCAATGGGCGTCATGAGATTACTTTCCGAATTAACGAGCAGTTGAAAGTCTTTGGCAATGAAGATCAACTGCGCAGTGCTGTTTCTAATCTGGTTTATAACGCGGTTAATCACACTCCAGATGGCACCAAGATTGAGGTGTGCTGGCAGCGCACTGCACAAGGCGCACAATTTCAGGTTAGTGACAATGGGCCGGGGATTGGCCCTGAGCATGTGCCGCGCCTTACAGAGCGCTTCTATCGGGTGGATAAGGCCCGTTCAAGGCAAACGGGTGGCAGTGGGTTGGGGTTGGCAATTGTGAAACATGCATTGAGCCATCACGATGCGCGTTTGGATGTCATGAGTGAAATCGGTTTGGGGACGAGATTTATTTTTACCCTACCGAATCGGTTGATTGTTCCGACGGTTTTAACCGAGAATGCAGTCAAATCCTAAGACTGCATGGACACCAAGTTGATGAGATGGGGAAAACTGGCGCTGTTGTATGCCCTGCTAGGGTGGGGCTACGGCGCTATAGCGCAACCAGTAGCTGTTTCGCCTGTCGCTGAGGTTCAGGCGCTAAAGCCTCATACTCTGTCTGGTAATCTTTCCAGTGTCGGCTCCGACACCTTAGCTAATTTGATGTCTTTATGGGCTGATGATTTCAATCAACACTACCCCGGCGTTAATTTGCAAATACAGGCAGCAGGTTCCTCTACCGCTCCGGCGGCATTGGCGGCAGGAGCGGCTCAACTCGGGCCGATGAGTCGGCCAATGAAAGCGGCTGAAATCACCGCATTCACTCAACGTTATGGTTATCCGCCACTTGCTGTTCCTGTTGCGGTAGATGCATTGGTCGTTTTTGTTCATCAGGATAACCCACTGAACAAAATGACTTTATCTCAGCTCGATGCTATTTTTTCGCAAAATCGCCGCTGTGGAGAACCTCACCGCATCCAGCGCTTTGGTGAACTCGGGCTGAAGGGAGGTTGGGCGGCGCGATCTCTGCAACGCTATAGCCGAAACTCAGCCTCTGGCACTTATGGTTTTTTCAAGCAGAGAGTGCTGTGTGATGGTGATTTCGATAATAATATCAATGAACTGCCCGGATCTGCTTCCGTTGTGCAAGCTGTTGCCGGTTCATTAAATGGTATTGGTTATGCCAGTATCGGCTTTCGAAACAGTGGCGTTAAATCACTCTCACTGGCTGCAAATGGTCAGGATTATGTGATGCCGACCCCGGAGAATGTTAAAGATGGGCGCTACCCCTTGTCGCGCTATCTGTATATTTATATCAATAAAGCACCGGGCAAGCCGCTAGAGCCGTTGACTGCGGCCTTTCTTGAGCGCGTTTTATCGCCAGAAGGGCAAAAACGCGTGACTCATGACGGCTATTTACCCCTGCCTCCTGAGATGCTGAGTCATACGCGAAAAGCGCTAGGTTTTGCTGATTAACTTGCTTCAAATATCCCTTTTCAGTGCCCGTCTCTGCATCTAAAATTATTCAATTAGCTAAATATATCGCTTATAAATTTGACTGAGTTTATCCGGCGCTATCAACCATAAATTGTTAACAGTTGGATATAAATGATACAAATCATATGGCGTGTATTTCTTTAAATCTGGCATGATTAACTGGTTTGATTAGATTGTATGGATGAAGACTCTGCTTTTATGATCCAGACTTGCCTTTCTCCGCTATAAACGGTCTACTTACCGCCGTTGTTGGCCTATTCCACCTGCAAATAACTTCAAAAACACTGCATACTGACGAAATTGATTGCTTATTAACCGCTGGAGTTTGCGTTTATCAGAGCTTTGTATCGTTTCGATCACGTCGGAAAGACCACAACTTAGGACTTTTTCTTTTGGTCATTTAACTAGGCAACGCACATCACTATGAGTCATCGTTTATCGTCTAAAGATATTATGGCATTAGGTTTTATGACCTTTGCCTTATTTGTTGGCGCCGGCAACATCATCTTCCCGCCGATGGTTGGTTTACAATCGGGTGAACATGTTTGGTGGGCCGCGCTGGGCTTCTTGATTACCGCTGTTGGATTACCGGTCATTACTGTTATCGCGCTGGCTCGAGTCGGCGGCGGTATTGATGCCCTGAGTACCCCAATTGGTCGCGGGGCCGGTCTGGTACTGGCTACAGTCTGTTATCTGGCTGTTGGCCCTTTGTTTGCCACCCCGCGTACTGCAACAGTGTCCTTTGAAGTTGGTATTGCGCCTTTAACTGGCGATGGCCCGTTGCCACTGTTTATTTACAGCGTGGTCTATTTTGCGTTGGTTATTGGGATTTCCCTGTATCCGGGGCGTTTGCTCGATACGGTCGGGCATATTCTCGCGCCACTGAAAATTTTAGCATTGGCTATTTTAGGTATCGCGGCTTTGATTTGGCCTGCTGGCCCGCTGATTCCGGCCACTGATGCCTACCAGACTGCCGCGTTTTCTTCTGGTTTCGTCAATGGTTATCTGACCATGGACACCTTAGGCGCTTTGGTGTTCGGTATTGTTATCGTGAATGCAGCCCGGTCACGCGGCGTGGTTTCTGCTGGGTTACTGACGCGCTATACCATTTGGGCGGGTTTGATTGCCGGTATCGGTTTGACACTGGTTTATCTGAGCTTGTTTAAACTGGGTTCTAGCAGTGGTGGCTTGGTGCCAGACGCACAAAATGGTGCCGTGGTATTGCATGCCTATGTTCAGCACACCTTTGGTGGTTTGGGCAGCGTGTTCTTGGCCGCCTTGATTTTCATCGCCTGCATGGTGACCGCCGTCGGTCTAACCTGCGCTTGCGCTGAATTCTTTGCTCAGTATTTGCCACTGTCGTACCGCACATTGGTGTTTATCCTCGGGATCTTCTCGATGATGGTATCGAATTTGGGGCTGAGCCACCTGATTCAGATCTCCATTCCCGTGCTGACGGCTATTTACCCGCCTTGCATTGTGTTGGTGCTGATGAGTTTCACTTTGCGCTGGTGGCATCATGCTTCTCGTATCGTGGCTCCGGTCATGTTGGTCAGTTTGCTGTTCGGTATCCTTGATGCGGTAAAAGCCTCGACTTTCGCACATTTCCTGCCGGAATGGACTCAGCATCTACCATTGGCTGAGCAAGGTCTGGCATGGTTATCGCCTTCCCTGCTGGTATTCGTCGTCGTAGGGTTGTACGATCGCCTGTGCTGTCGTCAGGAAGTTGCTGCTAAGCAATAACTGCGCAGTCATCGGATATTTTTAGCCACGGCTCATCCCCGTGGCTTTTTGCTGAAAAAAGACGGGATAAAGTTCATGGAATTACCAGTCAAAAATAAGCTGAAACGTGGCCTGACGACACGCCACATTCGCTTTATGGCATTGGGGTCAGCAATAGGTACCGGCTTATTCTATGGTTCGGCTGATGCGATAAGAATGGCGGGGCCGAGTGTATTATTGGCATACCTGATTGGTGGCGTGGTGGCATTTATCATCATGCGCGCTTTGGGTGAAATGTCAGTGAATAATCCGCAAGCCAGCTCATTCTCACGCTATGCGCAAGATTACCTTGGGCCAATGGCGGGTTATATCACCGGCTGGACCTATTGCTTTGAGATTCTGATTGTTGCTATTGCCGATGTGACCGCTTTCGGTATCTATATGGGGGTCTGGTTCCCAGATGTGCCTCATTGGGTATGGGTGCTGAGTGTTGTCCTTATCATTGGCGCAGTCAATATGATGAGCGTGAAGGTTTTCGGCGAGCTGGAGTTCTGGTTCTCATTTTTCAAAGTCGCCACCATTATCGTCATGATTCTGGCCGGTGTTGGGATCATAATTTGGGGCATTGGTAACGGCGGGCAGCCGACCGGTATTCATAACTTATGGACTAACGGCGGCTTCTTCAGTAACGGTTTTGTCGGCATGATCCTGTCATTGCAATTGGTGATGTTTGCTTATGGCGGGATTGAGATTATCGGGATTACTGCCGGTGAAGCTGAAGACCCAAAAAAATCTATTCCGAAAGCCATCAACTCCGTGCCATGGCGTATTCTCATGTTTTATGTCGGCACTCTGTTTGTCATTATGTCTATTTACCCATGGAACCAAGTGGGCACTAACGGCAGCCCATTTGTCCTGACTTTCCAACATATGGGGATTACTGTTGCGGCGGGTATTCTGAACTTTGTGGTGATCACCGCATCATTATCGGCCATTAACAGTGATGTATTTGGTGTAGGCCGAATGCTCAATGGGATGGCGGAGCAGGGCCACGCGCCAAAAGCCTTTGCGGCTATTTCTAAGCGCGGTGTGCCGTGGGTGACGGTGTTGGTGATGATGGGGGCCATGCTGACTGCTGTTTATCTGAACTACATCATGCCGGAAAATGTGTTCCTGGTTATCGCCTCACTTGCGACCTTTGCGACCGTATGGGTATGGATTATGATCCTGTTTTCTCAGATTGGTTTCCGCCGCTCATTGAGCAAAGATCAAGTTAAGGCGCTGGATTTCCCACTGCGTGGCGGCACCTTTACTTCTGTGGTGGCTATCATTTTCTTGGTATTCATCATCGGCCTGATTGGTTGGTTCCCAACAACCCGCATTTCACTGTATGTCGGGCTGGTGTGGATTGTATTGTTGCTGGTGGGATATTACTTCAAGGTAAACCATCAGAAGAAGAAAGCGATGGCGCTGAAAGCCGCAGAGTAATACTGAAGCAATACTCAATATCAAGCCGGGAATATCCCGGCTTTTTACTGTCTTCGGCACCTTGAAGTTCATTGAGTCTCTAGTGTTTGTTTCTCTGATATCCTAATCAATCTCTCTGCGCCCCTGACCTCATCCCCAATATTTATGCTGACAGATGAGTGTCTGTCATCAGTAACGTGGCATTGTTTATAGCGGTTATATTCATACAGGTGAATGTGTCGCGGCGTTAATGTCTGCACCAGATAGCCTTAACAGCAATCGTTTTGGTTAAAGCAGGAGAATTTTATGCTTAGTGGTTGGCATCTACCGGTCGCACCTTTTGTCCGTCAGCGGGGCGATGCATTGCACATTACATTCTGGCTACAGGGCGAACATTTGCCTGCGCAGGTTTTCTTACGCTGTGAGCCGGATAATGAAGAGTGGTTGCTCACAATGAAGGGCGAGCTGCGTGATGGTTTTTGGCGTTATCGCGCGACATTACCGTTACATGAAGGTCAGCCAGCGCGGCGTTATTGTTTCAAACTGCTGTGGAATGATTATCAACAGTGGTTTGGGCCATTAGGTTTTTCAGTGGTTCCTCCCGCGCAATTGGCTCAGTTTGCTATTGAGCTACCCGATAGTGGCCCAGATTGGGTTGCAGATCAGATTTTTTATCAAATCTTTCCTGACCGTTTTGCTAGCAGCCAAGCCGAATATGGGGTGCAGAATGGGAGTTATCACCATCATGCCGCCGGTCACCCGGTCTCGCGCCGTGACTGGCAACAACCCCTCGATGATGTGAATGCCGCTTCGACATTCTATGGTGGTGATTTAGCCGGTATCAGCCAAAAACTCCCCTATTTGCAGCAGTTGGGTGTGACGGCACTCTATCTCAACCCGATTTTTACTGCGCCCAGTGTGCATAAATATGATACGCAAGATTATTATCAGGTTGATCCCTACCTCGGCGGTGAGAGTGCTTTTCTGCAATTACGTCGCGCAACCCATGAAGCCGGTATCAAACTGGTGCTTGATGGGGTGTTTAATCATACAGGGGATTCCCATCATTGGTTTGACCGCCATCAGCAAGAGACGGATGGTGCTTGTCATCACCCTGATTCCCCCTATCGCGGCTGGTTTAATTTCTTCCCTGATGGGCGGGCGCTGGATTGGAAAGGCAATGCCAGCCTACCCAAACTCAACTTTGCCAATGAAGACGTGGTGAATCAAATTTATCGCGCGCAAGACAGTGTGGTGCGCCATTGGTTAAAACCACCTTACAGCATTGATGGCTGGCGGTTGGATGTGGTGCATATGCTGGGGGAAGAGGGCGGTGCAAAAGGGAATTTGCGGCATTTGGCGGGTATCTATCAGGCGGCGAAAGAAGAAAATCCTCAGGCCTATATTCTGGGCGAACATTTTGGCGATGCACGGCATTGGTTGCATGCCGGAGTGGAGGACGCGGCCATGAATTATATGGGGTTTGCCTTGCCGGTACGCAGCTTCCTGGCCGGGCAGGATGTCGCTTATCACCCAATAAAACTCCGTGCCGAGGATTGCGCTTATTGGATGGATGAATATCGCGCCGGATTACCTCATGGCCATCAGTTACGTTTATTTAACCAGTTGGATAGCCATGACACCGCCCGATTTATTACTTTGCTGAATGGCGATAAAAAGCGCATGCAAATGGCTTTGGTATGGCTGTTTAGTTGGATTGGTGTGCCTTGCTTATTTTATGGTGATGAAATTGGCCTTGATGGCGGCAATGACCCATTCTGCCGCAAACCTTTCCCATGGGATGAGACTCAGTGGGATGGCGATTTGCTGAAATTGTGTCAACGAATGGCGGCTTTGCGACACAAAAGTTTGGCATTACGGCGCGGCGGGTGCAAGGTTATTCACGCCAATGGCGATTCTCTGGTATTCATTCGCAGTTACCAGCGCGAGCGGGTGATGGTGGCAATACAACGTAATTACGACAGTGATATCTTATTACCACGGTCTCCTTTGCTGAATGTGGCGCAGTGGCAATGTTTGGAGGGGAAATCCCGGTTGGATATCACGGATGCCGGTATTAACCTGCAACTATCGGGTGAGAGTGTCACGTTATGGCGTGGTGTTGGTGAGTGCTAACTTAACAACCGGTGATGCACTGTGAATATTAAAAGCGGCTAAATGCCGCTTTTTCGTTGGTTGAGATACTATGTATATGACGGCATAGACAGTTAGCAGGTAAATTCACCGAAGGGAAAATATTATGAGCACATCTAAAAGACAGGCATTGATTATCGGCGCTTCTCGGGGATTAGGTCTGGGGCTGGTTGATGAGCTTAATCGGCGCGGATGGTCAGTGACGGCGACAACTCGCGGTGTAGCAAAAGATACTGCTGCACATGCGGCCCACTGGTTAACATTGGATATTAACCAACCCGACAGTATTAAAGCGTTTTTACCACAGGTACAGGGCCAGGTGTTTGACCTGATATTTGTTAATGCCGGTATCTCTGGGCCGGAACATCAATCTGCGCTTGATGCCAAACCGGAAGAAATTCTCGAATTGTTTCAAACCAATGCGATTTCACCTATCCGTATTGCCCAACTCCTGCTGGCGCAGCGGAATCCAACCCACAGTGTATTAGCCTTTATGTCCTCGCAGTTAGGGAGTCTGGGACATAATGCTTCTGGTCATAAACCTTTGTATTCCGCCAGTAAAGCAGCGCTAAATATGATGACGCGCAACTTGGTCGCCGAGGTGGCAGATCCGTCGCTGACAGTATTATCCATTCATCCGGGTTGGGTAAAAACGGATATGGGTGGCGACGCCGCACCACTGACGATAGCGACGAGTGTAAAAGGGGTGGTTGACCAAATCGAACGCGCTAGCGCCAAGGGCGGCCACGGCTTTATTGATTATCAGGGACATTCATTACCGTGGTGATATGAATAGACTGGTAAATTACCCCCATCAATACATTGATGGGGGATTTGCATCATGTCAGATTATTACTCTCAATAACCTATTGCGGCCCCTGCTGGGCGGCGAACATCATTAGCCCCGTACAGGTAGCCCTCACGGACTTTCCCTGATACAGCGGAATCATTGCCAGAGTTGGCAGGACTGACCCCCTCAACACCGGCTAATCCGACCAAAATCAATTCAGCAGCGCCCCATGGATTCTGCTCAACCATTTTATATCCCATGTTTTTCAGCAAATTAAGGCTATCCGCAGAGACACCGCGTTGCTCATAGTAGACCTCATCGGGCAGCCACTGATGATGGATTCGTGGTGCATCTACGGCCTCTTGTGGTGCCATACCGTGGTCAATCACATTCAATGCGGTTTGCAAGGTAATGGTGATGATCCGCGAACCGCCCGGAGATCCTAATACCATAAATGTCTTACCGCCTTTAGTCACCAATGTTGGGCTCATCGATGATAGTGGGCGCTTACCGGGGGCGATGGAATTTGTGGCTCCCTGAACCAAACCATACAGGTTTTGTTCGCCCACTTTGACGGTAAAGTCATCCATTTCATCATTCAGGAAAAAACCAGTGCCAGGTGCAATCACTACCGCGCCAAAGCGACCGTTTACGGTATAAGTAGTCGACACCGCATTGCCGTCATGATCGACGATAGAATAGTGAGTTGTTTCAGGTTTTTCATGCGGTTGCATACCCGGCTGTACGTCTACCGAGGGTGTCGCTTTATTGGCAACGATTTGCTTGCGGATATCGGCGGCGTAACTTTTGCTCAGCAGTCGATCAATTGGGTTTTTAACAAACTCCGGATCACCGAGGAAAGTATTACGGTCCATATAAGCATGGCGCATTGCTTCTGCCAGCGTATGAATATATGCGGCGGAATTAAAGCCCATGCTTTTGAGATCATAGCCTTCAAGGACATTCAACGTTTCACATAATGTCACTCCGCCGGAGCTAGGGGGCGGGGAGGACACAAATTTATAGCCGCGATAGCTACAGGTTATGGGGGCGGTTTCTGTAATTTTATAGTTGGCAAAATCGGCTGCGGTTAAAATGCCGCCACCTTTTTTGGCTGCAGCTTCAACGGCTTGAGGTATTTTCCCCTGATAAAAAGCATCAGGGCCTTTTTGCGAGATAGCGGTCAGGGTATCCGCCAGATCTGCTTGAACCAGACGATCGCCCGGTTGCAGCGCTTCCCCGTCTTTACGCAGGAAAATACGAGCAGATTCAGGGTCTTGACGGAAGCGCTTAACGGTTGTATCCAGAATATCAGTATCAGCTCGGGTCAACACAAAACCTTCACGGGCCAGTTTAATCGCTGGAGCCATCACTTGCTGGCGCGTTAATTTACCGTATTTCTTCTGCGCACTGTCCATCCCCAATACCGTGCCGGGCACCCCTGCGGCTAGATAGCCATACAAACTGGCATCTTTGGTGACTTTACCTTCTTTATCCAGATACATATCAGCGCTGGCTGCGGCTGGGGCAGTTTCACGGAAGTTTATAAATGTATCCGTCCCATCTGCAAGGTGAATAGTCATAAAACCACCGCCGCCAATATTGCCACAGCAAGGGTTTACTACCGCTTGGGCGTAACCTACGGCCACTGCAGCATCAACCGCATTTCCGCCCATTTTTAAAATATCAGTCCCAACCTGTGAAGCCAGATACTGGGATGTCACCACCATGCCATTTTTCGCTTCTACCGCGGGTGTTGAAGCCGCATGCAGTGTCCCACTGACCAGTAAAGCCAATACAGCCAAGGGTTTGTTCCATTTTTGCAAAGACATTCTCACTCCTTTTATTTCCTGCCCGCCAAGGATTACCTGGTCATTTTTGTTTGGCAGCTTAAAAGTGCTGCTTATGGAGCGCACAAAATACACACCAGTAATAATTAATAGCAGAATTAATACTTATGACTGCTAATTAATTGGCCGTGAAAGGAGATGAGGCAGTTGCCCTGAACTTAATAGGTCGATTTTTATTCGGTTGAAGTTTAGATGAATGTAAATAACTAATTGAAAATATGGATGTATTCTCCAGGTGAATAAGCTGGCAACATTATGTTAGCCTTTTACCCGTCTTTTGTTGCCAGGTCACTGCTTTCAAGCACTTATTTTCAATTTATATCAGCATAAAAAAAGCCAGTCAGTGTGAACTGACTGGCTTGATACCCCTGAGCAAATCAGGGGCGGCATAAACTGTTATTACAGTTTAGAGGCGTTTTCAGACAGGTATTTAGCTACACCATCTGGGGATGCGCCCATACCTGCTTTACCTTTTTCCCACTGAGCAGGGCAAACGTCGCCGTGTTCTTCGTGGAATTGCAGTGCGTCAACCATACGCAGCATTTCGTCAATATTACGGCCCAGTGGCAGGTCGTTAACCACTTGGTGACGAACAACACCGTTTTTGTCGATCAGGAAAGAGCCACGCAGAGCAACACCAGCATCTGGGTGTTCAATGCCGTAAGCTTTTTGAATTTCACGTTTGATATCAGCAACCATTGGGTATTTAACTTCACCAATACCGCCTTTATCAACCGGAGTTTTGCGCCATGCGTTGTGTACAAACTCGGAGTCGAAAGAAACACCAACAACTTCAACACCACGTTTCTGGAATTCTTCGTAACGGTGGTCGAAAGCGATCAACTCTGAAGGACAAACGAAAGTGAAGTCCATTGGCCAGAAGAACAGGACGGCAGGGCGGCCGTTCAGGTGTTTTTTCAGGTTGAAGTTTTCAACGATTTCGCCGCTACCAAGAACAGCAGCTGCTGTAAAATCAGGGGCTTGACGAGTTACCAGAACCATAAATTACTCCTGTTAATTAGGGATGGATTAACCATTTGTCTCAAAAGTCTCGGCACAGCATAGGTATTTAAGCGCAATGAATAAAGGGATAAATACCAATCGCTGTGATAGCTTTTACCTATTGTTACAACGATTTTAGTTTCTTAGTCTTGCTAAGATACCCATTCTCGCAGAAAGCGCAAGTGACTTAATGCCAGTAGTCACGCAAATTGTAATGCTTTGTTCTAAATTTGTTTATGTTGCGCCCGTGTCATCATTGCAGGATAAAAGTCCAAAAACAATTCTTCTAACGGCTGATAGTATTGTTCTATATCATAAAATGAACCTGCAAGTGCTGCCAACTTAGGCCGACGATTAGCCATACCTTGTAACACATCAGCTATAAAGGGGAGTTCAGCGTAGCGCTCCAGCCAACGCTCTGGCCACAGATAGGCATTCAGGTTCTGAAAGCGAACTGGTGTCAGGGATAAATGTGGCACAATTTGGCATTGTGCGTGCTCGATGAACTTGGGCAGCGGGCAGTCAGGTACCAGCTTATCCCAGTGGCGTGCCAGAAAATGATCCCATAGAACATCAAGAGTAATAGGCGCAACCCGTCGATAATTTGTGCTGAAATAACCACGGGCCTCTTTAACTAATGGCAATGTGTCCGTCATGACATCAACGCGCCGATGCATCATGATGCCAGCGACGATTTCCGGGGAGTATTCCCCTTGTGGATTACCGCGAACAAAGTCAGCCAGTAAATTGCCCAATAAAGAGCTCTCAGCCAGAGTGGCGAGGTGGAGATGAGCGAGAAAGTTCATGGGAAGAGTATAATGCAAATAGCCACTAACTCTCCTTATTTCTTGCAGCCAGCCCTTGAGGGTTCTAGACTAGCCGCCTGTTTTTGTGAACCGGCCTTTTATCTCTGTTGGCCGGCTTTGTTCTAATATGAAGTGGAAAGCCATGCGTGTTGCCGATTTTTCTTTTGAGCTCCCAGAATCTCTCATTGCCCATTACCCACAGCCTCAGCGTAGCGGTTGCCGTTTATTGTCACTAGATGGCCCAACGGGAGCGCTAACTCACGGTATTTTCACTGATTTACTGGATAAATTGGTGCCCGGCGATCTGTTGGTGTTCAATAACACGCGGGTTATTCCGGCGCGTTTATTTGGTCGTAAAGCCAGTGGCGGCAAACTTGAAGTATTAGTGGAGCGCGTTTTGGATGACCACCGTGTTCTGGCTCATGTCAAAGCATCAAAAGCACCTAAACCAGGTGCTGAATTGCTGCTAGGTGACGATGAGAGCATTCAGGCCACCATGCTGGCTCGCCATGACACGCTGTTTGAGTTGCGCTTTGACGACGAGCGGGATGTTTTTACCATCTTAAATGCTGTCGGTCATATGCCTTTGCCTCCTTATATTGATCGTCCTGATGAGGATGCTGATCGCGAACTGTATCAAACGGTATACAGTCAGCGCCCAGGAGCAGTAGCAGCGCCCACAGCCGGGTTGCATTTTGATGAACCGATGTTGGCTGCATTGCGGGAAAAAGGCATTGAAATGGCTTTTGTTACTTTGCATGTTGGCGCCGGAACATTCCAGCCCGTGCGGGTCGACACCATTGAAGACCACATCATGCATTCTGAGTATGCAGAAGTGCCTCAAGAGGTGGTTGATGCTGTATTGGCCTGTAAGGCCCGTGGCAACCGCGTTGTTGCTGTGGGCACGACATCAGTACGTTCATTGGAAAGTGCGGCTAAGGCCACTGATAACGGCCTGATTGCTCCTTTCTTTGGTGATACACGTATCTTTATTTATCCGGGTTATCACTATCAGGTTGTGGATGCATTAATAACCAATTTCCATTTGCCTGAATCAACATTGATAATGTTGGTTTCTGCTTTTGCTGGTTATAAAAATACCATGAATGCATACCAGCAAGCGGTTGCGGAGCAATATCGCTTTTTCAGTTATGGCGATGCGATGTTTATCAGCCGTAATCCACAGGCACCGCAAGAGTTGGTCAACCCGTAAATTTTAAGTCAAACCTGTTGTGTTATCAGGCAATAGCAACATCATCAGATTATGTCTGGGTTGCTATTGCCTGATTTATTGAATGCTATATTTTTAATTTAATACATTAACTTACAAAAATATTCTGTTTTGGTTATCAGCGCTTTCGGTGCCGTGCGCCATCAATGTGACAATGCTACTGAATTTACTCAAATGCTCACCGCGCAGATTATCGATAAGGCGCTCACCCATCGCGAATTTTCTCTGTCTGATTTGTATATCTTTTACATTCTCACATCGGTCTATCAATTCTTATGAAATACGATTTTGTCTGCTAGTATTAACATGTGCGTATCAAGCAAATTACAAGGTGATAACATGAAGTTAGTCTTAGCGACCCTGTTTATTTCAAGTTCAGTATTTTCTATTTCTCATCCACCAAATGAAACCAAACCAGTACATGCGATATCGCGAGTATCTGAAGCTGCCTGTATCCGCAGTTATTCTAAAAAGGAATACGTTGCATGCATTAAATTGGTAGATTCAGCAATACTTAAAGCTTATTGGGTTGGGAAATTGAATCAATTTTGTAATTCGAAACTCAACAAAACGGGCGAAAAAGAAAAACAATGCAGCGAGGTGGCTCTAATTACAGATACATTGAATGAGATGGGGGACAACTACCTTGAAGAGTAAGCAATGATATCAGAATTCATTGGCCTGCCATTTTTTAGCCCGTTCGACAACCGCCTCTCTCTAAACTTATCCTGAGTAAATACCGGTTTGCCTGTAGTAGCCAACAAAAAATAGCCGCGAATTTAGCGTTTTCCTGCCCAGATATAAATGACATCACCGCACCAGACCTGATTAGGCATCAGTAATGCCACTCGCGTGGTCTCAGGATTCTTTGGCTGCCGCCAGTATTTATAACTGCTGTGATGGATCTCAAACACGTTGCACACAGCGGCAACAGGAAACCGCGTCCTTAATTTCTCAACTAATGCGAATTATTCAGGGAGTCTGACATCAAGAGCGTGGTAGCATTTTTCAATGTATCTCTTGCTATTTCAACGCAACGATAAGTGCTACTTAAGCTGGCTGGCTTGTGTAGCGGGTTAGACAGTTGTTATGATGCGCTCCTTTTGATCACACATCAGACTGTTTCTCTGATGCTGGAGGTTATGTGAAGTACGAATTACAAAAAACTGACGGGCGCGCCCGCCGTGGTCGTCTGGTATTTGAACGCGGCGTAGTAGAGACCCCGGCATTCATGCCAGTTGGCACTTACGGCACAGTAAAAGGGATGACACCGGAAGAAGTCAAAGAAACCGGTGCGCAAATCTTGCTAGGGAACACTTTCCACCTGTGGTTGCGTCCGGGCCAGGAAATCATGAAGTTACACGGTGACTTGCATGATTTTATGCAATGGCACGGCCCAATCCTGACTGACTCCGGCGGCTTCCAGGTATTTAGCTTGGGGGCGATGCGCAAAATCAAAGAAGAAGGGGTGACGTTCCAAAACCCGATCAACGGCGATAAAGTGTTTCTCAGCCCAGAAAAATCGATGGAAATTCAGTATGATCTCGGCTCCGATATCGTGATGATTTTCGACGAATGCACGCCATACCCCGCAGACTGGGATTATGCTAAGCGTTCGATGGAAATGTCATTACGCTGGGCTGCGCGTAGCCGCCAACGCTTTGATGAGCTGAACAATAAAAATGCACTGTTCGGTATTATTCAAGGCGGTGTTTACGAAGATTTACGTGATGTGTCCGTAAAAGGGCTGGTAGATATCGGTTTTGATGGTTACGCTGTGGGCGGCTTGGCGGTAGGTGAGCCAAAAGAGGATATGCATCGCATTCTGGAACATGTTTGCCCGCAGATCCCAGCGGATAAACCACGTTATTTGATGGGCGTGGGGAAACCTGAGGATTTGGTCGAAGGTGTACGTCGTGGTATCGACATGTTTGACTGTGTTATGCCAACGCGCAATGCCCGTAATGGTCATTTGTTTGTCACTGACGGGGTCGTAAAAATCCGTAATGCCAAGCATAAGAGTGATACTGCAACGCTGGACGAGCATTGTGATTGCTACACTTGTCGCAATTATAGCCGCGCCTACTTGCATCATCTCGACCGTTGCAACGAAATACTGGGGGCGCGACTCAATACCATCCATAACCTGCGTTACTACCAACGCTTAATGGCGGGTTTACGTCAGGCTATTGAAGAGGGTAAATTAGAGAGCTTCGTTGAAGATTTCTATGGCCGCATAGGGAAACCTGTTCCGCCACTATCTCCACAATTAAGCGTTTGATTTTAAAATTATTACCTTTGTATTTGTAGATCTAACAGTTACGATTTAGCGTTTCTGTTTTATCGCACTGATTTCACACTACTGATTTTGATAACAATGAGGGAATTTTAATGAGTCTTTTCATTTCTGATGCTGTCGCATCCGCTGGGGCTCCAGCTCAGAGCAGCCCGTACTCCCTGGTGATTATGCTGGTGGTATTTGGTCTGATTTTTTACTTCATGATCCTGCGTCCACAGCAAAAACGTGCCAAAGAACACAAAAAACTGATGGATTCTATTGGTAAAGGTGATGAAGTGTTGACCACCGGTGGTTTGCTTGGTCGTGTCACTAAAGTTGCGGAAACAGGTTATATCGTAATCGCGCTGAACGACACCACTGAAGTGATGATCAAACGTGACTTCGTTGCTGCCGTTTTACCGAAAGGTACAATGAAGGCTCTGTAATTTTCGATTTTCCCGAAGGGAATTGCCGTGTTAAACCGTTATCCTTTGTGGAAGTATCTGATGCTGATCGTTGTGATCTTCGTCGGTCTGCTATATGCACTTCCCAACCTTTATGGAGAGGATCCGGCTGTTCAAATCACTGGTGCGCGAGGAATCGCCGCCAGTGAAACAACGCTGGTTCAAGTCCGTGATGTTTTAGAAAAAGACAATATAGCGAGCAAGTCTATTGCGCTGGAAAATGGTGCAATTCTGGCTCGCTTTAGAGATCCTGACGTCCAGCTGCGTGCTCGTGAAGCACTGATGGCGGCGATGGGGGACAAATACGTAATCGCGCTGAATCTGGCTCCAGCAACGCCTTCGTGGCTTGCAAAATTGGGTGCAGAGCCGATGAAGCTTGGTCTTGACCTGCGTGGTGGTGTTCACTTCTTGATGGAAGTGGATATGGACACGGCGCTTGGCAAGCTACAAGAGCAAACGATGGATACCCTGCGCAGTGATTTGCGTGAGAAAAATATCCCGTATGCGACTGTGCGTAAACTGGACAATTATGGTGTTGAAGTGCGTTTCCGCGACGATAAAACGCGCGATGACGCTATCAGCTACCTTTCTTCTCGCCACCGTGATCTGGTGATTGGCTCCAATGGCAGCAATACGTTAAAAGCTGTGATGACCGATGACCGTCTGCGGGAAGCGCGCGAATATGCTGTTCAACAAAACATTACTATTCTGCGTAACCGGGTTAACCAGTTAGGTGTAGCCGAACCGTTGGTTCAGCGCCAGGGTTCAGATCGTATTGTTGTTGAGTTACCCGGTATTCAGGATACAGCCCGAGCCAAAGAGATTCTTGGCGCGACTGCAACTCTGGAATTCCGTCTGGTAAACAGCAATGTTGATGCTTCTGTGGCTGCCTCTGGTCGTGTGCCAGGCGATTCGGAAGTCAAAAATACCCGTGAAGGCCGTCCGGTTGTCTTGTACAAGCGCGTCATCCTGACCGGTGACCATATTACCGATTCAACCTCTAGCACCGACGAATATAACCAGGCTCAGGTTAATATTTCGCTCGACAGCGCTGGTGGCTCTGTGATGTCTAATTTTACCAAAGACAATATCGGCAAGCCGATGGCGACTTTGTTTGTAGAATACAAAGACAGCGGTAAAAAAGATGCAAATGGTCGGGCAGTTCTGGTTAAGCAGGAAGAAGTTATCAACGTGGCGACCATCCAATCTCGCTTAGGTAACAGTTTCCGCATTACTGGCATTGATAACCCAGCCGAAGCTCGTCAGCTTTCTCTGCTACTGCGTGCGGGTGCGTTGATTGCTCCAATCCAGATTGTAGAAGAGCGCACTATCGGCCCAACTTTGGGTTCGCAGAACATTACCCAAGGTCTGGAAGCTTGTTTGTGGGGCTTGGCAGTTTCTATCCTGTTTATGGTGATTTACTACCGTAAGTTTGGTGTGATTGCCAGTACTGCACTATTGGCTAACTTGGTGTTGATTGTCGGCGTGATGTCTCTGTTACCGGGGGCGACATTAACTATGCCGGGTATTGCCGGGATCGTATTGACATTGGCAGTAGCAGTTGATGCTAACGTACTGATTAACGAGCGAATAAAAGAAGAATACAGGAACGGGCGGACGATCCAGCAAGCGATTCATGAAGGGTACAAAGGTGCCTTTTCAAGTATCGTCGATGCGAACGTAACGACGCTTATCACAGCCATTATTCTTTACGCTGTGGGTACTGGTTCGATTAAAGGCTTTGCTATTACAACGGCAATTGGTGTTGTAACGTCAATGTTCACCGCTATAGTCGGTACTCGTGCCATCGTCAACCTGCTTTACGGCGGCAAGCGCATTAACAAGCTGTCTATTTGAGGAGTACGTTGTGGCACAGGATTATACTGTTGAACAACTGAACTATGGCCGTAGAGTCTATGACTTTATGCGCTGGGATTATGTTGCTTTCGGCGTTTCACTGCTGTTGTTAGTGGCATCCATTGTGGTGATGTCCACTAAAGGGTTTAACTGGGGTCTGGATTTCACCGGTGGTACGGTGATTGAAATTTCCCTAGAAAAACCTGCGGATTTGGACCAACTGCGTGACACATTGGAAGCGGCGGGCTTTGAATCACCCATTTTGCAAAACTTTGGTAGCACCCGTGATGTGATGGTACGTATGCCACCTGCCGCCGGAACTGCAGGGCAGGAATTGGGTAACAAAGTCATATCCGTTATCAATGAGTCAGTTGATAAGAATGCATCAGTAAAACGTATCGAATTCGTCGGGCCAAGTGTGGGCAGTGATTTAGCCCAGGCTGGCGGCATGGCGTTGATAGTTGCGTTGTTATGTATTCTGGTTTATGTCGGTTTCCGTTTTGAATGGCGTCTGGCGCTGGGGGCGGTAATCGCTTTGGCGCATGACGTGGTTATTACCATGGGGATCTTGTCGTTATTCCATATTGAGATTGACCTGACCATCATCGCGTCATTGATGTCGGTTATCGGTTACTCACTTAACGACAGTATCGTGGTATCAGACCGTATTCGTGAAAACTTCCGCAAGATCCGCCGCGGTACACCTTACGAAATCATGAACGTGTCTCTGACCCAGACTTTAAGCCGTACTATCATGACCTCTGCAACTACGCTGATGGTGGTATTGATGCTGTTTATCTTCGGTGGTGCGATGCTGCAAGGCTTCTCACTGACGATGCTGATTGGTGTTTCCATCGGTACTGTTTCATCCATCTACGTTGCGTCCGCGCTGGCGTTGAAATTGGGTATGAAACGTGAGCATATGTTGCAGCAGAAAGTGGAAAAAGAAGGTGCTGATCAGCCTTCAATTCTGCCGTGATAGCTTAATCTAATCGAAGCCCTGATACCGCGATTGTGGCATCAGGGCTTTTTTTGCCGGTACATTTGTCATTTTCCCTGCCACTCTCCCGCAGCAACAAGGTTCGCATTACCTTATCTCGATTTTTAAATTTTCCCCAGATACTGAGATAAGTTATCACCCCTAGTGATTGTATTTTTAATTATATTTATAAAAAATATACTCATAATGAAAATAACAGATCAAATAACACTATTTTATAAAATGGTCTTTGATTTGATAGTTATGATGTTAATCAGGCGCTATCGTTATTTTTTTTGAAGCCAATACTTCATTTTTTATTGTAAGGGGGTTAAATGAAAACGGAATCAATTAATTCAGATAATGATTATTATGTTGGTTATGTTAATTCGGAATCAGAACAACAGAGTTACGATGATACATTTCATGAAATAAAGATAAAAACAGTTAATAGCATATTGAAATTGAAAGAAAAATATCCGAAGCTTTTTGATTGTGTTAAGAATAACACCTCTTTAAATGACCTTGTAAATAATATAAATAATTATCTTAAGGAAAATAAAAGTAAGAGTGAATGCGCAGTTTTTATTGAGTTGATTCGGCAGGAAAAAGATTCAAAGCTTAATGAGAAATATGAAATAAAAGAAATTCACGATCGTTTCTACCCAATAGCTCGAGGTGATAAGACCCTCACTGGGATGGGTTCAGTTAATGAATCAAGTAACCCATTTGATGAGATACCCACAGAGGTTGAAAAATTGCTGGAGTTGTACCGAACTAACGTCATCGAAAAATATGAAGGAAAAAAATATATTGAAGTGAGTGGTGAAATTTTCACCATAGAGGATTTTTGCCAGGAACTGAATAAAGTCTATGGGCGTATAAAATCTAATTTTAGTAGTAATCTTAAAAATATAATAACTGATTTTGCTAAGTGTGACGATGTTAGGGATGTCATAGGAACTCAGAAAAAAAATAATTTTTTCTATCAACTAATCAGTAAAGAGTATCAATTTATAAACGAAAATAATAATAAATCTTCTACTGAAGATAATATTCATTATTTAAACTCACAGATAATAGTTGCTACAGCTGGACCCATATCTTTGACGTCAGATGAATTAATAACCCACACTACACCGAATCAAAAGCAAGTTTCAGTAAGACCTAGTGAAGCTCCTGATAATCCTTTTCTAGCTTCGGAGCCTAAGATTGAAAAACTGATCAATCTGTATAATGAGAAAGTTGTTAATGCTTATAACGGTAAGAAAGGTATTACTCTAGCAGGGAGTATCGACACAATAGAGCGTTTTTGCCAAGAAGTTAATAGAATAAAAAATAGTACTAGCCAGTCATTGCAAAGTTCACGCTTTAACTTATTAGTTGATTTCTTTAAAAATAAAGAAATCGAAGATCTGTTTGGGAAAATGAGTGGTTACCCAGGGGATTTTTATCTTAAAGGCAGTGAGGTAAATTGTGCTGATGGACTGTTGCTTCAGAAAGTACTAAATGAATATGTAAATAGTTTAGATAACAATAAATCTCTGTTACAACCGGAGCATTATAAAAAAATCAAAGTTGATTTGGGAAACTTAACACCTAAGAGTACAGCATCAATTGAACTGGAGAATAATGGAAATGTTATCATTAGACGTTTTCCTGAAAGGAACGAAAAGATAGCGTTAATGCTGACTGAGCTGCTAAAGAAGCACAAGTCGAATGGATCATTTAGTGAAAAGATAGCTGAGTATTTGAAAGTGTCTCGTCTTGGTGCATATATGCAATTACAGCCATTATTAAATGGTGATAATGTGCATGTGGCTTTAAGTCAAGATACAGAAGAGTCGATAATAGATAAAATAACGCATTTAAGTAACTTAATGGATTTTATTGGAAAGCATCTAAAGTATGTTAATACTCAATTAAATGACTTTCCTGCATTACCGGCTAAAGGTACCTCCCTTAAAGAATTGCAAGAGTACTATTTCGACCAGGCTCTTGCTTTTGATATTCATCCCTCCATGTACGCCGAACCGCAGGGGATGTTTATTTCGGCTAAGCGGTGGTTAAATGTTAAATGGGGGAACATCATTGGCGATGTAACTACCAAGACTTATTTGGGTGGGGAAAATGATAAACCCATAGATACAATAAGAAAGTTAAGAGAGATACTCAATAGAAATTTAAACAATCAAAACTATGAAAAAACTGCTTTAAATAATTATAAATACCGAATAATTAACGAGGGACTTAACCGAATAGAAAAACAGGCTGGAACATTAGATTATTTAATATCAAATCGCCTGCTATCGATAGATATGGCCAAAAAAGTGACTTTTGCTTTTTGCTATTCAGTGGCATCGGAATGTGTTGATCTTAAGCAACAATCAAAATCAATCAATTTTAATAAATTCTTAACCAGAGTTAAGGTTGTTGCTCCTCTAGCTGCGGTGCTTTCTGTGGGGGTTCTGGTTGCCGGTATTGGCGGTGCGGCTTTGGCCTCGGTACTTGCTATTGGAATCTGTTGTATCGGTATCGTCTATCTCTTTATAAAGTGCAAACCCAAGTTGGAAAAAAGTGAGATGAGCAAGCAACTGACAGATGCGATGTCAGGCTTGGTATACCAAAAGGATTTTTACCTGGATAGCCACGATGTAAGCTGGGGAGAGGCATGGAAATATCGTAAGGGTGCGATTAAATCTTGGTGGTCTGGGGAGCTGGCAGCCGCGCCAACCCTATCTGAATCGTCAAATAGCGCTCTGATACGCAACACAGACTGATCCGGCCTTTGTTGTCGCGGCAGTTCGCGGTAAACTATGGCTAAGTTTAAGCTCACCAATCAGGAAGCGCTATGCATTGCCCGTTTTGTGCTGCTGTGGATACCAAAGTTATTGATTCCCGTCTGGTGAGCGATGGTTCGCAAGTGCGCCGTCGCCGCCAGTGTTTAGATTGTAATGAACGTTTCACCACTTTCGAAGTGGCTGAGTTGGTCTTACCGCGTGTTATTAAAAGTGACGATGTGCGCGAGCCCTTCAATGAAGAAAAATTACGCCGTGGCATGCTTAAGGCTCTCGAAAAACGGCCTGTTAGCTCAGATGATGTTGAAACTGCCATCAGCCATATCAAATCTCAATTACGCGCCACAGGTGAACGTGAAGTGCCCACCAAAATGGTAGGCAATTTGGTCATGGAAGCATTGAAACGCTTGGATAAAGTGGCGTATATCCGCTTTGCCTCGGTGTATCGTAGTTTTGAAGATATTCGCGAATTTGGCGAAGAAATTGCCCGCTTGCAAGATTAATGAGTCAAGTCGCTACGCCGTTAGCACTGTGCTAATTGTCACCGAATAAAAGTAAGGAAAGCCATGCAGCCCGATGAGTTTTATATGGCCCGAGCCTTTGAATTAGCGCGGCTGGGGCGTTTTACTACGCCACCTAACCCTAATGTCGGGTGTGTTCTGGTTCGTGACGATGAGATTGTTGGTGAGGGCTATCACTTGCGTGCTGGAGAGCCTCATGCTGAGGTGCATGCTTTGCGTAT
This sequence comes from Yersinia canariae, assembly GCF_009831415.1. Lineage (NCBI taxonomy): Bacteria > Pseudomonadati > Pseudomonadota > Gammaproteobacteria > Enterobacterales > Yersiniaceae > Yersinia > Yersinia canariae. The sequence goes on along the minus strand of NZ_CP043727.1, from coordinate 3,479,694 downwards.
GGCGGGTGAAAAAGCGCGTGGGGCGACTGCTTATGTCACTCTGGAACCTTGCAGTCACCATGGGCGTACGCCGCCCTGTGCTGATGCTTTGCTGGCGGCTGGAGTCAAGCGTGTGGTGGCCGCGATGCAGGACCCCAATCCTCAGGTTGCCGGGCGTGGGTTATATAAGCTAAAGCAAGCAGGAATTGCCGTTGATCACGGCCTGATGCTGGCGGAGGCCGAAGCCGTTAACCTTGGTTTTCTGAAACGGATGCGCACTGGTTTTCCTTATTTACAACTGAAAATGGCAGCATCTTTGGATGGCCGCACGGCGATGGCTTCCGGCGAAAGTCAATGGATAACCTCGCCCCAGGCGCGCCAAGATGTGCAGCGTTTTCGTGCCGAAAGCTCTGCTATCCTCAGTACCAGTGCCACAGTATTGGCCGATGACCCTTCGCTTACCGTGCGCTGGCAGGAATTAGATGCTGAGACTCAAGCTCTTTATCCTCGAGAAACGCTGCGCCAGCCGGTTCGAATTATCGTCGATAGCCATAACCGTGTGACGCCGGAGCATAAAGTGACACAGCAAGATGGCCCGTGCTGGCTGGCTCGAGTGGAGTCAGATGAGCAGTCATGGCCAGACAATGTCGAGCAATTGCTGCTACCGCGCCATGGTAACGGTGTGGATTTGGTCTTATTGATGATGCAACTGGGCAAGCGGCAAATTAATTCTGTTTGGGTTGAAGCCGGGCCACAATTCGCGGGGGCTTTGTTGCAGGCGGGTGTGGTTGACGAACTCATTCTTTATATCGCGCCGAAATTGTTAGGCAGTGATGCTCGTGGATTATGTCAGTTGGCTGGGTTAACACACCTAAATGATGCCCCAGAGTTTGACTTCACGGATGTCCGTCGGGTGGGGCCGGATCTGCGTCTGCGCTTAAAACCGAAGTATTAACTTAAATTATCCAGCAGAGGCTCCCTCTGCTAATTATCGTCTTGCCAGCGTTTTACAAATGCGCAGGGGCGGGGCGTGAAAGAATATGATAGAATCCGGCCCCCTGCGGGGTATGAACCCATATTGAGGAAAGCTATGAACGTTATCGAAGGTGTTGTTGCTACTCCTAATGCCCGTGTGGCGATTGCAATCGCGCGTTTTAACAACTTTATCAACGACAGCCTGCTGGAAGGTGCAATTGATGCCCTGAAGCGCATTGGCCAGGTTTCTGATGACAACATTACTGTTGTTTGGGTTCCGGGTGCCTATGAATTGCCGCTGGTTGCTAATGTGCTAGCAAAAACAAATCGTTACGACGCGGTAATTGCGCTGGGTACGGTTATCCGTGGGGGTACCGCACACTTTGAGTATGTTGCTGGTGAAGCAAGTTCTGGTCTATCAAGTGTCGCCATGAACAGTGATATCCCAGTCGCTTTCGGTGTGCTGACCACAGAAAGTATTGAGCAGGCAATTGAGCGTGCCGGTACTAAAGCCGGTAATAAAGGTGCAGAAGCTGCCCTGACCGCGCTTGAAATGATTAATGTAATCAAAGCTATTAAAGGCTGAATTTAGTTAAGTTAAGGGGAATTCCGTGAAACCTGCTGCTCGTCGCCGCGCTCGTGAGTGCGCTGTTCAAGCGCTCTACTCTTGGCAGTTGTCTAAAAACGACATCGCTGATGTTGAATTACAGTTCCTGTCGGAGCAGGATGTCAAAGATGTAGACATCGCCTATTTTCGCGAATTGCTGTCTGGGGTTGCCGTTAACGCCGCATCTCTGGATGCGCTAATGGCGCCTGTTCTTTCCCGCCAGCTCGAAGAATTAGGTCAGGTTGAAAGAGCGGTTCTGCGTATTGCGCTGTTTGAACTGAGCAAACGTGATGATGTCCCTTATAAAGTGGCTATCAATGAAGCGATCGAACTTGCCAAAACGTTTGGCGCTGCTGATAGCCATAAGTTCGTCAACGGGGTGCTGGATAAAGTCGCTCCGATGATACGTAAGAAAAAATAATTTATACTCGTCATACTTCAAGTTGCATGTATGTTGGCAGTCGCCGTTCACCTCAGTTGCATAGTTATCTATGCTCAGGGGCTTCGGGTTGGCTGCCTCCAGGCAACTCGAATTATGCAGAGTATCATCTGAAGTTATTTGTATTAAGGCCGGCTATCGGCCTTAATCACATTTCTGGAATTGTATTATGGCATGTGGCGAATTTGACCTCATTGCCCGCTACTTTGACCGGTTCAGAAGTAATCGCCGGGATGTAGAACTGGGTATTGGAGACGACTGCGCACTTCTTACAGTGGCAGAGAAACAGCTGTTGGCCATCAGTACAGATACACTGGTGTCTGGTGTTCATTTCCTTCCGGATATCGATCCGGCCGATCTCGGATATAAATCTTTAGCGGTAAACCTTAGCGATTTAGCTGCGATGGGGGCCGATCCTGCCTGGTTATCTCTTGCTCTGACCCTACCTAACGTCAATGAGGACTGGCTACAATCATTCAGCGACAGCTTGTTTGATCAGCTCAATTATTACGGTATGCAACTGATTGGTGGTGACACCACGCGCGGGCCGCTGAGCTTGACACTGACCATCCAAGGTTTAGTTCCGGAAGGGCGGGCATTGACGCGTGCGGGAGCTAGGATTGGCGACTGGATTTATGTTACCGGTACATTGGGTGACAGCGCTGCTGGTCTGGCAATCTTGCAAAATGAGTTGCGGGTTGATGATGAACTGGATCGAGCAGCATTAATTCACCGCCATTTGCGGCCACAGCCTCGCGTCTTGCAGGGGCAGGCATTGCGCGATCTGGCAAGCTCCGCCATTGATATCTCGGATGGCCTGATTTCTGACCTACAACATATTCTGAAAGCCAGTCATTGTGGCGCGCGTATTGAGCTGGATGCATTACCATATTCTGATGCTTTAAAAAATCAGGTAGATGCAGATCAAGCTTTGCGCTGGGCATTGAGCGGGGGTGAAGACTATGAATTATGCTTTACCGTGCCGGAAATAAACCGTGGCGCACTGAAAGTCGCATTGAGCAATACGGGGGCGGGTTACACGTGTATTGGTCAGATTGGCCCGCAGTCGGAAGGGATGAAATTCTTCCGTGAAGCTAAGGCGGTTGAGATGAATTTGCATGGTTTTGATCATTTTTCAGCAGGTAAATCGCATGGATGAAGCCAAACGTCGTCTGCGGTTATCTAATCCGTGGCACTTGTTGGCAACGGGTTTTGGCAGTGGATTATCGCCGTGGGCTCCGGGCACCATGGGGTCTATTGCTGCCATTCCTTTCTGGCTGTTACTGATTCAGTTACCTTGGCAACTTTATTCTCTGGTCGTGATGTTTAGCATCTGTATTGGTGTCTATATCTGTCATCGCACCGCGAAAGATATGCAAGTTCATGACCATGGAAGTATCGTTTGGGATGAATTTGTTGGCATGTGGATTACCTTGATGGCCTTGCCCGTCAATGATTGGCAATGGGTAGCCGCCGGTTTTGTGGCGTTTCGTATCTTTGATATCTGGAAGCCTTGGCCAATCCGCTGGTTTGATCGCAATGTTCACGGTGGTATGGGAATAATGGTGGATGACATTATCGCCGGTGTAGTGGCTGCCGCGATTATTTTTGTCATTGGCCACTATTGGCCAATCGATCTGTTCTATTGATACCGTTAATCTTCCAAATTGCCGGAGAATTGGCGGTGCTGAATAGAATAAAGGCATAACCACAAGGTTATGCCTTAAACAGAGTTATTACTCCAGCCAGGCTTCAATTTGGCGCTGTATACCGGCGGCATCTAAACCAAATTCAGCGCGCATCTCATCCTGCTCACCTTGTGGCACAAAGTGGTCTGGTAAACCAAGGTTCAATACAGGCACTAATTGGCGTTTTGCCATCAGTAGCTCATTCACACCGCTGCCAGCGCCGCCCATAATGGCGTTTTCTTCCACAGTAACCAATATTTCGTGGCTGGCCGCCATTTCTAATACTAATTCTTTATCCAGCGGCTTAACGAAGCGCATATCTACCAGGGTAGCATTCAGGTTGTCGGCCACAATTTGTGCTTGAGCGAGTAGTGTCCCAAAGCACAGAATCGCCACTTTTTCACCTTCGCGGCGCACAATCCCTTTCCCTATCGGCATTATCGCTAATGGTTCTAGCACTGCACCGGTACCGTTGCCGCGCGGGTAACGTACTGCCGCAGGCCCGTTGTGGTGATAACCGGTGTGCAGCATTTGACGGCACTCGTTTTCATCACTTGGGGTCATGATGACCATGTTTGGAATGCAACGCATGAATGAGAGATCAAATGCGCCCTGATGGGTTTGCCCATCTGCACCGACTAAACCGCCTCGGTCAATGGCAAACAATACTGGCAGATTTTGGATAGCCACATCATGGATTAACTGGTCATAAGCCCGTTGCAGGAAAGTTGAATAGATGGCAACTATAGGTTTGTAGCCACCAATAGCCAGACCGGCGGCAAAAGTCACCGCATGTTGCTCAGCAATCGCGACATCAAAATACTGCTGCGGATATTCACGCGAGAAGCGCACCATCCCCGAGCCTTCACGCATTGCGGGTGTCACGGCCATTAACTGACTGTCTTTAGCGGCGGTTTCACATAACCATTCACCAAAGATTTTAGAATAAGTGGGTAAACCGCCCTGACTTTTCGGCAAGGTACCGGAGGCCGGATCAAACTTCGGTACTGCATGCCAGCCGATGGGATCTTTTTCAGCCGGAGCATAACCTTTGCCTTTTTTGGTCATGATATGCAACAGTTGCGGGCCTTTCAGGCTGCGCATGTTTTTCAATGTTTGTGTCAACGCCTGCACGTCATGACCATCTACCGGGCCGATGTAATTAAAGCCTAATTCTTCAAATAAGGTGCTTGGCACCACCATGCCTTTCAGGTGCTCTTCAGTGCGCTTGAGTAAATCCTTAATCGGCGGTAAGCCCGAAAATGCTTTTTTACCGCCTTCACGCAGGCTGGCGTAGAGTTTGCCAGATAATAACTGGGCCAAATGATTATTCAGGCCACCTACGTTTTCTGAAATGGACATTTCGTTGTCGTTAAGGATAACCAACATGTCTGAGTGAATATCGCCCGCATGATTCATAGCTTCAAAAGCCATGCCCGCAGTAATGGCACCGTCACCAATCACGCACACGGTACGCCGCCCTTTACCTTCATGCTCAGCTGCCACGGCCATGCCCAAACCTGCACTGATGGACGTTGAGGAATGACCGACAGAAAGCACGTCATATTCACTTTCGCCACGCCATGGGAAAGGGTGTAAGCCATCTTTCTGGCGAATGGTACCTATTTGCTCGCGGCGGCCCGTCAATATTTTGTGCGGATAAGCCTGATGGCCTACGTCCCACACCAGATGGTCAAACGGGGTGTTGTAGACGTAATGCAACGCGACAGTGAGCTCGACCACGCCCAATCCAGAAGCAAAGTGCCCACTGGAGCGGCTGACGGAGGCAAGCAAATACTGCCGTAGTTCATCACATAACTTCGGCAGACTATCTTTTGGCAACATGCGCAGTTCTTCAGGGTTTTCCGCCAGTGCCAATGTCGGGTATTTGGCTATATCAAGACTCATTCGATGCTCATATCAAAAGGTTAAGTAGGCATTCACGGGCTGCCAGTCTATTTCTAGTTATCACGCTCAATAATGAAACAGGCTAACGCCTGTAGCGGCGCTATGTTATAGGATTGCTCCGACAGCGCATTCAGGGCGCTAATGGCTTCCTGATACAAATCCATGGCTTTAGTTTTGGCGCAATCTAACCCCAAAAGTGCCGGATAAGTACTTTTTCCGTGTTGTTGGTCGGCCCCCTGACGTTTACCAATTGTAGCGGTATCACCGATAACGTCTAAAATATCGTCCTGTACCTGAAAGGCCAGGCCGATTGCATTGGCATAACGGTCAAGCAATGGTAATGCTTCGCGCCCAGGGGCTCCGGCTGCCAACGCGCCAAGACGAACGGCTGCGCGGATTAGTGCCCCCGTTTTATGGCGGTGGATTTTTTCGAGCTCATCAAGTGTTATCTGGCGCGCTTCGGCTTCCAGATCCAATGCTTGGCCGCCACACATGCCCGCCACTCCGCTGGCATGGGCTAATTCTGCAATCATCGACAGCCTGTCTTTATCTGCCACATCGGGCATTGGGGCTTCTGCCAGGATAGAAAAAGCCAAGGTTTGCAACGCGTCACCGGCCAAAATCGCATTTGCTTCACCAAACTTCACATGACAAGTGGGCTGGCCACGACGCAAATCGTCGTCATCCATTGCAGGCAAATCATCATGAATCAAAGAATAGGCATGGATACACTCTATTGCAGCCGCAGGGGCATCCAGATTGGTCAGCGACAGGCCAAACATTTGCCCCGTGGCGTAGACCAAATAAGGGCGCAGCCGCTTGCCGCCCAGCACGGCACCATAGCGCATGGCTTCTACCAAGTCACTCTTACCAAAAGGGAGTGGCGCGATGAAATCTAATAGAGCTTGATTGACCCGCAGCTGATGTGCGGCAAGCTGCTGATTAAAATCAGCGGAGGAGTGGGTATTAGACATAAGGCTACTCAGCATCCGGAGTGAAAGGGACTAATGGCGCATCCACTTCGTCACTTAGGAGAACCTGAACACGTTGTTCGGCTTGCAGCAGAGTTTGCTGACCAAGACGCGCTAATTGTACGCCACGTTCAAACTCATTTAACGCCTCTTCCAGCGGGAGTTCACCGGACTCGAGACGAGTAACGATCTGTTCCAGTTCACTGAGCGATGTCTCAAAACTGGCGACTTTGGTTTCAGGTGATGCAGCTTTTTTCGGCATAGTTTTATTCGACTCGGTATTTTTATGAAACGTAACCTTGGATGGCGCGAAACGTCTTCTTGCTTGCTGAAAGCAACTCTTCAGGTCAAAAGTTTATTACCGGCTATTCTAGCGGATAATGAAGGGGAAATCGTGACGTTTAAGTCTGGTTTTTAGTACGCAGCCGCGCATCATATAGTGATATACTCCACGGCTTGCATGTTTTCGCTAACGCCTTTGACTGTTGCTATCAATAGCGACGCCATCACTCCATAACCAGACAACTAAAGACCGCCATGAAGTTTATCATTAAATTGTTCCCAGAAATCACCATCAAGAGTCAATCTGTGCGATTGCGCTTCATTAAGATCCTCACAACCAATATCCGCAACGTATTGAAAAACCTTGAGGACGATACCCTCGCGGTGGTCCGTCATTGGGATCATATTGAACTGCGCACTAAAGATGACAATCTCGGCCCACAGATTTGTGATGCTCTAACCCGCGTTCCGGGTATCCACCATATTCTCGAAGTGGAAGACCGCAGCTACACCGATATGCACAATATCTTTGAGCAGACGCTGGAAGCCTACCGCGAAACTTTGATTGGGAAAACTTTCTGTGTCCGGGTGAAACGCCGTGGTAAGCATGAATTTTCGTCTGGTGATGTTGAGCGGTATGTCGGTGGCGGTCTGAATCAACATATAGAAAGTGCCAAAGTTAAACTGACCCATCCTCAGGTAACAGTGCATTTAGAAATTGATCAAGACAAACTGACCCTGATCAAAGCGCGCCATGAAGGGTTGGGCGGCTTCCCGATTGGTACACAGGAAGATGTTTTATCCCTGATTTCCGGTGGTTTTGACTCGGGTGTATCCAGCTATATGCTGATGCGCCGTGGTTGCCGGGTGCATTATTGCTTCTTCAATCTTGGTGGCTCAGCCCATGAGATTGGGGTAAAGCAAGTTGCTCACTATTTGTGGAATCGTTTTGGTAGCTCCCATCGGGTGCGTTTTGTTGCTATCGATTTTGAGCCGGTGGTGGGTGAAATTCTCGAAAAAGTCGAAGATGGTCAGATGGGCGTGGTGTTAAAACGCATGATGGTGCGTGCTGCATCTCAGGTTGCCGAACGTTATGGTGTTCAGGCGTTGGTGACAGGGGAGGCGCTGGGGCAGGTGTCTAGCCAGACACTGACCAACTTGCGCTTGATTGATAATGCGTCTGACACCCTGATCTTGCGCCCACTTATCTCACATGACAAAGAGCACATCATCAATTTGGCGCGGGAAATCGGCACTGAAGATTTCGCTAAAACCATGCCAGAATATTGCGGCGTGATTTCAAAAAGCCCAACAGTAAAAGCGGTGAAAGCCAAAATTGAAGAAGAGGAATCTCACTTTGATTTCTCTATTCTGGACCGGGTGGTCAGTGAAGCTAAAAATGTCGACATCCGTGAAATCGCCGAGCAAAGTCGTGAGCAAGTGGTTGAAGTTGAAACCGTTGCAGAACTGGCGGATAGCGATGTGTTGTTGGATATCCGCGCGCCAGATGAGCAAGATGAAAAACCACTCAAGTTGGATGGCATTGAGATACATGCGTTACCATTCTATAAGCTGAGTTCACAATTTGCCGATTTGGATCAAAGTAAAACCTATCTGTTATATTGCGATCGCGGTGTGATGAGCCGTTTGCAGGCGCTTTATTTGCGTGAGCAGGGGTATACCAATGTGAAGGTGTACCGCCCTTAATGGTGATAGGTTAACGGCTACTGCGCTTTGCCACTCAGGGCTTGCGCAGTGCCTGTTAGCCATTTAACCCGCATCTCATCAGCTTCTAATCGCGATAATCTCTTTTATCGATGCCGTATTTTTCATCCGTAAATAGAGTTTCTTACGAAGCACCTTTTTCACAAAAGCGTCGGTCAACTGCGGGCGCTGGCGATTCAGCCGAGTGCAATAATTCTCCAGATAAAGGGCGGTTCTCTTTTCTATTGGGTATTAGTTATTCACGATAGTTATAAATTCCTGGTGGTAACACTAGCTGCCAGGCAATCTCTTCCGCTTTTTCACGCCCGAGCAGCAAAAAAACAATCTTCAACGCAAAATCAATGGATGTTCCTGGCCCTTGGCTGGTCACCAGATTGACTCGCCGGTCATAAACAACGCGCTGATCCATCCATTTTGTCGGGTCGATTTTATCTTTTAATGCCGGGAAACCGGTCATATTGCCAACCGGAAACAATTTGTGGTGCTCAAGCACTAAGGCGGGCGCGGCGCAAATTGCAGCGACCAGCCGGCCCTCTTTATGTGCTTGCTCGACGGTGGCGACTAACAATGGGCTGTCACGCAAACATTCTGCCCCCTTAATCCCGCCGGGCAGCACTACCACATCAAATTTTTGATCTGCTACATCCACCAAGCGGGCATCGGCCAGTAAACGGACGCCGCGTGAGCACGTGATTTCCAATGCTCCGTCACCGGCGACACTGGCCGTCGTGACACTAATACCTGCGCGCACCAGAATATCAATGGTGGTAACGGCCTCGGTTTCTTCACTACCAGGAGCCAGGCAAACCAGCGCCGATACGCTCATACTCATTTTCCTTACGTTTAATTAAGTCATACAGCCGGGCATTCTCCGGCAAGGTCATGCCGTGATTCCGCGCGCGCCGCAGTAAATAACCAGTAATGTAATCTATCTCAGTGTGCCGTTGGCGGCGCAAATCCTGTAGTAATGATGAAACATTATCAGCGGTACTCTGGATAACATTATTCACGTAACTGAGCAGACTTTCAGTGGAGGTATGGTAGCCCTCCATCTCCATCACGCTGGCGACTTCAGCACATAAAATTGTAATCAGCTCTGGATAGCGCTGTAAATCACCATTGCGGCAGTTATACAGGCCAGTCAGTGGGTTAATGACACAGTTTACCGCCAATTTCTGCCAGCATGCCGCTGAGATGTCATTGTGCCAAGCCACGTCCGGTAAGGCTTGATGCAAGATATCTGCCAGATGGCTGATGTCGGTATCAATGGGGGACATTGGGCCAATGTGGGTAATACCACTGGCGACATGGACAATTGTGTTGCCATCGTGACGTGCCGCATGAGTGGTGACTCCGTGGAGGAAGACATGGTCATCTCGTGGTAATTCTTCCTGTGTGCCCATCCCATTGTGCAGCAGTAAAATCTTACATTCGGGGTTAAGCTTGGGCAGTAAGGCATTGATTGCGCTGGAAACTTGCCATGCTTTTAAGCAAACCAATAATAATTCACTTTTGGACAAATGCTCTGGATCATTCGTGGAGAGATTCTGATTAAATGCCTCGCCACTTAACGTAATGACATTGACTGAACAAAAGGGCTGTGGCACGCGAAGCCAGCCTTGTACATCGTGACCTTGCTGGTATAACGCGGATAACCATAGCTGCCCGAGAGCTCCGCAACCAAGCACAGTAATTTTCATTGAGGCCTCCTTGGTGTGGGCGGAAATTCACTGTTTCTTTCTAAGTGTTATGCTTTGATTATAGACTTTTTGGTCATTAAACGCAGAGTTAGCTGCACATTGGCTTTGCTAAGAACAGGGTGTAAGTTGATTAATTGTCAGCAGCTTGGCTTTGTCTGTTGGGATAAAGCGGTTATTATGCTCGCCATTCATCTTATCAGGAGGAGGGAATATGCCATCTTTCGACATCGTATCTGAAATTGATATGCAGGAAGTGCGTAACGCAGTGGAAAACGCCACTCGTGATTTAGCAAACCGTTGGGATTTCCGTAATGTTCCAGCGAGTTTTGAGTTAAATGAAAAGAACGAAAGTATCAAAGTTGCCAGTGAATCTGATTTTCAGGTTGAGCAACTGCTGGATATTTTGCGTGCTCAACTGAGCAAGCGCGGCATTGAAGGCGCGGCACTGGAGATCCCAGAAGAAATGGATCGCAGTGGCAAAACCTACAGTGTAGAAGCCAAGTTGAAACAAGGCATTGAAAGTGTGCAGGCGAAGAAGTTGGTTAAGCTGATTAAAGACAGCAAACTCAAAGTGCAGGCACAGATTCAGGGCGAACAAGTTCGGGTAACCGGCAAAGCACGTGATGATTTGCAGGGTGTGATGGCATTGATCCGTGGTGCTGATCTGGGCCAGCCATTCCAGTTCAATAACTTCCGCGACTGATATTGAGCTAAGTCAGGTACAAAGGTGGTCATCACTTTTGTACCTGCTTTTGTTTATATCGCGTTAACTAACTCTTCAAGCTGATTGCGATTAGTTTTTTTGGTATCCACTTTGACGTAAGCGCTGCGTTCTGCTCTCACCACTACCGCTTCAGTAACTCCGGGTTGCGCTTTGATTCGCTCTTCCAATGCGGAGTCTTTTACGGCCAATTCTGACAAGGTAATTCGCAGGCTACTGACATAAGGTGGTTCTTGCATCGTTGCACTCACACCAAACCACACCAGCGCGATAACTGCCCCGGCGGCAAACACCATACTTGCCCCTTCCATGCCAAATATCCAGCCGCCTAAACTGCCGCCGATAGCCACACCAATAAACTGGCTGGTGGAGTAAATCCCCATGGCAGTACCTTTATAGCCCGCAGGGGATTCTTTACTGATCAATGACGGTAAGATAGCTTCCATCACATTGAAAGCAATAAAGAATAACTGCACGCCGGCAATAATGACCCACAACTGTTGCCCGGCTGACCACAGCACCACTTCAGCAGCAAATAGCACCGCGACACAGCCCATAAAAACCTGCTTCATGCGGCGTTTAACTTCAGCATAAATAATAAACGGCACGACAGCGGCGAAAGAAACCAACATGGTCACCAGATAGACAATCCAATGCTGGGCAGGCGCTAATCCTGCACTTGCCATAATTTGCGGCAAGGCAACAAAGCTCGACATCAATAAGATGTGCAAGCACATGATGCCAAAATTGAGTTTGAGCAGTCGGCTGTTATTGAGCACTTTGCTCACGCTGCCTTTGACGATACTGGATTCGCGGTTCAGCACATGACTATCAGCATCTGGTACCACCGCCAATGTGATGACAATACCCAATAGCGCCAGTATTGCTATTCCCCAAAACAGGGCTTGTAAACCAAAAGCATGTGTGACGATTGGGCCGACCACCATTGCGATTGCAAAGGTAATACCGAAACTGACACCGATAAATGCCATTGCTTTGGTTCGGTTTTGCTCACGGGTCAAATCTGATAACAATGCCATGACAGCAGCGGCAATCGCCCCAGAACCTTGTAGCGCACGGCCCAGAATGATGCCCCAGATAGAATCACTCAGCGCAGCAATAATACTGCCCAGAGCAAATATCAGCAGGCCGCCGACAATCATCGGTTTACGACCAATACGGTCAGAAACCAGCCCAAATGGGATCTGGAAAATAGCTTGAGCCAATCCATAAATACCGATGGCGATGCCAATCAGTGCTTCGCTGGCACCAGAAAGCGCCATGCCATAGGTGGTGAGGACGGGCAAAACCATAAACATGCCGAGCATGCGCAAAGAGAATACCGTGCCCAGCCCCCAAGTCGCTCTAAGCTCCAGCGGGGTCATTTTATTGTCGTTCATTACTACCTCAAGAAAACATCATGCGCCATTGTAATGATGTTAATAGGGGCCGGTAAATCTATTGATGTTTAGAATGTATTACAGGCGAGTTTTTAGATGACAGCAGGGTAGGGTAGAAATAAAAAATGGCTGTTAGAAACAGCCATTTTTATATCAATATGGTTGAAGTTACCCGACGTAAGTCAGTAACCCGGCCGAGGAAGGTACATTGAAATCAACCGACATCATGACGCTCAATGACGTAATGGCAATGATAGAGAATACAAAGAGTTTTCTCGCCCATACGCTGTCATTGGTTGCCTTATAACCGCGCAATGCCATGCCCAACCACCACACACTCACCGCCGCAGCCACTACCAGATATTTGTAACCGGCATAGCCACTTAGGGTCAGCATCAAGGTTGCGACCATAAAGGCCAAAATATAAAGGGTAATATGGTTTTTGGTGACCGATATTCCTTTTATAACCGGCAGAACTGGAATGTTGGCAGCTTGATAATCCTTAAAGCGGAAAATCGCGATGGCATAAGAATGCGGCATTTGCCACAGGCTGAAGATCAACAGCAAGATCAACGCACCCATATCAAATTGCCCGGTAACGGCGCAGTAACCAATCACCGGAGGCGCGGCACCTGACAAGCTGCCAATCAATGTGCCGTAAACTGATTTACGTTTCATGTAGAGGCTATAAACCCCGACATAAATCACAAAACCAATCACAGCCAGCCACATGGCTAATGGGTTAGCAGCGACATAGAGCAGCAGCATGCCAGCAATACCCAGTACTGAAGCATAAATCAGGCTCACTTTCGGATCGATAAGTCCTTTTACCAGGACACGATTCTTCGTTCTCTCCATGATGCGGTCGATATCACGGTCGATATAGTTGTTAAATACACACCCGGAGGCAACAACTAGCGAGACACCGAACAGGGTGGCGAGAAAAAGGGGGTAATCAATCACGCCTTTGGAAGCGAGGAGAAATCCCCCAACGACAGAAATTAAATTGCCGAAAATAATTCCTGGTTTAGTTACTTGCAGGTATTGCTTAATCATCACATGCAGCTCTTCAGTCAACCATCATATTGATGTTGAGGTTGTACATAATCCAGAGTGAGCCCACAACAACGATTGCGATAATCATAGCGGTGAACAGGAACGCCACCAGATTCCAACGTTCTTCGGACGATCCATTCATATGCAGGAAGTACACTAAGTGTACGATAATCTGCACCACGGCTAAACCGACCACAGTGGCCAGAATAGTCGTATGGGAGGCGGTACCGCTCATCACCATAGCGAATGGAATAACTGTCAGAATAACCGACAGAATGAAGCCAATAAGATATGACTTCAAGCTACCGTGGCTGGCTCCACCGTGAGTCGTTGTTGAATGACTAGATGTTGGATGGCTCATCACATAGCTCCTAACAGATAGACAACGGTGAATACGCAGATCCAGACCACGTCCAGGAAGTGCCAGAACAAGCTCAGGCACATCAGGCGGGTACGGTTCGTTTCATTCAGGCCGCGTTTTGCTACTTGAATCATCATAATGATGATCCAAACCAGGCCAGCGGTAACGTGAATACCGTGGGTGGCAACCAGTGCGAAGAAGCTAGACAGGAACGCACTGCGATCCGGGCCATAACCTTCAGCAATCAGGTGATGGAATTCATAGATTTCCATTGCCACAAAGCCCAATCCGAACAGGAAGGTCAGACCTAACCAGGTATTCACCTGATTTTTGTGGCCTTTGTTCATGCCCAGCATAGCGATGCCGTAAGTAATACTACTGAACAGCAACAGGAAGGTTTCGACCAGAACAAAGTTCAAGTCGAAGATATCCCTGCCTGAAGGACCGCCAGCGGTCCCGTTTACCAGCACTGCATAAGTTGCAAACAATGTCGCAAACAAAATACAGTCGCTCATCAGGTAGATCCAGAAGCCGAAGACTTTCGTCGCTCCTGCATCGTGATGCCCATGTTCTACATGGGCGACGTTATGGTTAGTCAGAGTTTCAGTTGACATGATTCACGCCTGCTTTGCTGATTTGTTCATGATGAAGATCTTCAATGCGCTCCACTTCTGCAACCGGCACATAGTAATCCACATCCTCGTCGAAGCTTTTCACAATCCAGGTCACAATCATGCCGACGAAGCCAATAATGGCCAGCCACCAGATATACCAGATCATGGCAAAGCCGAAGATCAAGCTGAAGCCAGCAATAATCACACCTGCACCGGTATTCTTCGGCATGTGGATTTCTTCGTATTTCGCTGGGCGTTTGTATGCTTCGCCTTTCTCTTTCATATCCCAGAATTCGTCACGGTCAGTCACTTCAGGAACAACAGCGAAGTTATAGAACGGCGGTGGGGAAGAGGTAGACCACTCCAGCGTACGGCCACCCCATGGGTCACCAGTCAGATCACGATTTTGTTCGCGGTCACGGATACTGACGAACACTTGGATAACTTGGCACAAAATACCGCATGCAATCAGTGCTGCACCGCCCGCGGCCACCATCAACATCGGGTGGAATTCCGGGTTGATGTCTTGGCTCAGACGACGGGTCATCCCCATAAAGCCTAGGACATACAGTGGCATGAAGGCAACGAAGAAGCCGATAATCCAGAACCAGAATGCACGGATGCCCCATTTTTCATTCAGCGTAAAGCCGAAGGACTTAGGCCACCAGTAAGTCAGACCCGCGAAGCAACCGAACACCACGCCACCGATAATCACGTTATGGAAGTGGGCAATCAGGAACAAGCTGTTATGCAGTACGAAGTTTGCACCCGGCACAGCTAGCAGAACACCGGTCATCCCACCGATTGAGAAGGTGATGATGAAACCAACCGTCCACAGCATGGCGGAGTTAAGCTGAATACGCCCTTGGTACATGGTGAACAGCCAGTTGAATATTTTCACCCCGGTCGGGATAGAAATAATCATCGTGGCGATCCCGAAGAAGGCGTTAACGTTGGCACCTGACCCCATGGTAAAGAAGTGGTGTAGCCAAACAATAAACGACAATACGGTAATCGCGATGGTTGCCCAGACTAAAGAGGTGTAACCAAACAGACGCTTTCTTGAGAAGGTTGCGGTCACTTCGGAGAACACCCCGAATACCGGCAGAACCAGAATGTACACTTCCGGATGGCCCCAGGCCCAAATCAGGTTGATGTACATCATCATGTTGCCACCCATATCATTAGTGAAGAAATGGGTGCCAAGGTAGCGGTCCAGGGTCAGTAACGCGACGGTCACAGTTAGGATCGGGAAAGAAACGATAATCAAAATGTTGGTGCAAAGTGCCGCCCATGTGAAGACAGGCATCTTCATCATTGACATGCCAGGCGCACGCATTTTCAGGATAGTCGCGAAGAAGTTAACACCGGTCAGCAAGGTACCTAAACCAGAAATCTGTAGACTCCAGATCCAGTAATCGACCCCGACACCAGGGTTGTACTCTTTACCTGACAGTGGTGGATAGGCTAACCAACCGGTTTGCGCAAATTCACCGACCCCCAGAGAGATGTTGATTAACACCACCCCGACGACAAAGAACCAGAAACTCAATGAGTTCAGGAACGGGAAGGCAACGTCACGAGCACCGATTTGTAGCGGCACAACCACGTTCATCAAGCCCACCACGAAAGGCATCGCCATGAAGAAAATCATGATGACGCCGTGAGCGGTGAAAATCTGATCATAATGATGAGGCGGCAAGAAGCCAGCCTCACCAGCGGAAGCAAGTGCTTGCTGGCTACGCATCATGATGGCGTCGGCAAAACCACGCAAAAGCATGACCATGGCGACCAGAATATACATGATACCGATTTTCTTATGGTCAACCGAAGTCAGCCATTCGCTCCATAACCATTTCCATTTGCCGAAATAGGTTAGAGCAGCGACGAGAGCCAGCCCACCCAGAACAATTGCAGCAACGGTAACCATAATGATTGGTTCGTGCAGCGGAACCGCATCAAGTGTTAATTTTCCCAACATCGTTTTATTCCTCGGCTCCGGCGTGAGCGGCGTGTTCGCCCATATCCATGCCCTGGCTCATATCCATACCTGAATGGGTATCATCGCCTTTTTTGTGCATGTTCATATCGCCCATAAACTTGCCAATAATTCCTTTAAACAGCTCCGGTTTAACACTGGAGAAATACTCAACCGGGTTATTTTCGCTCGGTTCAGCCAGTTTATTGAAATCGTCAGTGGTATTCAGGGTGTTTGGCGATTTTTTCACCTGTGCGACCCATTGGTTGAAATCTTCCTGCGTAGGTGTTGCGATCGCAGTGAATTTCATACCTGAGAAGCCTTTGCCACTGAAGCTACTGGAAATACCATTGTATTTACCGGCTTCGTTAGCAATCAGATGCAATTTGGTTTGCATCCCGGCCATCGCATAAATCTGCCCGCCTAACTGAGGGATAAAGAACGAGTTCATTACTGAGTTGGAGGTGATTTTAAAGTTCACCGGAACATCAGTAGGGAAAGCCAGTTCATTTACTGTAGCAATACCTTGTTCTGGGTAGATAAACAGCCATTTCCAGTCAAGGGAAACCACTTCAATGGTGATCGGTTCTTTACCAGCCACTTCAAGCGGTTTGAACGGGTCAAGTTCGTGAGAGGTTTTCCAAGTTATCGTTGCCAAAATAGCAATGATAATGATTGGAACTGCCCAAACAACAAGCTCAATTTTGTTGGAATGGGACCAGTTTGGAGTGTAGGTCGCACTTTTGTTGGACGCGCGGTACTTCCATGCAAAAGCAAACGCCATAAAAATAACCGGAACTACAACGATCAGCATTAAACCGATAGCAGTGAGTATCAGTGTTTTCTGCTCGACTCCGATTGCGCCTTTGGGATTCATCAATACCATATCGCAACCACTAAGCATGACTGTGGCTGCTAATAAAGACAACATACCCATATTTTTAATGTATTTCTTAAGTCTCATCTAACGACCTCAATTACAAAATGGCTCTATTGTCGTTTCATGTGTGCGGGCATTTTACGGGAACGTTGCAGGACTGTAAACATGCTTAAGATTGTGTCAGCGGCTTGTTGACACTTTATGTTAAGGGGGTCACAGATGTTGCCTTACGTGACAATTTACTAATAGCAACAATATGTTGGCGAAAGCGGGGGGCTATAAAGCGGCGGATGTTAAGGAAAAACAACGGTAATTAGACTTTTATTCATGGGAAATACTGATTTTTATTTAATGCGTAGGCTTATTTTATGTAAATAATATGTGATGACGCGGTAAATTAAAATATATTCCAGGGACTAAAAATAGACGTCCCCAGAATCATTTTAGTTAGAAATTATATTTAATTGAATAAACGATACCATCTTGTAAAAAATCTTCGCCTAATTTGTTATAAGCATAACGGTACTGAATACCTGTGGTGAATTGTTTAATTGGTGTCCACCAAAGAGCAATAGCCCCGTTCACCCCGTTACGGCCACCGTTGCCTGCGGCATAGCGCTCAGCCCGGTTGAACTCCAGTTCGTTCCAGTTGGTGATGCTGAATTTTTCATCGAATGCGGTAAAGTCATAACCTGCAACCCAACCGACAACATAACCGTTATTGCCTGAGTAATAGGTCTGATCGACATAATGCAGAGCAACGAACGGCTTCATCCACACCCCCGCAACAGTGGCGTTATAACCAATACCGTACAGCGTATTTACTTCGTGGAAGTTGCTGTAATTGTTACCTTCTGCACTTGGCAAGGAGTATGTGCCGTAGAGGTGCCCATAAAGGTTGAAACCTGAGTCACCCAGATAGTAGCGGCCTGTCGTCTTGAAGGTGTAGCGCTGGTTATCACCCGGTTGTGCTGTTTTTGAATTGAACGGGTTTTCTAAATCAAAGAAGCCGTAGACCTCGCCCCAGCTATAGCCGGCACCGCCTTCTAATTCAATATACGCGAAGTCATCTTTATGCGAAGAATCACCGGATTTATGCGTGGTGCTGCGAGTCCAGTCAAGGTAGTTCATGCTGATATTAGCAAATCCCCACTGGTATTCAGCTTGCACGGCCGGAGCCAAGGTGACCGCCGTCAGCGCGACTGCGCCGATAAGAATTTTACGCATAAATGCCTCTGTGTGAGTGAAAGATGTCAGAAGAAACAAAAGGACACAGTCCTTAACAAAAAGTGCGCTCATCATAGTCTCAGAGCACGAAAGGATAAATAGTTGAAAGTGATATGGATCTCGTTTTGTGAATAATATTTTGCAACTGTTGCTGTAATTTGTGATGAGTATCAATTAAGTGAAGAGAAAGTATTCAGGTGGCTTATCTTGCAAGCATAAAAAAAGCCGGTGCAAGTGCCGGCTTTCTTCATTTAATGAGGTTTATTAAGCTAACTTTTCTCGTCTAAGCGCGAGATAGTCCAATACTCCACCAAATACCATGCCGACCACACTGAGCTGAATTCCACGGAGCAGCAGTATCTCTGCGACATGTGGGGCGGCGGTCCAATCCAACGCATTACATATTAGTAATACAAGCCATGCGGCTAATAATACGCAACCTATCGTCAAAAAGCGCAATGCCCAGCGGTAGGCTGCTTTAAATGCGGTTCTTGGCATAAATTCATCTGTTTTTTGTGTATGTTCTAACGTCTGTCGGCAGATATAGAGCAGTAATAATCCAGGAATGGCCGCCACAATGGAGAATAAATAGAATAACGGCCAGCCATGTGTTTCAACGAACCACCCGGCTATTGGGCCAACATAGACGCGCCCTACAGCGGATAATGCTGATAACAAAGCAAATTGTGTGGCGGAGAAAGACTTATTGCAGAGTGTCATCAGTAGAGCAACAAACGCCGCAGTTCCCATCCCTCCACACAGGTTTTCCAAGAATATGGCGCTGCCCATGGAAAATATATTCTTATCAGTGATGGATAACAGCCAGTAACCAACGTTGGATACCGCCTGTAAAATGCCGAATATCATCAATGCTCGGAATAAGCTCAGGCGCTGCATTAGCAGGCCGCCATACAGCGCGCCAATAATAGTGGCGATTAATCCCAGCGTTTTATTGACCAACCCGACTTCGCCAGCATCAAATCCGACGCCACGGATCAAAAAAGTGGTGCTTAAGCTGGCTGCAAAAGCATCGCCCATTTTGTACAAAACGATCAGTAGCAGAATCAGCCAGGCATTGTTGCGGCCAAAAAAATCACGCAATGGCTCAACGATTGCCTGTTCCAGAGTTTTCGGCGGCGCAATACGAATATCGGGTTCTGGAGCAAATAACGTGGCAAATACCCCAATGAGCATTAACCCGGCCATCAGCCAGTAAGTGGATTGCCAGCCGAGGTAACGATCCGCTATCCACAGTGCCAGCCCACCAGACACCAACATGGCGAGACGATAACCCAACACTGAAACCGCAGCACCGGTACCGCGCTCTTCTGCCGTCAGTAAATCAGTTTTATAAGCATCAAAAACAATATCTTGCGATGCAGAGCAGAATGCAACTATCACCGCGATAGCGGCCAGCCACCATAAATGTTTAGCCGGTTCCATAAAGCCCATGGCAATAATGGCGACAATTAATAACAGCTGGCTAATGATTAACCAACCGCGTCGGCGGCCAAGAAATGAAGGGGTATAGCGGTCCATTAAGGGGGACCAGAGGAACTTAAATACGTAGGCTTGGCCGACCAAAGAAAAAATACCAATCGTTTTCAGACTGACATTTTCAACCGTCATCCAAGCTTGTAATGTCCCGCCAGTTAGGGCTAAAGGGAGGCCTGAGGCAAATCCCAACAGCAAAAGAACAAGAGAATTTCGTTGGGTAAAAAGGTTCGAATAGCGATTGGACATGTGAGACCTACATGCCCCGCCCCATGAGTGGGGCAGAGCATTCTGTTAAGCAGTAATAAAGATGTTAAGCAAACAACAGATTAACGGGCATTCTGCTTGATAAAGCTGCTGACACTGGTGTCTTGCGCCATATCTGCAATAACATCGCTCAACACGGTGTTAACAGCATCAGTGATTTTTTCATTGGTCGCAGTAAATGCACCTTGAACGTTATAGCTGGCACGGTAGTTTTTAACCTGCTTGTTACCATTTTTCGCGGTGGCAGTAATAGAAATGTCTGCTTTAGTCGTGATGTTGTAGCGAAGGTTACCTTCCTGTACATCAGCAAATAGTTGATTTACCACAATTTGTAAGTCAACTGGTGCATTGGTTCCAATCATATAACCGCGGGCAGTCATTTGTTTTTCGAGCACTTCTTGTAGCAAGAAACGCAGATCTCGAGATGGAGTTAACACCACCAGTTGACCATCACGATTTACTTTCGCCAGTGCGGCATCCTGGCGCTGATCAGCGCCATTAATGCTGATAGTAATCCCCATAAGCGTTGGATCTTGAGGTGGCAAGACGACTTTCGGAGTCACATTCAATGTGTTGTTACTGGCAGCACAGCCCGCCAGTATAAAAACAGCCAACAGCGGGAAAAGAATTTTCTTTAGCATGTTCACTTTCTCAATAGTTATGGAATTCTTTAATAATCAGAGCGGGATAGCAGCCATGTTATTTTGCGAGTTTGCAGTTGCGACATCATAGCACTGCGAGTGGCCGGTGGAAGATCCCGATGGAGAGAAATTCACCAAAAAATACGTTTTTCCCCCGAGTAACCCTTCATTTACTTTAAAGTTCTTACAAATCACCTTTTGGTTAATCAGAGAATCAGCTTCTTCATTTGAACTGGTCGCGGTGAGATATTCAGGATATTTTGTATCCAAAATGTTATAAAACAGCGGAAATCAACTAATATTGCAAGAGAGAGTGGGCAGTTTTCTGCTTCAGTAGTGAGGAGAACATGATGATTTTGATTCGGGAACAAATTGAAGAAAAACTAAAAATGGCATTCGAACCGGATCATCTGGAGGTAATTAATGAAAGTTACCGCCACAATGTTCCTGCGGGTTCGGAAAGTCATTTTAAAATTGTGATCGTTAGCAATAAATTTCAAGATCAACGCTTTCTCAATCGCCATCGCGCGATTTATAGTGCGTTGGCTGAAGAGCTGGCGAGCACGGTTCATGCGCTGGCCTTGCACACTTACACCCTAAAAGAGTGGGCTGGGTTACAAGATACCGTACCGGCTTCACCGTCTTGCCGTGGAGCAGGAACATTGGCTTAAGCGCTAAGATTAATTAAATCAGGCTGGATAACAGTAGTCATTCCGGCCTGATTTAGGGTATTAGTAGATGAGAATTTTGCAGGCGGCCCTAGAGCCGCTTGTGTTTCTGTATAGGCGACATCTCCATTTCATTAGTGCGCCACAGGAGTTTTAGCCGAGGGAACGATTAACGCGTGAATTTTACCGCGACAACATTCGCTTGCTTTCCTCGACTCATACCTTGTGCGCCGCTATAATGTCGCGTCTTATTTTTCCGGAATGGTTTCGGGACGCTTCTGACATCTGGGATACTCGGTTCTGTATAATGCGGCCGTCCCGGTTCTTAGAGGATGTTTTCAGAGTTTGCATCATTCCTGAAAGGGAAGTGGTGCTGCTTCGTTTGCAGCTTCTGGAGTTGACCGAGCACTGTGATTTTTTTGAGGTAACAAGATGCAAGTTTCTGTTGAAACCACCCAAGGCCTTGGCCGCCGTGTAACAATTACTGTTGCTGCTGACAGCATTGAGAAAGCCGTAAAAAGCGAATTAGTTAAAGCTGCTAAAAATGTTCGTATCGACGGTTTCCGTAAAGGCCACGTGCCAATGAATATCGTTGAACAGCGCTACGGCGCATCTGTTCGCCAGGACGTACTGGGTGATCTGATGCAACGTAATTTCGTTGACGCAATCATTAAAGAAAAAATCAACCCAGCTGGCGCACCTAACTATGTGCCGGGCCAGTACAAAGAGGGTGAAGATTTTACTTATTCCGTTGAGTTTGAAGTGTATCCGGAAGTTGAGCTAAAAGATCTGGAAAGCATTGAAGTAGAAAAGCCAGTTGTTGAAGTAAACGACGCTGACGTTGATACCATGCTGGAAACTCTGCGTAAGCAACAAGCTACCTGGAAAGAAACTGACGCTGCCGCAACTGCTGAAGATCGCGCAACTCTGGATTTCACCGGATCTATCGACGGTGAAGTGTTTGAAGGCGGTAAAGCGACTGATTTCGTGCTGGCAATGGGCCAGGGTCGTATGATCCCAGGTTTCGAAGAAGGTGTAATCGGCCACAAAGCCGGTGAAGAATTCACCATCGACGTAAACTTCCCAGAAGATTACCACGCAGAAAACCTGAAAGGTAAATCAGCTAAATTCGACATCGTGTTGAAGAAAGTTGAAGTGCGTGAGCTGCCAGAACTGACTGAAGAATTCATCAAACGTTTCGGCGTTGCTGATGGTTCAGTTGCCGGTCTGCGTGCTGAAGTGCGTAAAAACATGGAACGCGAGCTGAAAGGCGCGGTACGTAACCGTGTTAAAACTCAGGCAATCGACGGTCTGGTTAGCGCGAACGAAATCGACGTTCCTGCGGCACTGGTTGAAGGTGAAATCGACGTTCTGCGCCGTCAGGCTGCACAGCGTTTCGGTGGTAACGAGAAGCAAGCTGCTGAATTGCCACGTGAATTGTTCGAAGAGCAAGCTAAACGTCGTGTTGTTGTCGGTCTGTTGCTGGGCGAAGTTATCAGCCAGCACGAGCTGAAAGCTGATGAAGATCGTGTTAAAGCACTGATTGAAGAAATGGCTTCTGCTTACGAAGATCCACAAGAAGTTGTTGAGTTCTACAGCAAGAACAAAGAGCTGATGAACAATATGCGTAATGTTGCTCTGGAAGAACAAGCGGTAGAAACTTTACTGGCTAAAGCCAAAGTAACTGAAAAACCAACTACCTTCAGTGAGCTGATGAATCAGACCACCACTGCGTAATGTTTTTTAGCGCACTAAACTGGATGTAATCTATCCGGTGTTTTAATTGATTAAGCCCGTCGCCTTTGGCTGCGGGCTTTTTCTTTTAGTAACAATAATCCCTCAATAGTATGATTAATCTGGCATGTTTCGCTGCAATCTGCGCTATATTTGAAAAGTGAAATAAAGTACTTAACAGATAAATAATCAATAGGGCGTCGGGATTACGGCAGAGATAGTGGGCGGTTTTCAGGTTAGAAACAGAATTGTTAGGCTAAAAAAAATGTCATTGGGGCTTGAAAATGAATATTAATCCCCCAATTAATCTAACAGACGTTCATATAAGATGTTGATGAAACACTGGCTGATTACCACCGTCGAATGAGTCCGGATAACCGGACTGTTTGCACGCATGAACATAGTCATCATTCCTTATCTCAAGTAGAATCGGTTATGAATGGCGCCAAAGTAAATTCTATTAGGAGACGGTAATGTCATACAGTGGCGAACGAGATCAATTTGCACCTAACATGGCTCTGGTGCCAATGGTGGTTGAGCAGACTTCACGTGGGGAGCGTTCTTACGATATTTTCTCCCGTCTGCTTAAAGAGCGTATTATTTTTCTGACCGGCCAGGTCGAAGACCACATGGCCAACCTGATCACAGCGCAAATGCTGTTCCTGGAAGCCGAGAATCCAGAAAAAGATATCTTCCTGTACATCAACTCACCAGGTGGGGTGATTACTGCTGGGATGTCAATTTATGACACCATGCAATTTATTAAGCCGGATGTCAGCACTATTTGTATGGGCCAGGCATGTTCAATGGGTGCATTCTTGTTAACTGCCGGGGCCAAGGGTAAACGTTTCTGCTTGCCGAATTCACGGGTAATGATCCATCAACCGTTGGGCGGTTTCCAGGGGCAGGCTACAGATATTGAAATTCATGCGAAAGAGATTTTAAAAGTGAAATCGCGTATGAATGAACTGATGGCACATCACACGGGAAAATCTCTTGAAGAAATAGAGAGAGACACTGAGCGTGACCGTTTCCTGTCTGCCGAACAGGCTGTAGAATACGGTTTAGTTGATTCTGTGTTCACCCGTCGTGACTAACGACTTATTTCTGTGAGCCGATATACTATAGTGAATGTAAATAGAACAAATCGTCGTGCTGAAAAAGCCAATTGCGTATTGTTTGTACACTACCCATTATATCGGCTGTCCGTTAAAAGCTAACGTGGCGTACAGAAATAGCGAGAATAGTCTCCCTGCCACACAGTTTCAGGTGTGGCAGATACTGAAAAAGAGGTTTACTGATGACAGATAAGCGCAAAGACGGTTCTGGAAAGCTGCTGTATTGCTCTTTCTGCGGCAAAAGCCAGCATGAAGTGCGTAAGCTAATTGCCGGGCCGTCAGTGTATATCTGCGATGAATGTGTCGATTTGTGTAACGACATTATTCGCGAAGAGATCAAAGAAGTTGCGCCGCACCGGGAGCGTAGTTCGCTGCCAACGCCGCACGAAATTCGTCGCCATCTTGATGATTATGTCATCGGACAGGAACCGGCGAAAAAGGTGCTGGCTGTTGCGGTATATAACCATTACAAACGCTTACGTAATGGCGATACGAGCAATGGTATCGAGTTGGGTAAAAGTAATATTCTGCTGATTGGTCCGACTGGTAGTGGTAAAACGCTATTAGCGGAAACATTGGCTCGCTTCCTGGATGTGCCATTTACCATGGCAGATGCGACCACACTGACCGAAGCCGGTTATGTGGGTGAAGATGTTGAAAACATCATTCAGAAGCTGCTACAGAAATGTGATTACGACGTTCAGAAAGCGCAACGCGGCATCGTCTATATTGATGAAATTGATAAGATTTCACGCAAGTCTGATAACCCATCGATCACTCGCGATGTTTCGGGTGAAGGTGTGCAACAGGCTCTGTTGAAACTGATCGAAGGGACTATTGCTGCTGTACCACCACAAGGTGGCCGCAAGCATCCACAGCAAGAGTTTTTACAGGTTGATACCTCTAAGATTCTGTTTATCTGTGGTGGTGCTTTTGCGGGCCTGGATAAAGTTATCGGGCAGCGCATTAATACCGGTAGCGGTATTGGTTTCGGCGCGACGGTAAAAGGTAAGTCAGAAAAGGCAACAGAAGGCGAGTTATTGAGCCAGGCTGAACCAGAAGACTTGATTAAATTCGGTTTAATCCCTGAATTTATTGGCCGTCTGCCGGTGGTTGCGACTCTGAGTGAACTGAGCGAAGACGCACTGA